>DATNBP010000222.1:0-16067 GCA_035572015.1 Puia sp. | reverse complement strand
GATTGGCGATCCGATGTTCCTGCTGGATACGGTTACCTATGCCTCTTTCGGGGGTGCTTATCCTTATTTCAATACGATCATCGCGCATGCGGCGCCAGACTATTTTGGCGGATTTACGCAAGAGTTTTCATACAAAAACTTCGAATTGGATTTCTATTTCACGTTCTCACAGGGCGGGAAGCTCTTCTGGGGTGAGGATGGGAACAGCACGGAGTTCACCGGTACGAACAACGCCGACGTCAGTATGCTGGGGCGCTGGACGCCGTCCAATCCGAATGCGACCCGGCCCCGGCTCATGCTGAATGACGGGTTCCTTTACGCCAGCAACCTGAGCGTCTACAACTCATCGTATGTCAAATTGCGGACGCTCACCCTGAACTACAAACTCGACGGGGCAAAATGGTTCTCCGGCAAGGGCTTCCGTTCGGCGACGGTCTTTGGATCGCTGACAAATGTGTTTACCATAACGAAATATCCCGGCCCGGATCCCGAAGTTTCAGATGACGCCTACAGCACGGGCGGCGGTTATTTCGATGCAAGCAATTTCCCCCCAACGAGGACAATCTCCCTGGGGATCAAAGTCGGTTTCTAATTTAAAACAATTGAAAACAATGCAATCTGCTATCAACAAAATATTTGTCTTCCTCGGTTTGGCGATCGTTTCGGCGAGCTGCAATAAGCAGCTGAACATCCTCCCGACCACTCAGGAAGTCGACGGCAATATCATTTCCGACCTGCAGGGAGCAACGACGGCGCTGAATGGTGTCTACTACCGGTTTGCCGCCAGCAGCCCCGATAACAACGGCGTGCCCTCCACGCAATGGGTGGATGTTAACGAAGGGTTTCCTTCGGAGTTGGCCGGTTCGTATGACTATCCCTACGGAGGAGTCGATCTGAACACCCACACCTACAAGCCCCCCAGCTATGAACTCGCAACAATGTGGAGTTATGGGTATAACCTCGTCAATGCAGCCAACGGCTTCTTAAAGAACATCGCTCCGGTCAAGAACCTGGGTGATTCCACCAGGAGCGAAATGATGGCGGAGGCAAAATTCCTGCGCGCCTTCGGAAATACGTACCTGCTGTTGTATTTCGCGCAATACTACGATACGACGAGCCAATACGGCATCATCCTGAGAAATGAATTTGTCACGACCTCGAATTTGAACCTGCCGCGCTCGCCGGTGGGGCAGTGCTACGATTCGATTCTCGACGACCTGCATTTCGCGGAAGCTAACCTGCCTTCCCTGAATACCGATAACACTGGCGCCAACAAATGGACGGCCGAATTGCTTGAGGCGCGGCTCCTGATCAATCGCCAGACACCGGCGGATTACGCCAACGTGATCCGGCTGACCAACGATATCATCACCAACTCGCCTTTCACGCTCGAGGCCAATACGAAGGATATTTTCCATTCAAAAGGGCTTTCCAGCAATGAGGTGATGCTGGGCATTCAGCCTTATACCAGTCCGGCGCAGACCTATAAATGGAGCCAGTATTTGCACTATAACGACTATATCCTGTCGGACTCCGGCGCAGCCGCATTCCAGGGCGACCCGCGTCAGACCTGGACCTATTATATGTTCACCAGCCCTTATGGATACGGCAGTTTCCCTGCTCCCATCAAGTATTACCCGGGCGATACGCTGAATATTGCACCGTCGATCCAGGATGAGTACTCCTATGCTTTCCGCTTGACCGAAGCCTATCTCCTCGAGGCGGAAGCCATTTCCGCATCCGGTGGCGACCCCGCTACGGCGCGGGCCCTCCTTGAAACCGTGGAAGGCCATGCGGGTATTACCGATTTTGCTGCCGTCGATGCTGCATCCGGCCCGGACCTCACTTTGCTGATCATCCGGGAAGAGATGAAGAACTTTATCGGCGAGGCCGGTCAGGACTGGTACGCTGTCCGGCGGCTTCCCTTTGCAACGGTGCAGCAGCTGATCCCGACGCTCGTCAGCAAGGACTTGCTGATCCTTCCCATTCCGCAGACTGAAATGCAGACCAATGGGCAGATGAAACAAAATCCATCTTATTAACAGCCGTTCCGATCAGTCAAACCATCATCGTAACGCGCAAATTGATTCTATGCAACAATATTCCCTTTTCCTCCTTTTTCTCCCCGCATCCCTGACCGTGTCCGCGGTGTCCGCGCAACAGCCCTTTACGCTGACAGGGAAGATCAGCGGCCATCCCGAGGGGATGATGCGCATCAGCTACCAGGGACCGAACGGCAAACGCGTCGCAGACTCCGCGAAGATCAGCAATGGCGCGTTCGCGTTTCACGGCAGCCTCGATGGCCCCACTATGGCCTACCTGTATGACGCCAAAAGCGTTGGCTCAATGGATGATCCGAATTCAACGGATCTTTTTATCGAGCCCGGAGACATGACGATTGCACTGAAACAGGGCAGTTTTAAAGAAGCAGAGATCACCGGATCGCAGACCGAGGCAGACTACCGGTCGCTCGAGGCTTCCAAGAAGCCGATCCGGGACGAAGAGGCGCCGCTGGTAAATCAATATGAAGCGGCCAACCAGGCCTACACGAAGGCAGTCAAGGCCAAGGCCGACGATCGGACCCTGGACACGCTGAAATACCGTGCGGCCGCGATCCACGATCAGTTTGACCCCTACAACGACCGGATGGCTGAGCTGGACTACCAGTTCTTTGCCGCACATCCGCAATCGTATGTCACCGCGTTCATGCTCCAATTTCATACGAGCAGCCTGACGCTGGACTCGCTGGAGATGTTTTATGACCGGCTGGGTACCGCCTTGCAGCATACCAGTCTCGGCAAACGGCTCGCGGACGAAGTTGCGATGTTGAAGGCCGGCTCGCCCGGAAGCATGGCGGCCAATTTTAATAAGAAGGACCTGCACGGGAAGGAAGTTAGCCTGGCGAAATACCGCGGCAAATATGTGCTCCTGGACTTTTGGGCCAGTTGGTGCGTCCCCTGCAGGAAATCGATGCCGCACGTCAGGGAATTGTACAATGAATATAAAGACAAGGGCTTTGCGGTGATCGCCATTTCCGATGACGACAATAACCCGGCCGCCTGGCAAAAGGCGATCGAAAAGGATGGCACCGACCTTTGGCCCAACGTTCTGCGCGGCCTTGACTGGGCAGCGATGCGAAAAGGGGAGAAGAGCCCGGATGACCTGGATAACAAGTTTGGGATCCATTCGCTGCCGACCAAGATCCTCATCGATCCCAGCGGCAAGATCATTGGGCGATACGCCAAAGGAACGGAAGAAGAAGCGTCCGAGCTCGACGCCCAATTGGCAAAAGCATTTTCAAAATAGATCAATTTATTATGAGACACTTACTCCCTTGTTTGACCTTGCTCGCGGCCGGCATGGGCCTTCGCGCGCAAAATCCCGTCACGATTGAAGGATCGATCAAAGGCCTGCCCGCCGGCACATGGGTCTATGGGTATCCGCGGATGAACAGTTCACAAAAAGACTCCGTCCAATCGGAGGCCGGCGGTTTTAAATTGACAATTGACGTTCCCGAGGGGGAAGCCGACCAGTATATCGTACAGGCCGGCCAAAAGATCCAATCGGGCGCTTTTACCGTTGTCTATCTGGACAAAGGGCTGGTAAAGATCAGCGGGCCGGGCCCGATGTTCAAGGATGCGGTGGTCACTGGCGGGAAGGCGGTCAGCGACTACAACGCATACGAAGGCTTTCTCAAGAAGGCGCCCCAGCTGGCGGACCAGGATTCGGTTTACCGGCTGGCCAATGAACTCTATGCGAAAAAGGACACGACTGCCTATAAGGCGCTCGAACCGGAGTTGCAGCGCCTGGACTCCACCCGTAATGAGCTCTCGAAAGAATGGGTCCTTCGGCACCCCTCCTCGCCGGTCAGCGCATTCATCATAGATATCATGCTCGGCAGGTTGGACCTGGATAAGCGCGAGGCGCTTTTTGACAAGCTGACCCCTGCAGCAAAAAATAACGCATCCGGCAAGCGGCTCGCTTACACGATCCGGATCAATGAGCTGACCGGCATCGGGAAAAAAGCGCTCGACTTTACCCAAAACGACACGCTGGGTAAACCTGTGTCCCTTCACGACTTTCGCGGGCACTACGTCCTGCTCGACTTCTGGGCCAGCTGGTGCGTTCCGTGCCGGGCCGAGAACCCCAATGTGGTGGCGGCGTTCAGCAAGTTCAGGGATAAGAATTTCACCGTCCTGAGCGTTTCCCTCGACCGCCCGGGCGCAAAAGAGGCCTGGTTGGACGCCATCCACCACGACAAACTCGACTGGACGAATGTGTCCGACCTGAAGTTCTGGAACAATGCCGTTGCCAAGCTATACGACATCCAGGAGATCCCATCCAACTTGTTGCTGGACCCGAACGGGGTCATCCTCGGTAAGGACCTGCACGGCGAAGAACTGGAAAAGAAATTGGCCGAAGTGCTGCATTGACGGCAGCGGCGACCAGAACCAACCCGTGTAACATTCCAGGCGGATCCCCCGTCATACCCTTGTCAGTCTAGTTTTATATTCTCATGTGTATAGAGCGAACGGCCCATTTCCATGGGCCGTTCTTTTTTAAATGAGGCTCAGCCCCTTGCAAAATCGGCAAAATGCTTTAATTTAGTACTTAAATAAGTACTTATTTCATGCAAATCGTCAATTATACAGCGTTCCGGCAAAACCTCGCGGGCAATCTTAACCTCGTCAGCGACAACAACGAGATCGTCGTGGTCTCGAGCAGTAAGGGTAAGAATGTGGTGGTCATGTCGCTCGAAGATTTCAATGCCATCCAGGAAACGCTGCATGTTATCAGCACGCCCGCCAATCAAAAACGGCTGGACGAGGCGCTGCATGAAATGCGCTCGGGGAGGACTTCAAGACATAAACTGGCGGAAAACTAATGCAGCTCGTATGGCAATCTAATGCCTGGGAAGACTATCTGTCCTGGGGGGAAAAGGACGAAAAGGTCCGAAAAAAGATCAATAGCCTGATCAACGCTTGCCACCGCGACCCCTTCCGGGGGATCGGTAAACCAGAGGCCCTGAGGGGGACCTACAAGGGCATATGGAGCCGCCGGATCACCGGCGAACACCGGCTCATTTATGCTGTTCGCAATCAATACCTGCATATCCTGCAATGCCGCTTCCACCGCGATGCTCAGCCGACACTGAAATAAAAAAGCGGCCCGCTGATCAAGCGAACCGCAAACACTAAACGAGGTCCAAAAATAACCATTAAACCTTATCCTAGGAAGCTAAGATAGGGGTTTTCATTTATTCGCAAAAGGGTTTTCAATGGTCCGAAAAGACGGATTTTTTGGTCCTCACGGGTTGGCCTTTCAGGACGTATCCTAATGCCGCTATTTCAGGAATTCCCTTATTTTCGGGAAAATCTGAACATGGTGCCCGGAAGGATCCTCTTTTGCTTTGTAACTTTTTTGTATTCCATACCCTCACTCGCGCAGCATTCCATCTCCATTCGCTCCGGAAAAATGCAATTAAACATTCAATACGGACATTCGGCCCGCATCAGCAGTCTTTTCATCAATGGTCAACAGGTGCTGGATTCCGCCCATGGCGGCTTTACCGCGATCGCGACCGGAGGCTTGGCCTGGTCCTCTCGGAAACTGCTTGCGGCTCCCGCGATCACCGTGACCGGCGACTCTACGATCCTGGATCATATTGTCTATGGCGACAACCGGCACCAGGTCCGGGAGAAATGGGTATTCTGCAAGGCTCCTGACGCCATCCGGTGGCGGATCGAACGGTACTATCCCGCGGCCCTGGAGGTCGACGCCTCCGCCGAACCGGAGCTCGACTTCGATAAAACGGATACGTGGGATGGCGCCTACCAGGGCTACGGCGGCCTGGCCTGGTTCTATCTCTTTAATGAACGCCTCTGTACCTACGGCGTGCACACCAATTCCTCCTCCTTCTGGAACGGCAGGACCGGGAACGGGCTGGAAGTGACCGTCGATGCACGGGGAGATAAAGTGGCCATGAAATACACGCGGACGATGGATGACCGGCTGGCCTATGGCATTACTACCTCGGCCAAGGACATGATCTGCCGCTATGACAGCGGCACCCACCGGCGCCGCTTCATCCGGGGCAAGACGGATGTCTGGGCTTCTTATGCGCAACCGGAAGGTCATACGGTTCGAACGGTCGACCTTCGGTATTTCGACGTGAACGACCGCTACGGCCGGGGCAGCTTTGTGGGATTGGATGGTCGCCGGATCGCCGCGGTACTCAATACGATCGCCCGGATCGGGGTGATCGATTCCCTGCATTTCGGCGCGAACAGCTGGCACACGCCTTATGGGCCGATCTGTTTGCATGAACAATATATTGCCCAATTAGGGCTGGGCATCGATGACCCGCACTACCTAAGAGGGTATCAATCCTGTCTCGATTTCTACCGCGACCATGCCATCCGGCCGGACGGCCGGGTGATCGCGCGCTGGGCCTATAGCGACGAGGATATGATGCCGGGGCAGGGGACAAGGGATGGGTTTTATGAAGCGCAATGGGGATTCCTCCTTGACGCCAACCCGGACTTCGTCAGCAATGTCGCCGACCTCTACGACCTCACGGGCGACCGAAACTGGGTGAGGACGCAGCAACAGGCCTGCAGGCGCGCGCTCGATTGGATTCTTCGTCGCGACAGCAATGGCAACGGCCTTGTCGAAATGATGACCGATAGCGAGAAGCAAAAACGCGGGAGCGACTGGATCGATATCATCTGGGCTTCATATGAAAACGCATTTGTCAACGCTAAACTGTATCATGCGCTCGTCGGGTGGGCAGCGATCGAGCGGCAATTGAACAGTCCCTCAAGGGCCGCGGCCTACGAAGCCTTCGCCGCCCGCCTGAAAGCCAGTTTTAACAAGCCTGTTACCGCCGGCGGCTTCTGGGACGAGACCAACCATTGTTATATTCATTGGCGGGACAAAGATGGCTCTCCGCACGGCCGCAACATGGTAACCCCGGTCAATTTCATGGCTATCGCCTACGGGATCTGCGATGATCCTTCCCGGCAGCATGCTATTCTGGACACGATTGAGGCGCAAATGGAGCGTGAAAAACTGTTCTTTTGGCCGCTTTGTATGCGCTCATATGCGCCGGGAGAAGGTAATGACTGGCAGTGGCCGTTCCCCAACTATGAGAACGGCGATCTGTTCCTCTCCTGGGGGTCGATCGCGGTCAAAGCTTACGCAAGCTACAAGCCAGCCATCGCGATCAAGTATATCCGGAACGTGCTGGATCAGTATGGCAGGGATGGCCTCGCCTTCCAGCGGTACGGGCGGAAGCACCAGGAAGGCGAAGGAGACGATATCCTTGCCGGCAATGCGCTGTCCATCGTGGGGTTGTATCAATCGATCTATGGGATCAATCCCCGGTATAACCGACTGTATCTCGACCCGCATCTCACCCCGGAATTAGCCGGAACGCTGCTTCGGTACAGCTTCCACAACAAGCGTCTCGACATCCGCCTGGATGCCGGCAGGTATATGGTCGCCGACAATAAGGACACGATCGCCTGCCCCCGCGATTTTGGGTTTGATCGCTCCGGGGACAGGTTATCGTTTTTCCCCGGCGACAGCGCCCGCCCGGAGTTGACAGCGATCGCGAAATCTCCCCTCAGGCTGACTATCGGGTCCTGGGAGGCCGGTCATCGGGAATGGGCTCAGTCCGGCGGGCCCGTGTCCTATATCGCCGATGGCCTGATTCCCCTGGCCTGGTACGACCTTACCTTCGGACAAGCGCCTGCCGGAAGGTTCAGGGCCGACCGGTCCGGACGGGTAAGGTTTGCGATACACCGGAGCGGAAGGGTCGCTTTGCGGGAGGAGGGAGCCGGACTATGAGGGCTGGAAGAAAGCCATAGTATGCCAATAAAACTCCACTATATGAAAAAGCTCCCCCTGGTACTTCTCTTTTCTGCTGCATCCACGCTGGCCCTGCCGTCGCGGCTTATTGCCCAGGTCAAAAAGAAACCGCGGGTTGTGGTGCTGACCGATATCGAGGCGGATCCGGACGATACGGAGTCGCTGATCCGTTTCCTGACCTATTGTAATGAGTGGGACGTCCAGGGATTGATTGCTACGACTTCGATCCATCAAAAGACCCGTGTCGCTCCCGAGAGCATTTTGCGCGTGCTGGATGCGTACGCAAGGGTACAGCCGAACCTCTTGAAACATGAACCGGGATATCCCACCGCGGACCTGCTCCGCACACGGGTGAAACACGGATTGGCGGTCTATGGGATGCAAGGGGTTGGAGCAGGCCATGATTCCCAGGGGTCGGAGTGGATCGTCGACATTCTCAAAAGGCCGGATGACCGCCCGGTGTGGTTTTGCGTATGGGGCGGCCCGAACACGCTGGCACAGGCGCTCTGGAAGATAAGGAACACCCTTTCCGAAGCGGAGGCTGCACGGATCTACAAAAAAGTACGCATCTATACGATCTCCGATCAGGACGACAGCGGTCCCTGGATGCGCAAGACCTTTCCCTCGATATTTTATGTGGTAACGCCGGGATACAATTATACCCACGCCACCTGGCTCGGCATGTCCTTTGGTATGCCCGGCTCCAACACTGAGGTGGTGTCGCCGGAATGGCTGGCTAGCCACATACAGCAAGGCCATGGACCGCTTGGCGCCGCATATCCGGATGTGGCCTATGGCATGGAGGGCGATACGCCGAGCTTCCTCGGTCTGATCGACAACGGCCTGAACGATCCCGAGCACCCTGACTATGGCGGCTGGGGCGGCCGGTATGAATTCTACCTCCCGCCGTTCGAGGACTCCAATACGGGCAGGTTCCGGCGGCCCAACTGGCCCCAGGACGAACCGGAAACGCGCGCCATCTGGACAAATGCAGCGGACTCGGTGGTCTCCGCCGTCGATAAGACCGGTTACAAATCCAACCAGGCTACCATCTGGCGATGGCGCGTCGATTACCAAAACGATTTCGCAGCCCGGATGTCCTGGACGACCGGGAGCTATAAGGAATGCAATCATCCGCCCGTTCCCCGGCTTGCCGGCCCGGATCATTTTACCGTCAGGTCCGGCGAACAATTCCATCTCAGCGCTGCCGGAACGACAGACCCGGATGGCGACTCCATGAGCTATCTGTGGTTTCAATATCCCGAAGCAGGCACCTACAGGGGGCATGTCAGTTTCGCTCCCTATGCGTCCAATCTGTATGACGAGCCGGTCATCGCCCCGGCCGTCGACAGTGCGGTAACGATCCATTTCATTCTCCGGGTGACCGATAAGGGCACTCCGGCCTTGTCGCGGTACAAGCGGGTGATCGTGACCGTAGTACCGAAATAAATGCGGCGATCAACCGGGCGGTACCTTGCCATTTACCCTGCGATACCGGGTGATCAACCGGGCGATAACTGGCGGTCTACCAAGCGATTCCGGCGTTTAGCGCGACATGCAGACCGGAATGGAATCCGTAATGGTCGATGGGTTGTTCGCCGATCTTCTTCCCGTTTTGTCCGGCCTGATCCACCTGGATAAACTCCAGCACGCCGTCAGGCACTGTGGGCAGGAAATAACCGCATTCGAAATTGAAGACCCATTTGTGCAAAGGCGGTGTGGCGATCACCAGCCTTGGCTTGACGAATACGACGGTGAACCCATATTCCACCTTTAGCCGGGCGGCATCGTACGTTTCAGGCGGAGAATAGTCGTCGGGCGGAGCGTCCGGCTGGTATTGGGCCTTTGCTTGATTTCCGAATACATCGATCCCGACACCACGGTTGTCGATATTTCCGATGAGTTTCCTGCCGCTCGAGATCAGGTGCAGGTCCAGTCCGGGCTTGAGCAGGAGCCCTCCCACGCGGAATATCCGGCTATATCCTTCCACCCAGCTGAAACCGATCACGCCGTGTTCTGCGAAAAGCCCCATGCCCGCGTGGAAGCTGTGTCTTTTCCTGACAAGTTCCATATCGGAAAAATCGAGTAAATAGAAGAGACCGGTGGAATAGGCCCGGTTGACGGACCCGGTGAAAGTATGTACCGTTGATGCGCCGCCCGTGGCTGGCGTCACCGTATAGTTGAAACCGACCGGGACTGCGCTGACGCTTCCGACCGGCAGGAAAGTGCCGGGGCCGAAAGTCCAGACTGCAAATTTGACCGGGTCGGCCTGCGCAGCGGCGGGACCGCTGCAAAATAAGGCAGCGCCCGTCCAGAAAGCCGCTGCCATAGGTATAACCTGCGATCTCATACCGTTTCAAGTTCCAGACTTTTTCGCGCAATGCCCAGCCGAAACAGTTAAAAGGCGATTAAATAAATGTATATTCGGAAAACGGGAAAACCTGGCGACGCGTATGAGAAAATCAGCCATCCTCTGTCTCGGCATCCTGATCTGCGTTTCCTGTGCACGACGGAAATCGTTGAAGGCACAGTTGTCGGTCACGTTCGCCAACCACCTTGGCAGGTTCGACTCCTCCGCGCGGCTGGACTCCATCCGGGTCCTGTGGACCATCCCTGTCACCGACAAACTTGGCAGGATCAGAGACGATACTATTTACATGCGCGAATATGCAAGGCTTAAGACGCAGCTTGCCGGTGCGCAGCAACGCGGGGAAAAGGACAGTATCCTGTTCCTGCGATATGAGATCGCGGTGATGGAAAAAGAAATAGATTCGATTTCAAGGGGAGTGGGCCAGGGGGATACCACACATTCGTTCGGCACATTGATGGGCTGCGCTTATTACGTCACCGGATTCGGAAGGTCACGGGCCGATAGCACGATGCTGTTTGCCGATACGTCCGGCACGCTGCGTTTCACCGAATTCCTTGATTCTTCTTTGGTCAGGACCCTCCGACGGATGAAATGATCGGTGCAACCTTCCAAATCTGGCTGCCGGTCGGACCGCTTCCTGCATGACGAGCAGGTCTAGTCGGCTCTCAGGCTGCTGACCGGGTTGGCCGTGGCGGCCCTGACCGCCTGGAAACTCAGCGTGATCAATGCGATAAGCAGGGCAGCACAGCCAGCCAGCCCAAAAATCCACCATCCAAGGGTCGTCTGGTAGGCAAAGGTTTGGAGCCATTTAGCGGACCCCCACCAGGATATGGGAAAAGCGATCAGGCAGGCGATCAGCACCAGCTTCAGGAAGTCGGCCGACAGCATTCGCGTGATCTGGCTGACGCTTGCGCCCAGCACCTTTCGGACACCGATCTCTTTAACGCGCTGTTCCGCGGTGAACGTCACCAGGCCAAACAGGCCCAGGCAGGCGACCAGGACAGTAAGCGAGGCGAAGATGTCCATGATCGATCCCGTCTTTTCCTCGGTATTGTACGTCTTGTCATAGAGAGCGTCCAGGAAACTATACGTGAATGGTTCGCCCGTGTTGAAGGTATCCCACTGTTTCTTCATCCGGCCCAGTAAGCCGCTGATATCGCCGGTCCGTACTTTTACGATCAGTCCTCCTTCCGGTTCCAGCGTCATGATCAGGGGCGCAATGGCAAAATGGAGCGATTGGAAATTGAAGTCTTTGACCACTCCGATCACTTTATAGGGGTGGTTGGTTCCCCGGTCACTGTTTTCGATCACGACATCCGCTCCGATCTCGTTGCTTGCCGTCAGGCCCAGGGCCCTGGCGCCGGCCTCGTTCAGTACGACACCCGTGGAATCGGTGGACATGCCCCTCGAGAAATTTCTTCCCGCGACGATTTTCATGCCCAGGGTCGGAATGTATTGTTCGTCGACATGATAACCGATCATCCTGGTCGTCAGATTGTCGTGACCCTTCGGGTACATCATCGTGTTATTCAGGTTGCTGGGGCCGGCCGGTTTATAGAAGGAGAGGGTGGCGTTGAGCACCTGCGGGTCCCGGAGCATCATGTCCCTGAAAACCCTCTCATTATTTCCCAACAGGTAAGAATTGGGGATGGTCATCACCTGTTCTTTCACATAGCCGAGATCTTTGTTTCTGATAAAGTTCATTTGCCGGTACACGACGATCGTCCCGATGATCAGTGACACGGAGATCACAAATTGAAAAACGACCAGCCCGCTTCGCAGGCCGAAACCGTTGTTATTCGACGACAGCCGCCCTTTCAGGACGGAGATCGGTTTGAAGGAGGATAGGAAGAATGCAGGGTAAAGCCCGGCCGCGATCCCGGTGATCAGCCCGAATCCGAGCAACATCCCTGCGGTCTGCAGATTGAGGCTGAATGCCAGGCTCTTTCCCGCGATCTCATTGAATACCGGCAAAGCGGCGTAGATGAGGGCGCAGGATATCGCCATCGCGATGGCCACCAGCAACGCCGACTCCAACAGGAATTGGGCAACGAGCTGTGACCTTTCCGAACCGATGACCTTGCGCACGCCCACTTCTTTCGCCCTTTTTGTCGCCCCTGCTGTCGCCAGGTTGACAAAATTGATACAGGCGATGAGCAGCATAAAGACGGCGATCGCACCGAAGATATAGACGTAGCTGCTGTTGCCGGCGGGCTCGAGCTCGTTGGTCGCGGTCGGATGCAGGTGGATGGCAGTGAGCGGCTGCAGGGTAAACCCGAGTTCGTTCCCCTTGGTGCGGAATTGCTGTAAGCTCATGCCCATCTCCCGCTGGATCTGGGGGCCCATGTACTTCTCGACCATAGCCGGAAACTTTGCCTGCAATGCGGCGAGTTCCGTACCTTTTCTGAGCAATACATACGTGTAAAAGGTTCCCATCATCCAGGAATCGGACAGGGCGGGCGCAAACCCGACCATGGATGCGAGTATATCAAAATGGAAGTGCGAATTGACCGGCACCTTGTCGAATATTCCGGTGACCTTGAAAAGGACGCTGTCACCGTTGATCTCGATCGCCTTGCCAACCGGGTCGGCGGCCCCAAAATACTTACGGGCCACCTCCTTTGACAACACGACGGTATGGGATTGCGCGAGCGCGGTAGCGGCATCGCCTTCGATCAGCGGAAGTGTAAAGATGTTAAAATAATTGGGGTCGCCTCCCGCCAGCAAATCATTCTTGAACTTCTTCGGGCCCAACGTCACGGTCGCACCTCCAAAGAACATCAGCCGCGTCGCATCCTCTACTTCGGGGAAATCCCTTTTCAGCGTGGCAGCCACTGGCGCCATGACGCCGGCCTCCCGGATATCTCCGCCGTTAAGGTTGGCTTTGAACTGGATGCGGGCGATGCGGTCCGCATGCTTGTTGTACCTGTCAAAGCTCAATTCATCCTGAACATACAACATGATGATGTAGCAGACCGATATCCCGACCGATAAGCCCGCGATATTGATCAAAGAGAAGACCCTGTTCTTCTTCAGGTTGCGCCAGGCGGTCTTGAAATAGCTTTTTAGCATGATACCGTCATTTTATGGTGTGGTTGCAATCGAACTTCCAAAAAATTATTCTGTTGATTATCAACGGGTGATGGCGCACCTGCCAAGGCGAAATGTACGGTTTTGATACGACACTGTCCGTAAATGAACGCACGTTATCTCATCCCGCAAAGTTACGCCCGCCGGGCTATCGAATCCTTCACATAAAATATCTTTGTCGGATGAAACTCGCCTTTTGCCTGATGGTCGCCTTTTTTCCTGCGGCGGTCGGCTTCGCTCAAACGGAACCGGCGCCGTCATCGACGCCAGGTAAGGAACAGCAGGCGCAGATCGCGCGGAAATACGGCATGTTCATTCATTTTGGCATCAATACTTTTTGCGATAAGGAATGGACCGACGGGACTGTCCCGGCGACCGCCTATCGCCCCGCTTCGATCGACGCCGACCAGTGGATCGCCACTGCCAGGGCAGCCGGTATGAAATACGTCATCCTGGTCGCCAAACATGAGGATGGCTTTTGCCTTTGGGACAGCCGCTATACCAGCTATGACGTGGGCAGTTCACCCAACCCGACGAATGTCGTGGAGGCCGTCGCCAGGGCCTGCAAGAAGTACCATGTCGGGTTAGGCCTTTATTATTCGCTTTGGGATCGTCATTTGGATCCTGACCCGCGCGACAGCACCCGGGACTTGGCGTACAACAAATACATGATCGCACAATTAAAGGAATTGATCGCCATCACGCACCCCTATACGCCGATTGTAGAACTGTGGCTGGATGCAGGTTGGGAAAAGCAACGTTCCCGTTGGCCGATCGCCGAAATATACACGACCGTCAAAAGACTGGAGCCCCGATGCCAGATCGGCGTCAACTGGTCTATCGGCAGGCCTGACAACCCCGATCCCGACTCGGCCTGGGTTTTGCCTGCCGAGCAAAAGACAGGCTATCCGATCCGGTATTTTCCCAGCGATTTCCGCATGGGCGATCCTTATCTTCCGGCCAACCCCGATCCGAAACTTTTTTCCCACGATGGCAAACTCTACTATATGCCCTGGGAAACCACGGTCTGCATGAGCCAGAAGTGGTTTTACAACACGACCGATACGGTCTACAAAACTGTCGGGCAGCTTTTTCAACTCTACCAGATCGCAACAGCACAGGATAATATTCTCATCCTCGATTGTCCACCAGATCGAAGCGGACGTTTGCGCGAGCGGGACCGCCAACTACTGTTTGCACTCCGCGATTCGATTTTGCAGGCAGCCAGGTCAGGGATTCACATAATGAAGCACGACTGAGCCAGCTCTGGAGACCTTCGTGTCGACGAGTTGCAACCGTAATTTCTCCGCACTGAGGCCTTCCATTAAGCGCCTGCCTTTTCCTGCAATCACAGGCATGACGGTAAAAATATATTCATCGACCAGCCCAAGCGCTATGAGGTAGGAGGGAAGGGCTATGCCGCCAACATATATATTCTTGCCTTCTTCCTTTTTCAATCTCCGTATTTCGTCCTCCGCGTTTGTCCGGACGATCCTCGAATTCTTGCCTTCCGCCCTCTCCAGCGATTTTGAGAAAACGACCTTTTCCACGGCGTCGAATGCCTCCGCAAATTCAACATCGGCTTTTGACTCACCGGCAGGGTTTTTCGCGATATCCGGCCAATACGGAACCATGAGTTCATATGTGGTACGCCCGTATACGAACATGCCTGCATTTCGTACTAGGTTGATATAAAAGTCGAATAATTCCTCGTCAGGGGCCCCGATGGTATGGTCAAGGCAGCCATCTATACTGAGGTTGATGACATAAATAAGTTTGCGCATGTAATTGACGTTTGATTTTTTTCTCCCTCTAAGGTAAAAAATCGCTACCAGCCCGAAAGGAGTCCGGGCGGCAATTTTGGGGCAAAATTCAACAATTCTTTATAGCCGCCGCCAATTAGGGAATATCTGCTATATTGGGTTTATTTTCCGAATGACAGATTTTACGCGCTCCGATCAAGATCCTCCTTGTCTGAACTGCGGTTGTCGCTTGACCGGTAACTTTTGTAACAACTGCGGGCAGGATGCCCACACAGGGAAGATGGACCGGCATTTTGTTTACCATGAGCTGCAACATGCGCTGTTCCATGTGGACAAGGGCATATTGTATACCGTAAGGATGTTGTTTTCTTCGCCCGGTCGGACGATCCGGTCGTTTATCAATGGTCAGCGCGTACGGCATTTCAAGCCGTTGATGTTCCTGGTGGTGTCCGCGGGGCTTTATGCATTCATCAACCATTTTTTCAAACATGCGATTATTGCGTGGCGGCCGACGGGCGTCCGGACGGCAGATAACGCGGTGAGTGCGCTTAATGAGTACCTGAAGGAATATTTTGAATGGTTCGTGCTCATACAGCTTCCGTTGGCCGCCTGGGTATATTACCTCTTTTTCCGGAAGTATCGAACCAACTATGTCGAGCAACTGGTGGTGTGCGCATACGTGTCCGGTATGCGGACGTTGTTGGGCATCTTACTTCTCCCGCTGGCAAGATTCTTTCCGCATCTGGATTTTTGGGTCGAAGCGCTGATGCCGCTTGGATTGTTCATGTGGACCTATTTACAATTCTATAGTTCGGAACGCAAGGGTTCCATTATAACACTCCCCATTTTCGAGACCAAAAGGCCAGTCAGTTAAGTTAAGATTTGACGTCGTGTTTTCATCGTTCAGGCTGCTTTTTTGATGTTGTCCTGGTACCGGCTGTTGGGTGATTGCCTGGTGGTATGATGGGTCT
>DATNBP010000221.1:0-15255 GCA_035572015.1 Puia sp. | reverse complement strand
GAAGCCCAGCTTCGCGCCGGCCTTGACGAAGAGCCACGGCAGGTCCAGCTGGTGCGGCAGGAATCCCGCGCGCGCGCTGTGCGGGTAGAGGTGGTGGTTGTTGTGCCACTCTCCGGCCAGCAGTCCGGGCCTCGTCTGATTGATCGACAGATTGCTGCGATCAAAATCAATGCCTTCCTGGTGCTTCACTTTGCCGCCGCCATGGCCGGTGTAGTTGAAGGCCCGGATCAGGGCGAACCACAGCATGGCCGCGGAGAAGACCGCACAGACCAGGCCCGCGCCGCCGATCAGGTAGAGGACGGTGAACCAAAAACTCCAGTTGAGCGCCCAGATCGCGAGGGTGTAAGCGGGGGCGGCGATCGAACCCCATTTTTGATATTGCCGGTAAGAGTTCAGCCCAACGCCGGTATGCTTCATGAAATGTACCGCCCTGGCATAATCGTCTTCGCTCATGTCAATCGCCACCCGCTGGTGGTTGAATTCCGCCAGCATACAATACCAAAAACCCGCCCTTGGGTTATAGGGATCGCCAGGCTCGTCCGACTTGGAGTGATGGACATGGTGCGACACGACATAAATCTCTTCCGGTACGGTTTTGATCACGAGGTTCTGCGTCAGGAAACGCCAGACCGGATGGCTGAAGCCATAGGACTTGTGGGTGCAATACCGGTGGTACCAGATGGTGCCGTGGGTTCCCATGATCACCATGCTATAAAGAACGATCACTCCGACGAGCCACCAGGAAAAATACTTACAGACAAACAACACAAAGAAAGGCAGCATGGCCGTCAGCATGAGGAAACTCACAAAGGATATCCAGTTCTTCCGGTCTTTGAAGATGTTGATCCGGGCCGCAGCTTCGGACCAGAGTTGTCGTCTTGTAGGAGTGATGAGGTCGCCTTCGGGGGTTGCCCAACCATAGGAAGGGGTATAAAGTAGGTTGTCAATGAACCTGTTCTTGGCCATCAGGAATAACTTTTAGTAGGAGCTGATATCGGGGATCCGACAATAATACGGTGAAGATAAAGAGAATATTGCTTGCAGGTCGTTAAGATTTTGGCGCGGGATCGCCCGGACGTTCCTCAAACCCCGGGAATGCGGCATTCATAAAGCAATAACGACTCCGCGCTGCCGGGGAAGGAAAAGGGGCTGAGGCAGATAAAACCGGTCTTCTCTAGCAACCGGATCGACCGTTGGTTCCCCGGCATCACGATCGCGAGGATCGTCCCGAGGCCGGCGCGGCCCCGGCAGCTGGACAGGACAGCCTGCGCCATTTCCAGGCCGTAGCCTACGCCCATAAAGTCCGGAAGCAGCGCAAATCCAAGGTCGGGATGGGGGAGATCCCTGCGGCGTAATAACCCGCACATGCCAACGGGCTTCCCGTCGGACTTCCGGCAGGCGAGCAGGAGCCCGAAACCATGTTCACGATAGCTTTTGATCGGACCCTGTTCAAGATAGCTCTTCGCGGCTTCGGCATTCTTTACGTTGCGGTCTCCGATATAGGTCAGCCACCCGGGCGAATTCAGGATCTCGAGTATAAAATCCGCATCGTCGGAGACGAATTCACGAAGCGTGAGCCTGGGGGTTTCCAGCAGTCCGGTCATGGTTTCGGTTGGGTTGGGGGCGGCCATGCAATATCGGAAGATATCGATAATTTCGGAGATCCTGAAAGCGTTATCGGATGGATAGCCGAATTTGATTATTTTGCGGCGAACCCTATACTGTATGATGCATAAATCGACCATTACCGTTGTATTCCTGCTCTTCGCATCGGCGCTCTTCGCTCAGACCAAGGTCTTCAAGGAAGTGGGCGAGGACATTTCCACCCAGATCAAGGCGATCAGCCAGGACAATGCGCTGGTTGGCTACCTGGCATTCACCCGCCTGGAAAGGGCGAATGAAGATTCCTTCAATTACCGGCTGACGATCATGGATGAAAACCTCAACGATATCGGTTCGGTCAATTTCCGCCAGGGCCTGCTCGATTTGCAGTCCGTATCCTTCGAACACGATGTCCTTTGCCTTGGGTACATTCAAAGCCCGATCTACGGCGCCCGTTCCGTCCGGAACAGGCGGGATTTGAGGCGAGCCCAGGATGCGGCCGCTTCCAGCCATGTCCTGTTACAGTTCATCAACCTGAACGGAAAGATCCTCAATACTTACGATAGGGAAGTCATTTTGAGTACGGCAACGTATAACCCGAGAAGCCCGTTTTCGGGTATGAGGCTGATGGGGTATCTCAGATACGGGATGCAAATCAGGAATATTCCGGACGGTGGATTCATCGTCTTTTACGGCGATTCCTCGAAACAAAGCCTGCTGACCTTCGATATCAGGGGCGGGCTCACGCACGAGCAAATATTGCCGATGACCGCCGACAATTATTACCTGCATGCTTCCGCGACTGAGATCTATCTGCTAACCAGGGAATCCAGCCGCGCACCCCTTGGCGGATTCAAGCTGTATGTCTACAATTCCGGAAATCTCGAGGCGGAGAACAATTTTGACCTGCGGGATGCGGACGGCAACTGGTTAAAGGTCCTGAGCTTTGACAATGACCCGGCCACCGGCGACCCGTATATCGCCGGCTGCATCGTTAATTCGAGGCGTCTGATGCATCCGACCGCCGATGACATCATCTACCGGCAATATATGGGCCTCTTTACCCTGGACCTGGGAAATGCTCACAAAGAGATGCATGTCAATTCGAGCTACTGGTCGACGGGAAGGATGCGCGGCGTCTCCGAGGACGGCCATTTCAACGACAGGGAATTCGATGTCCGGTACGCGACGGCCTTCAGGGATTATAAAGGGAACACGTATTTTGCCGGGACGGGAATGGTCGAAAAAGGATACTCGCTCAATGGAAAATTCAAGCTCACCGACGGGGTCTTTATCCGGCAGGACCCATCGGGCGTTCTGACGGTCGATAACGCAATCCCCTGTGAGGAATCAAAGTATTTCGGGATCATCGATCTGACGTCGGAACTGGACCATCGAAATTATTACGCCGTAGCCGATCCGGACACGAAGACCAGTTATGTGATCGTCGACGATGATCAGAATATCTATATCTACAACGTCAGCACCAAAAGGGTCATGCGGACCATCCCGCACAAGGACGGCAATATAAAGATCAACGTATTTCCCGCCAAGGAAGGGCATATGCTGGTGGCGGAATACAACCGGAAGGAAAAATCCACCAGGTTCTCCATCGAAGCACTATAGATCGTTCCCCGGGGCGTCTCAGTCCGGGCGGATGCCGAAGAACTCATGAAAATATGCCGCAGGCCTGAGATCAAGCCATTCGTTCCGGTGAGTATTCAGATCTTCGTAGGTCAGCTTTCCGATCTGTTCGAGGGTAAATGACAGCGGTCGCGTGTTAGGTTTCCTGACGACAACGCCAAGCCCGAAATCAGTGTCGAGCACAAAGCTGGTGAGGTCCTTTCGCAGGCTTCGCAGATGCACGATGGCCTTCCAGACATCACCGTTCCACTGGTAGGAAAAGTTGTTGGATTTCCATTCTTCGAAACTGCTGGCAGCTTCCTTTTTCGCCGGATTGCAGTCATGAAGAATGATGACGATGTCTTCGCCCGCGAAATTGATGATGTTCTCGACGTCCCGCAAGGCATATTCATATTGGTGCATCCCGTCTACCAGGGCCAGCTGGATCTTATTTTCGCGATACAGGCGCGGCGCTTCTCTCGCGAAAAAATCATCACTGGTGATTTCGAAATAGCGGTTGAAAGCATTAGCGGGTTGGACAAGCGTTTTACCCAGCTTGCGCCAGCCATCAAACCTGAATTCGGGATCCACGGCCACTTTGGAAGAACTCGGGACGCGGAAGAATACATGCCCGTTGAATACGCCGATCTCCAGATAGTTTTTCAATTTCCTGTGCCGGATTAGCGCCTTGATCACGGAGAGCCGGGACATGTCTTTCATGCTCATGAAATTTATGGCGCAATTTATGGGTTTTATTCCTTAATCCGGTCCTCGTAGATGCCGATCATCAGGAGCCATGCTCCGAAAATGAGGAACGCGAACAGGACAATGATGGCGACAGCCGCGACGTACAGTCCCGGGCGATATCCGAGAATGAGGAAGACCGCGCTGATGATCTCTGCGAGGTAACAGATGGTGCCGCCGCCGAGCCCGCGGAGGGACTGACCGTCAAAAAGTTATCCCATTGTTCCGGCATCGGGCTCAGTTAGATGCTTCCGAATATAAGATTAATAGTTGACCGTTTTGTACGGAAAATCAAATCCTGGTTGTCTTACTATAAAATTGTCTATGAAACCGATCTTACTGGCCCTCGCGCTCTGCGGCATCACGGCAACTGTCAAAGCCCAGGACGCCGCAAAAATCATCAGGACTTATTTCTCGGGGTACGAAAAGAAAGATTCGAGCATCACCTTTAGCCAGCTTGCCGATGGATTCACCTTCACCAGTCCCGCCCCCGACGACCACATTTCCCTTGCCGTGTACAAACAACGTTGCTGGCCGCAGTCAAAATATATTAAAAAGATCAAATTCATTTCCATTGTGCAGGATGGGAACCACGCGTTTGCCCTGTATACCGGTACCACCATCGATAACAAGACGATCCGGAACACAGAATATTATACCTTCAGTAACGGCAAGATCATTTCTATTGAATGCTTTTTCGGTGGCACGGGCGCGGGTTATCCGACTAATGCAAAGTAAATCAAGACATTATGGAAAAGTTCCTATTCATCATCCGGGAAGACCTCAGCAAGCTGAAACAGTGGACTGAAGAGGAGCGATACCGAGCCATCCGCGAAATGGACAAATGGGTGAAATCCCTGCTTGAACGGGGCAATTATATTACCGGCGATGCATTACGGATCACAGGGAGTTATGTGAGCCGGAGCCAGGTCCTTTCCGACGGCCCCTTTATTGAGGCGAAGGAAGGTATCAGCGGCATTATATTTATGAAAGCAATCGATATGCAGGACGCCATTTCGCTGGCGCAAACCTGTTCCTTTGTTAAAAGCGGCGACATGGCCATCGAAGTCCGTCCCCTGATGGGCGTGAAAGATATAAGGGAATTCGGCGATGGAGAAAGAACAACAGGCAGTTGACAAGCTATACAAATCCCATTTCGGAAAAATGGTGACGGCCATGCTTCAGTTTTCAAAGGACCTGGACCTTGAAACCGCTGAAGACGTGGTGCAGGATGCGTTTTATTCAGCGCTTTCCACCTGGAAGATCTCCGGTATCCCGGATAACCCCGCAGGTTGGGTGTATAAGACCTGCAGGAACAATGCCCTCAATCTCCTGAGAAGGAATAAGTCATTTAAGAACCCTTTCGATGAGGTACAGGTGGCCACTGAGGGGACAGCTCCGGATGAGGACCCCTTCGACGACCGGAAAACGTATCTGCTGTTTGCCTGCGCGCACCCACGGTTGTCCTCGAAAATGCAGGTAGTCATTACGCTGAAATATGTGGCTAATTTCCGCGCGGAGTCGCTGGCCAGGGCATTGGGCATGACGGTCGACGGTATCGATAAGGTCCTGTCGCGGGCGAAAAGCCTGATCAGGATGGAAAACATATTCCTGAAGGAGACCACTTCCCGGCAATTGAAAACCAGATTGCCGATCGTGCACAAGATCATCTATTTAATATTCAATGAAGGCTACCGGGCAGGAAGCGGTAAGGAAATCATCCGGGAGGACCTGTGCGAAGAAAGCCTGATCATGACAAAATCGTTACTGGACAATCACATTTGCAATGCAGATACTGCTGCTTTGTACGCGTTGATACTTTTCAATGCGGCAAGGCTGGGTGCGCGATTGACCAGCTCGGGGGATCTGCTGGATCTCGCCGGGCAGGACAGGGCTTTGTGGAACAAGGACCTGATCGGTCTTGGACACTATTACTTCCATCAAGCACAGGTCATGGGGGAGATTTCTTCGTACCACTACGAAGCGGCGATCGCCTATCTCCACGCGCATGCGAATAGTTTTGCCGAAACCGACTGGGCGACGATCACGCAGTTATACGCGAAGTTGTTGCAGGGTAAGCCAAATCCCTTTATATCGCTCAATTATGGCATTGCCCTCTACTACGGCGGACAAAAACGTATTGCCTTTGACGTGCTGGAAGGCTTGCGCAACACTTTTCTCGAACAGTATTACCAATTGCATGTCGCGTTGGGAAAACTGTATCTCATGGAAGGCGAATACGATAAGAGCGATCGTCATTTGAACCATGCGCTTGCCCTGAGCTCCTTCACGGCGGAAAAAGATTTTATACGGAAGATGTTGCTGAAGGTTCAGGGCCACAAGCCTGACGGCTTCGGTCAAACTTCACCATAAAACAAAGCTATGGACCAAGGTATGATCCCGCTGCTCAAGCGGCTGTATGAGGAAAAGACGGGGTGGGGCGACAGCGATCGTTGGAACAACCAGGATTTCCTGGAGCTGAGGCAACTGATCTTCCAGCAAACGGGAATCGCACTGAGCCACGTGACCCTGAAGAGAATATGGGGGAAGGTGCGGTATGAAAGCCTGCCCAGTACCAATACCCTGAATACGATCGTTCAATTCCTGGGGTACTATAACTGGCGGCAATTTTGCGCAAGGAATGCGGGAGCCGGGGTATTTTCCAATAAAGTGGAGTAACTTGCCGGCATCCGGAATATTTAATATGAACGTAGAAGGACAGATAAAAGCGTACATTTCCAGCCAGCTCGAACCAAAATGCACCGAGATGCAGGAGTTGCACCGGCGGATGACGCTTTACGTCCTGCCGGTAAGTAAATTATGGTTCTATGATGGCAAGAACAGCGAAAATAAAACCGTCGCCAACCCGACCATCGGATACGGCGTTCAAACGATAAAATATGCGAATGGCAAGACCAGGGAGTTTTTTCAAATCGGTATCAGCGCCAACAAGACCGGAATATCCGTCCATGTACTTGGAATAAAAGACAAAACCTTCCTCGCGCGGACATTTGGAAAAGCGCTGGGAAAAGCAAGCGTTACCGGGTACTGCATCAAGTTCAGGACCCTGAAAGATATAAACATCGATATTCTTGAAGCGGCGATCAGGTATGGGGTTGAGGCGTCCGGCGGACAGGGTTAAACGATGTAATACTGTTTAGCCCGGGTTTCGGCTCGACTCGCGGGAGACCAGCTTTGTCCTAAGTTTGATCACCTGCTTTTTGTTCGTTTTGTTCTTTATCTCATCGATAAGCACACCGATCGCCAGCTTTCCAACTTCGTATCCGGGTTGCATGACGGTCGTGAGCGTTGGGTTGATCAGCCGGCTGGCCGGATCGTCGTTGAAGCCGACTACCTTAATGTCTTGGGGGACCTGAATCCCATGTTTCTTCAAATATTGGATCGCGGCAATAGCGGAGAGATCATTGACGGCAAACAGACCGTCAGGCAGCGACTTTAGCCGAAGCAGCCTTCTGGTAGCTGCCTGCGCGTCTTCTTCAAAGGAATTGCAGGGAATGATCAAGCCTTTGTCGATAGAGATACTGTGCCTCCTTAATGCTTCCAGGTAACCATTAAGCCGGTTGGCCGACACTGACAATTCCACCGGTCCGGCAAAATGCGCAATGCGACGGCATCCCTTCCTGATCAGGTGCTCCACCGCCTTGAACGCGCCTTCAAACTCGTCTACAATCACTTTAGTCACCGGCAAGCCCGGCAGAATGCGGTCGAACTGCACGATGGGAATGCCGTTACTCAGTACCTCGTCGAACACGGCCCTGTCCTTTGTTTCCTTCGAGATCGAAATCAGCAATCCGTCCACATGGCAGGCAAGCAGCTTTTTCATGCTTTTTCTCTCGAGGTCGGACGTTTCATTGCTCTGGCAAAACATCAGGTAGTAATCATTTTCGTTTGCCACGTCTGTCATTCCGCAAAGCGCCTGAGAGAAATAGTGGGAATAGATAGTTGGCACGACAACGCCGATGATCTTCGTCTGCTGTTTGACCAGGCTTTGTGCGAAATAGTTAGGAGAGTAGTGCAATTCTTCGGCAAGCCGGACAACCCTTTCTCTCGTGTTTGTATTGACCTCGCCTGAATTTCTCAGCGCTCTCGACACCGTGGCGATAGAGATGTTCAGTTTCTGTGCCAGCTCTTTTATCGTGATGATTTGTTTACTCATTTGCCTACAATGTAGCATACAAAAGTACTTCATTTCCGAGAACGTTTACGGTCCGCAAAGGGCATTTTTAACGTTTGGGATCGGACTTCCCGGATGAGTTTACCCTAATTTCGGGCCTCTGAAATTTGAATCAGGAAAAATGAGACGCTGCGATATGAAAAATTGGTCCCTATTGATTGTCGCCAATCTACTTTTTATGAGTAATACCGTTGTTGCCCAATCTTCTTTGAATCACAACTCTTATCTGCGCAACCGCTATCCTCTTCATCCGAAACCTTATTTGTCTTTGCCGTTCGGGGCTATTAAGCCGAAAGACTGGCTTCTGGGTGAACTGGTGTCGATGAAGAACGGCATGTGCGGAAATCTTGACAAGCTTTATCCCGCCGTTCTTGGAAAGAGGAACGGCTGGTTGGGCGGCGATGGCGACGTGTGGGAGCGCGCCCCATACTGGCTGGACGGTTTGGCGCCGCTGGCATTCATCCTCGACGACGCGGAGCTGAAGGCGAAGCTACAGCCCTGGATCGAGTGGTCGATCGCCAACCAGCAGGCCGATGGCTATTTCGGGCCCGTCCCGCCGGAAAAGGAACCGGCCCCGGAACCGGGTCTGCAAAGGGACAGGGCCAGAGATTGGTGGCCGAAAATGGTCATGCTGAAAGTGCTTCAGCAATATTATATCGGTACGGGTGACCAGCGGGTCATTCAATTGATGCTGCGTTATGCGCGTTACCAACTCAAAACGCTGCCCGGTACACCTCTTGGACATTACTCCTGGTGGGCCGCCCAGCGCGGGGGCGACAATCTCCTGATCGTCTATTGGTTGTACAACCTCACGGGCGAGAAATTCCTGCTGGACCTCGCCGAGCTGCTTCATCGACAGGTGTTCGACTGGACCGGAACATTCCTGGACTCGAACGAGCTTAGCCAAACCTATCGGTTCCATGGCGTTAACCTCGCCCAGGGAATCAAAGAACCCGTTATCTACTTTCAGCAGCATCCCGATGACAAATATCTCCGGGCCGTAAAGAATGCGTTCAGGGACATCCGGATGTATCAGGGGCAGGCACAAGGCATGTATGGCGCCGATGAAATGACGAGGGGGAATGACCCCGTTCAGGGTTCGGAGCTCTGTTCAGCGGTCGAAATGATGTATTCGCTGGAAAACATAATCGCGATAACCGGCGATGTCGGGATGATGGATCACCTCGAAAAGATCGCTTACAACGCGCTGCCCGCACAGATTTCCGCCGACTATACGTCGCGGCAATATTATCAGGAAGCCAACCAGGTGATGATCACCCGTCATCAGCGAAATTTTGTGACCTCTTATGACGGGACCGATCTCTGCTTCGGGGTGCTTACGGGTTTCCCGTGCTGTACTACCAATATGCACCAGGGATGGCCGAAGTTCGTGCAGAACATGTGGTTCGCTTCGCAGGACAAAGGTCTCGCCGCATTATTGTACGGCCCTTCCGAAGTGACTGCGAAGGTCGGCGACGGAGAAGAAGTGACCATCACGGAAAAGACCCGGTATCCGTTCGAAGGGAAGGTGTCCTTTACGATAAAGACCCGGAAGGAGCTCGATTTTCCGCTTCATCTGAGGATACCGGAGTGGTGCGATTCGGCCACGGTAAGGGTGAACGGACAGGTAGAGCAGGTGCCAAAAGGAAATCAGGTCATCCGAATTGCCCGGCACTGGAAGGACCTCGATGTGGTCGAACTCTTTCTTCCCATGCGAAACAGGGTCAGCAGGTGGTTCAACAATTCTGTTGCCATCGAACGAGGTCCGTTGGTCTATGGTCTTCGGATCGGCGAACAATGGAAAGAGGTTAAGAACGCCGACCACTATGGCAATTACCTGGAAGGGCGGCCGACAACCCCGTGGAACTACGGACTGTCCGAGGAAACCATCCAGGATCCGGACTCGATAGCAGTAAAGACCAGGGCGTTCAGCGGGAACCCCTGGACACTGGAAAATGCACCCGTCGAGCTACAGGTGAAGGGCAAGCTCATACCGGAATGGAAACTGTACAATGAGACGGCCGGTCCGTTGCCTTATAGTCCTATTGAATACCTTGAAAAGGAAGCCCCGGTAACGATCACGCTGATCCCTTATGGTTGCACCAAGCTCCGGATCAGTGAGTTCCCGGTGGTGAAATAGCATGAATTAATAACTACCAAACGATACGCTTATGATTTGCAAACGATGCCTGCGGATCTTTTTTTCCGCTGTGATATGTTTCTTCTGGACCGGTTTGCGTGCGCAAACGACAAAAATACAAGGAAGGGTCCTGAGTCAAAACGACCGGTCAGCCATCAACGGCGCAACTATCCGGGTCAAGAACAGCACGGTTTACGCTCTTGCCGACAGACAGGGCAATTTCGCATTGTCGTATGACTTCAGGCGGGGCGATTCCCTGGAAGTCTCTTCGGTCGGGTATGCGCCTCAAACGATCGCTTATACCGGCAGCCCGGTGCTTAACGTCTACCTGAGTGTGGAATCCATGGCGATGACAGACGTGGTCGTCACTGCCCTTGGTATCAAAAAGGAAAAGAAAAAGCTCGGTTATGCCGTTCAGGAAGTGAAAGGCGACGTCCTTGTGAAGGCACGCGAACCGAATGTGCTGGCGGGACTGACCGGAAGGGTGGCGGGATTGCGCATAGCCAATTCGGCCGACTTCTTCGGCACGCCGGATGTGAAGTTGCGGGGAGTGACGCCGCTGATCGTAGTAGACGGCGTTCCCCTCCAGGGGACGAATATGTGGGAAATATCAGCGGATGACGTGGATAACTACAGTGTTCTGAAAGGGCCGGCCGCTTCGGCATTGTATGGATGGAGGGGAGTCAACGGAGCGATCCAGATAACTACCAAAAAAGGCAGCAAGTCGCATGGGCCGGAGTTCAGCTTCAACTCGACGACCACTTTTGATCTGGGTACTATTCAGGAGCCCAAGTTGCAGAATGAATATGGCACCGGGTATGATGGAATATATAAACAGGGAGATCCGACCTATGAATATTGGGGCGCCTGGGGACCCAAACTGGACGGCAGGCTCCTCGTGCAATACAACAGCCCGGTCAACCCGGACGGCACCAAAGAGCCGCTGCCGTGGATCGCGCGAGGGGCGAAGAACCTGCAGCATTTCCTTCGGACAGGAATCCTGACGAGCGACAACATCAGTGTATCGGCGGGAAATGAGAATGGAAATTTTCGCGCGTCGCTTACGCAAATGTATCAGAAAGGCGTCGTGCCGAACACGCGCCTCGGAGGGACGACGTTCAATATGTCCGGCGGACTGAAGCTGAACAAACGGCTTAGCCTGGACGCAGACATCAACTATAATAAGTTCTACACCCCGAACTATCCCAGTATCGGGTACGGGCGGGCCAGTTTTATCTATGGTCTGGTCCTCTGGACGGGCGCCAATGTCGATGTGCGCGATCTGCGCAATTACTGGGTGCCCGGTCAGGAAGGGTTGCAGCAAATGAATTACGACGATGCCGGGGACTACAACAATCCCTATTTCGTAGCGTACGAACAGACAAACGGTTATTATAAGGACGACATATTCGGAAATGTCTCATTGAAGTACAATGTAGCGAAGGACCTGAATATCACTGCCAGGACGGCAATCAACACCAACGGGCTTTATCAGCCGAAGGTATATCCTCAATCCTACAATCACATTCCCCAGGGCAACTACTCGGAAGACTGGTACAATATGTTCGAATCCAATTCCGATGTTCTGATCGACTATAGCAAGAAGGCGGGCGATTTCGAGATCAAGGCAAATGCCGGCGCGAGCGCACGCAACTGGTCGGAGCGGAATATCTACGGTTCCACCGACGGCCTCAGCGTGCCGGGGTGGGATAACTTCGCGAGTTCCATCAATCCGACCACGCCGACCAACTACAAGAACCAATTGCAGGAATACGGCGCCTATGCCAGCGCCGACCTCAGTTTCAGGGACCTTCTCTTTTTGGGCCTTACGGGCAGGTACGACTGGTCCTCTACGCTACCGGCAGCGCACAACGGATATTTTTATCCTTCGGCTTCTCTCTCGACCATCCTCAATGAATATATCGACCTGCCGAAAGTTATTTCCTACGCCAAACTTCGCGTGGCGCTGGCGCGGGTCGGTGCGGGCATGACGCCCTACAGCTTCACTACAGCCTATATCCCGGGGACGAGATGGAACGACAATCTCACACTCAGCTATCCCGCAACGATCATCAGTCCGAACGTCAAACCTTCCTTCAGTACAGGGTTCGAGACCGGTGGAGATTTGAGGTTCCTGCACAACCGGCTGGGTTTGGACCTTACCTATTTTAATTTCGTGGACGGTCCGCAGACCTATTATCAGGCAATTTCCAATACTTCCGGCTTCACGTCTGTGCTCACCAATGGCCGCAAAACCGTCAGAAAGGGCTATGAAGTCGTGGCCGATGTGACCGCGGTCAGTAACCGCAACCTCAAGTGGAATGTCGCGATCAACTGGTCCACCTACCAGCAGTATCTGAAGGCTCTTGCGCCGGGGGAAACGAACGAAGGACTCCTCAATGTCGGCGACAGAATGGACGCCATTGTCGGAACCGACTATATGTATGCGCCGGACGGCCAGATCATCGTCGGATCGGATGGGCTGCCGTTGGTGGACCCGATCAAGAAGAAGTTGGGCTACTATAACGACAGCTGGATCGGGGGTATCACGAACAATGTCTCCTACAAGAACCTTACGCTGTCCTTTTCGTTCGACGCCCGGGTGGGCGGGCAGATCATCAGCACGTATGAGCGCTATTTGTGGGCCGGAGGGAGGCATCTCGGTATTTCCAACAGCGACCGGGAAAACTGGTATGCGGGCGGAAGCTATGTCGTAAAGGGCGTTAAGGTAGCAAGCGGCTCACTGCAGCGGGATGGCAACGGGAAAGTGATCTCCGATACACGGAAGTATGCTGCGAACGATATCAAAACCGATTATTTCGACTATATACAGAACACTTTTGGGTATTGGGGGATAGACCGCGCGGCGATCGTCAACAGGAGCTATATTAAACTCCGGGAGATCGTACTAACTTATCATCTGCCCAGGACGATCCTGTCGAGAACATTTATGAAGGATGCCAGTGTATCGCTGGTGGGCCGGAACCTGTGGCTTTCGACGCCGTCAAACGTTATCGACCCGGATCAATTCACCGGTCCGTCCGACAATCTGCAGACACCCGCTTTCCGGGAGTTGGGCTTTAACCTGAATGCAAATTTCTAATTCGGTAGTATCTAATAAAATATTGTATGAAGAAGAATATCCGAAACATTTTTTATGTGTGCGTATCGCTACTGATCCTGGGTACGGGATGTACTAAATTCAGGGATCTTTCACTCAATCCCAATCAGCCTACTCAGAGCGTCCCATCGCTGATATTCACGGGTGTGGAGGCGGATGCCTTTCAGTTCAATCCTATCCTGGGATATGAAACCAGGGCTTCGCAGTACCTGGTGAGCGACAATAGTCAGCAGGCCGATCAGTCTTACCAGTGGGACACGACAGACTACTGGAGGTACTACAATACGCTCCGCAACATCGAACAAATGCGACTCGAAGCGGTGCGCACTTCCGCGCCCGTGTATGAAGTACTGGCTAAGTTCCTTAAAGCCTATTGTTTCGCCGAACTGACCAAACAGGTGGGTGACATTCCGATGAGCCAGGCTCTTCAGGGGAAGTCGGGAGACTACACACCGGCGTATGACCCGCAGGAAACCGTGCTCGACAGTTGCCTGATGTTGCTGGACCAGGCAAACACCGGTATGCGGACGTTGATCCAGTCTGGCAATCCGCCGGTCCTGAGCGGGGATATCATTTATGGCGGCGATCTGTCGAAGTGGCAGAAGCTCATCAACAGTTACCGGTTACGGCTCCTGATCGACCTGAGCAAAAAAGCGGGTGACAATGTCCTGAATGTAAAAGCGCAGTTCGCGACAATATTCGATAATCCCGATCAATACCCGATCTTTACTTCCAACTCCGACGGGGCTATTTTTCAGTGGTATGACAAGGATGGAGACCGGTATCCCAGATTCTATGTGCCCGCCAATATGGACTATTATCGGTTTGGCAGCACTTACACGCAGTATATGACGAGCTTTGACGATCCGCGGATGATGGTCGTGGGTGTCATGACGCAGGCGGCCGTAAACGCGGGGAAGCAGCCTTCCGACATCACGGCGTATGGCGGACTTAGCAGCGGGCTCAGCATCTCCGACATCTACAACGAAAGGGATAGCGCCTCGGCGCTGAACGTGGCTCGTTACTCCACTGCCACCGGCGAACCGATGATCATCGTCGGCTATCCTGAATTGAACTTCAATATTGCGGAAGCGATCAACAGGGGCTGGATTTCCGGCGATGCAAACGTCTATTACCAGAATGGTATCCGGGCATCGATGCAGTTCTACCAGGAAACGGGAGGGCAGATAACGGACGCGCAGATCAGCGCCTACCTTGCAGAGCCGCAGGTCCAGTATAATGGCGATCTGAACAATATCCTGATACAGAAATACCTGAGTTTTTTCAATAATTCGGGATGGGAAAGTTTCTACAATATCCTCCGGACGGGTGTTCCCGTTCTGGCGGTAGGACCCGGGAACGGCAACAACAACGAGATCCCGGACAGATGGATGTATCCGCAAACTGAATATACCTACAATGCCCAGAACGTGCGGGCGGCGATTCAACGGCAATTTGGGGGCTCCGATGACAGAAATGGGGTGTTGTGGATCTATCAGTAATGAAGAACCAGGGCCGCGCCTTCGGCGCGGCCTTTAAAATCCGTTTGAGATGAATGCTGTCCGGCGAGTAATTCCACTGATTTTGCTGTCGATCCTGCTGCTGTCCTGGCCGGTGAAAGAATTGCAGGCCCAATCCCGTCCCGAGTCTTTTTCGTCGCAGGAGAAGCCCTGGGTGTGGTGGTTCTGGCTGGGAAGCGCGGTGACTCCCAAAAGCATAGATTTCCAACTCCGGTCCTTCCACCGCAGCGGATTTGGCGGGGTTTGCATTATTTCCACCTATGGCGTCAAGGGCTTCGAGGACAGGGATATACCGTTCCGCAGCCCAAGG
>DATNBP010000220.1:0-5453 GCA_035572015.1 Puia sp. | reverse complement strand
GCGACCCTCTAACCCGTTGGCGACTCCCATTGAAGCCAGCTCTGTTTCCGGAAGCGCCCGGGGAATAGACGAGCGGGTAAAATAGTAATTGGCCCGGCGCGGCAACAGCGCGAGCACCCTGTCGATAGCCTTGTCCTTCCCCATTCCCAGCACGATATGAAGCTCTTCATGGTCGGTGAGCTCGATCTGCCGGACGAGCTGGCGGATGCCGTCCTCGTTATGGGCCACGTCGAGTACAATGTCCGGGTGCTCATGGACGACCTCCCAGCGGCCGTGCAGCCCTGTGAGTTTCTTGACTTGACGCAGGGCGCGATGGACGACTGGCGGCTCGAGTTTCCAGCCAAGGCCGCGCAGCACATGGACCGATTCAAGCACTGTCAGCAGGTTGGAAGACTGGTAGATGCCCGCAAGGTCCAGTGCGTACCACTCCACATCCGCTGCCACGGGAGTGGTGGCGACCTCGACCTCCAACGTGTGGCGGCCGTATTTCCAGTCGGTTACATATCTGCGTTGGTCGGCGAAGCTGAGCGGCGCCTTTTCGCGGGCCGCTTTTTCTTCGAATACGGGCGCGATTTCCGGTTGGTGCAGGCCGATGACGACGGGGACCCCCGCTTTTATGATGCCGGCCTTTTCCCCGGCGATAGCCTGTAACGTGTTGCCCAGGAGGTTCATATGGTCGAAGCTGATGTTGGTGATGACCGAGAGCTCCGGCCGGATGACATTGGTGCTGTCCAACCGCCCGCCAAGGCCGACTTCGACGATAGCAATATCGACCTTTTCCTGTGCAAAATAATCGAAGGCCATGGCGACCGTCATTTCGAAAAAAGACAGGTCGATGGCTTCCGATACCGGCCGGATCCGGGCGACAAAATCCATGACCGCGGCTTCTTCGATCATCCTGCCATTGACGCGGATCCGTTCCCGGAAGTCTTTCAGATGCGGAGAAGTATACAGACCCGTTCTGTAACCGGCTTGCTGGAACACGGCCGCGAGCATATGACTGGTGGAACCTTTACCGTTGGTGCCGGCTATGTGGACGGACCGGAAGAGGCGCTCCGGATGACCCAAAGCTTCGGTCAGGAGCAGCGTGTTTCCGAGGTCCTCGCGATAAGCGGCCGCACCGACGCGGCTGTACATAGGAAGCTTGCCTAGGAGATAGTCCAGCGTTTGCGGGTAGGTCATCATTTGACCGCAAAGATAAAGTGACTGGCTTAGTTATGAACGCGGAAACTAAAAACCAGCGTCCCTACCGACTCGCCGGATCCGGGATTGAATTTTACCAGCCGCGCCTTTTGTTTCGCAAGCGAAACATAATTGCTCGCGGAAGTAGTGGAACCGCGCAACTGATATTCCGCGTCTGTTACGTTCCCGTTCGCGTCGACCGTTACGTCGATGGCCACTTTGGCGTTTTCATTGAAGTCGCCGGTGAACGAGATGGAGCCGACCATGTGGCGTCCCGCCAGACCGCGAGAGATAGCGATACCGTTGCCATGGCCGCCGCCGGTGTAGTTGTTGGAATTCGGGTCACCGCCGGGTTGCCCCTGGTCGCCTTTTCCGCCCGCAACGCCCTGGTTGCCGCCGGGTTTGAAATCGTCGGCGTCGTTGCCGCCGTTGCCTGTTCCGGCCACGGTGCCCATCAGCGCCTTCGGATGACGGACGACAGGTTTTACCGGTTCGGGCTCGACCGCTTTCACGGGCCTTGAAACTTTTTTGGCAACCGTCTTATCGGGGAGTTTCGTGGCGTCCGGTTTCGTCACCGCGGGTTTCTTGATGACCGGAGCGTCATCCTTGTTGTTGTCATCCGTTTCGACGTCTTTTACGGGCTGCTTCTCTACCACGGCCTGTTTGGGCGGCGTATATTTTTCCTTGTTTTCCGCAGCCGGTTTACCGGGAAGATAGGGCTGATCCACGCCCATGCCCTTGTCGCTGTTACCCAGGTTGACCTCGATGCCTTCCTCCTGCACGGGTGGAACTTCCGCGGGCACGGTCCAACTGATATACAGCAGGAAGATCAGCGCTGCACAAATAGCCGCGGTGATAGCGGAAGCTTCGATGTTCTTTTTCCGTTCGAACGAGTCAGGTATATAGCTTGACATGCTACTGCGAATTTACCACAAATTCCCGACGATAACGCTTCAAATTCTGCGCGAATTGTTTGCGGTTCCCTTGATAAAACGTTAAATTTTAGTGGATAGCGGTCCGCCGTTACATGGCGCGCTTGCGGCCGGAGTATTTCATCGGGTAATGGATGTCATAGGCCATTTCATATCCTGCATTGGACACGAACTTTTTCCGGCGGTTTTGCCGGTTCTTCCGAAGCAGATAGACGGTGGCTACGGCGGCGAGGGCGGTCAGGGCAGTGATGGCGATCAGCTGATTCTTTTTCATACCGGGAATTTTCATATTGTCGTGTTGCAATTGGAGTGCCAAACCGCGCGACAACTAAAAGTAACCGGCGTTTCAGAGTCGATGGTAGACCCAGCCGGGTATCCATTTGAAAAGCACTGCGATGATCCGCCACCGGCGTGTAATGTAGGTCCGGCGGCGCCTCCGGGCGATCGCCCGCATGATCTGGGTGGCCGCCTTGCCGGGGGAGGCGACCCAAAAGCGGGGTCCCCTGGCCATTTGGGTGTTGACGAAGCCCGGTGCTATGTCTGTCACATACAGGGGGATTTTCAGGCGCTTCGCTTTGATATAAAGACCTTCGAAATAGACCCTTTGAAAAGATTTTGCAGCGCTATACGCAGGAGAATAGCGGTTACCGCGAATACCGGCGATGGAAGAGATGGTAACCAGGTGGCCGTAGCCCTGCCGCAGGAAGAAATCCCAACCAAAATGGATGGCCGGCAAAAACGCATGGACGTTGATATCAACCGTCGCTTTATCGATAGCCCAGTCGAGGTCGTCGCTCAGGTCACCCCAACCAGCGTTGAAGATCAGGATGTCCAGACCGCCCAGCCGGCGGACGAGCGCGGCCAGTTCCGCGGTCGCATCGTTCGCGGTGGCATCGTAGCAGGACGTGACGATCCGGTCCGGATATCGGGCAGCTAAGCTCTCCAGCAATCCGGCGCGGCGGCCCGTAGCGCCTACCAGGTGCCCGTCCGCCGCATATCGTTCGGCCAGTTGCCGGCCGATCCCGCTGGTGCCCCCGATGATAAGGACGATGGACATAGCGGATTTTTAGTGGGCAAAGTCGGCCTCATACCGGCCGCGGATGCGTTCCATCGGAGGATTAAAGTAGCCGAACTTCAATTGCGGGAACTCCTCGCGGATAAGGTCCATCAGTTGCCGCATCCCGAGGGACTCGCCGGTGTCTGTCGCGCCGATCTTACCCAGGTACCAGTCCGGATCGATATTGAAATTGCGCCATTGGATCATGCTCAGGCCCGTTTCGCGGATGAGCCGCCGCAAGGCTTCGTATTCTTCCACGCTGTCGGTCATGCCGGGGAAAACGAAATAGTTGATGGAAGTCCAGCCGCCGTACCGGCGGACGGTCCTCAAACTCTCCATTATGTCTTCGAATCCGTAGTTGTTAGGCCGGTAATAGGCGGAATATATATGCGCCCGAGCCGAATTCATGCTCACGCGGATCGAGTCGAGGCCGGCTTCGCAGAGCTCCCGCACCGCGTCGGGCCTGCTGCCGTTCGTGTTGATATTGATACTTCCCCTGTCGGTATGGCGGCGCATCCCGCAGATCGCTTCCTTCAGGGTTTCCCACATCAGCAGGGGCTCCCCTTCGCAACCCTGGCCAAAACTGACAATGGGAAAGGGCGCCGACTGCAGGTGCGGGACCGTGAACTCGATGATCTCTTCCGGGGTGGGTTTGAAGGTCAGGCGATCCTGGGTGGAGGGTATGGTTTCCTCCTGGGGCTGGAACGAAATGCAGCCGATACAGTTGGCGTTGCAGGCGGGCGAGGACGGTACCGGGCATTCCCACCGGCCCATAAAATAGTTTCGGGCCGCGGGACAATGATAGGTCAGGCAGCAATTCTGCGCCAGGTGCCGCACCAGGCGGTTTTGCGGGTAGGCTTCCAGCAACCGATCGACACCGGCGTTGATAACAGCCTGGTCATAACCGGAGCAATCCTGCCGGATATCCTGTTCGATCCGAACGGCAGGCACACAAAATTTCGAGTCCCGCCAGCCGGCAGCCGTATAGCAGAACAACGGGAGCGTGGGGGCGCCGGGGCCGGTCTCAAAGGCCGCCAGGTATAAGCCCGTGTGCGCGGGGGGAATGAAGGCAGCCACGGCCCAGCCTTTTTCGCAAAGTCGCATTTCGCCGGTGCGGACGTCGATCCCGATGCCTCTCCTGCCGGGAAGTTCATACAGGGAACCCCCTTCCGGCAAATCAATCCAGTCCCCGGAGGGAACCGGGATCGCATCCCAGCCACTGCGGCCGGTTACGTATAGCGTGGTGTCTTCGAAAATGTTCCCTTTTCCGTCGGAATACAAAATAAATGGTGAAGCTGGCATCAGGTTCCTAAATAATGCCTGCAAAATTCGTGAATTTGTTCCAGTTCTTCGAATCCCAGGTTCCGGCGGAGGTCGAAATGGAGCATTTTTTTGCCGGATGTGCATATTTCTATGGCATCATAGCGGGTTTTGACCTCATTGATATCGGTCCAGAGGAGGAATTGACCCGCGGGGACGCCCGGGATCGTAACGCCCGTGTGGTGGAAGGACAACAACTCCTCGGGGCGGAATCCCCTTTCGCACCAGGAGAGACAGCCATACGCCACGCTGAGCGCCAGGTGGATCGTCCCGGCCATGGGGTGATGCTGCGTCAGCATCAGTCCGCCGATGCCGCCGAAGAAAATGACCTCGACCACGCGAAAGAATAGGTTGACACGGGGCAACTGACGTAGTACGTCGCGCCCGGCCAGGACGAGTAGCAGGATGTCGAAGGAGATCAGCAGCTGGCACCAGAAATATGGGGTAGGGGATTCTTCACTCCGGAAATGACTTACAGCATGGGCGAGGATCAGCAGCGCGGCCGCGAGGTGCAGGCCGGTACCGCTTCTTTTCAGCCTTTCGATCGGCGGATGGATGACCGGAAGCGAGATCGTATCCATAAAGCAGTTTTGACAGAGATGCAACACCCGTCAATTTCCATAGGCCGACCCGAGCCTTTCGTGACACCAGGCATTGAATTCTTCTTCGTCCGCATTGTCGTCGTCGTCGTCTTCGATCACTTCCTTCTGGAACAGGCGATTATTCTTGAAATCCAGGGTCAGCAATCCGTCCTTCAGCAGGACATTGTTGAAAACCGACCAGTCGTGCCGCCTTCGGATCAGGGTATTGATCACCACCCGGTCCGGGTCGAATCCAATCTCCAGCGGCCGTTTGGTCTGGTGTTCCAGGAAGGCGAGCCCGAGGAAAAGGATGCCGACCCAGGGCACTCCGGGCATGCCGAACCAACCCAGAGCGGCCAGCATGAGGAGGTATTTGTAGCG
>DATNBP010000219.1:0-15033 GCA_035572015.1 Puia sp. | reverse complement strand
CGCAGACCGGCTTGCTTCGGGCTGGTCATACGGGCATTTCAACGCAAATGTCGGCGCCTCGGTCTTTAGCAACGGCAAATATGACAAGTGGTATTTCGGCATCTCCGCGCAACAGGTGAATCAGCCGTATTCCTATCGCATCAAGTCGGATTCCACGCGGCTCAAAGCCGATTACGGCATCCAGGGCGGATATAAGTTCACCACATCGACCGATGACGAGGTTGCTTTTTGCATGTCTATGAGCTGGCAGGGGCCCGCTTACCGGCATTACTACGACCTGTCCTACACCAAGGCAGTGCCCGAACTGGTTGGCGGAGGCGCGGTAGGACTTGGACTTGGTTACCGGTATAACGATGCCGTCATTCCGCACATCGATCTGAGGTATCAAAAACTTGTAATAGGAATCATGTATGACGTAAATATTTCGACGATCAGCGCGTCCGGCATTGCACGAGATGGTGTGGAGCTGGCGTTAAAGATGGATTTTTAAAATTAACCCAATGAAGAAGGTAATGATTTGTTTGATTGGTTGTTTCCTGGCCGCCTTGAGTCTCCGGGCGCAGGACAGCACCCGGCCGGCGCCCGTCAGCCCGGCCGCGGATTCCACCAAGCAAGCATCCGATACAGCCGGGATGGTGGCGATGCTGAAGGACAGCGGAGTTGTCAAACCCGGCGCAGGCGCCGGCGACAGTACCGGCCAGGTCGCTGCTTCCACGCCTCAGGACAACAAGACCGCCGATAATAAGTCCGGTGATCCGGCGGGTGACGACGCAGGCCAGCGTACGAGGCAGGTGGACACGCGCTGGTTCATTTCGCCGTTGCTGAAACTGCAGTTCCAGGACTTTGCGATGCTTGAAAAGAACAGGGAGGGCTATCTGTCCAACGCCAATACGCTGCCATTCTTCTCCCGCGGGAACGCATCCTTTGCGGCCTCGGCGTACAAGAATCTTACCGGAAGGTTGTCCGTCAGTGCGGATCTCGGGTTGAGCTTCGGGCACGTGACGAGCAACGAGGTGCAGATCAGCCAGACAAAGTCGAAGACTTTCAACCTGCTCAACGCGACCCTCTACTACCATCTTCTGCCCGCCTCCTACCGGTTGCAGCCTTTTGTGGAAGTGGGGTTCAACGATCTGATCAACGATGCGTCCTATATGACCGTTCCGATGGGGATCGGCGCGAAGTTCACGTCGCGGAAGATCATGGCGCTGGCAGAAGTCAGTTATGGGGAGGCAGTTGGAAAGAATATCGCCAATACGACCATGTATTCTGTCGGCTTGTATATCCCGATCAACAACAAGAAGCATAAGCAGCTGGATATCGACGACAACAAGCCCGCCGACAAGACGGTCAAGGATGACAAGAAGAAGGACAGTACCAAGCCGAACGGGACCGTCATCAACAACATTTACGTGACCATCAACATGGACTCTGTCCTCCGCGCCAAGGGCCTCCTGAATGACGACGGATCTCCCCGCCGCAGTTCGGCCGAAGGTGACGACAATAGCGATGGCGGCTCCGGCAGTTCCGGACACACCAGGAGAAAGCGAGGGCTCCGCGACTTTCCCGTCGACGATTTCGAAGACAATGATTACAAAATGGACTCACTGGACGGCAAGCCGGTCATCCGCTTTGTCGTGTACTTCGAATTCAACGATTTCGGGCTGAATACCAGTGCCTTCTCCAGCATCGACCGGGTGATCAGTCATCTCAAGCGAACGCCGAACGAATTTATGGTCGAGATAAAGGGATATACAGACTCCGTGGGGAACGACCACTATAACAATTGGCTGTCGCGCGAACGGGCCACGATGGTATTGAAATACATGAACAGCCGTGGTATACCCGCAGACCTTATGAAGGCCAAGGCGTATGGAAGGGACAACCCGGTCGCGGACAATGCAGATCCCAGCAAGGCCTGGCTCAACCGGCGCGCCGAGATCGTCGTCCACGCGAAAGAGGCGTTGGCCAACGGTCAGTAGCAGGCCGACGTCGCGGCTTCGCCAGGCAACGAATCATTAAAAAAAAGGCACAATAATTTCCCAAACCGGGAGTTATTGTGCTATTATTGCGAAGAATTAAAATCCGAAAATCCAATATGAACCTCAACACCGCTGCCTTGTGGGGCCATCTCCCGGCAAATATCAAAATCCGGCTGATCGACGAGCATGGAAATCTCATCGATCCCGTCCAGCTGAAGGAAGTCGACTACCTTTCCCGTTTCCAGAATAAATGCGTCGTCCGCAAGGTGTACCACCAAATGCTGGCCGACAACCGTTCCGGCGTCATCGAAGTCTACCAGGACAAGGTCCTTATAAAGGACAACTAGCCGCCCGGCATCCGCGGCTTGCGGATCATATTAGCTCGTTTTCATATGGCTGTACATCCAGCACCTGGATTTTGGAGTCCCGGTTCAGGAGGTCGCTGATGTGGCGGAACCCGGTAAAACCCGAGACTCCGCTTTCGGTTTGCGGGTTCACGAGTATCATATCCGCCATGATCAGTTCTGCATAAGTAAGCGCCGCCTTGGCCGGATTGTGGCGCGGCGCTGCCGAATATTCGACCGGATGATGCAGTTTCTCGCGTAAGTGATGGTAAGCACGCAGGAAGGTTTGCGACAGCAGGCCGTCTTTAGTCTCCGCGTTCTCGCCGACGGAGAGGAGGTGAACCTGGGCTTTGAATTTTTTGGCCAGCACAACGGCCCATTCCAGTTTCCTTTCGGGCAGAAAATTGCGGATCGGCAGGACGATCACGCGGGTCCGGTTGTCCAACGAGCCCGGCTTGGCCGTCAGGACGGGGCAGTTACTTTTCCAGGCGACGATATCAGGGGACACACGGCTCGAGAACAGCCAGCGACGGTGTTTGTTCTGTTTCCCGACAATAATGAGACCGGGTGACAGCATCCGCGCGCACTCGATGATCGTCTCCTGTACGGGATGCCCTTGCAGGATATGGGTCTTGACGCGGACGTTTCTTCCGGCGATCTGGATCTTGTGCTGCCACTCATGCAGGTCCCTTTCCGCTACCCACAACCTGAACTGGTCCATCGCCTTCCGGCGGGGACGGATGACGTGCAGGAGATGAATGACCGTCGAGTCGTTCCCGGCCAATTCCAAAGCCTTTTTCACCGCTATTTCGGTGTTCAATGAAAAGTCGACGGGGATCAATATCTTGTCGAAAGTGGCTGCCATGGCGTTGTGCAACCAAAGTAGACCGGGGGGATTAACCCGTGATTAGACTGGGATTAGAATTGCATTAGAGCAGGGTTATTCTTGCGGAGTTCAGTAATATTGCGAAGGAATGGCCGAGGAAAGAAAGATATTGATCGTCGAGGACGAAAAGAAGATCGCCGACACGCTGAAGTTAGGTCTCGTCGAAAACGGATTTTACGTGGAGGTTGCTTATGACGGGAAGATCGGTTATCAGCTGTTGACATCGCGGAGCTTCGATCTCGTTATCCTGGATATCAACCTGCCGGGTATGAACGGATATGACCTCTGCAAGGCGATCCGCTACCGCAATATGAATATGCTGGTGATCATGCTGACCAGTATGAGTTCGCTGGATGACAAGGTCGAAGGCTATGACGCGGGCGCCGACGATTATCTTGTCAAGCCCTTCGAATTCCGTGAATTGCTGCTGAAGATCCGGGCATTGCTCAAGCGGACGCCCGGGCAGGACGTTCCCGTGGGAAACTTGCTCCGCGCCGGCGACCTTGAAATGAACCTGGACAATAAGGAAGTCCATCGGAGCGGCCGGAAGATCAAGCTGACCGCGAAGGAGTTTCAATTGCTGGAGTATCTGATGCGGAACAAGAACCGCGTGGTCTCCAGGGCCGATCTGGCGATCAATGTCTGGGATGTCGATTTCAATACGAATACCAATGTCATCGATGTCTATATCAGCTATGTCCGGAATAAAGTGGACCGGGATTTTGACGTCAAGCTGATCCAGACCCATGTGGGGATGGGGTATATCTTAAAAACGCAGGGTGCCTGATGCCCGTTAAGATCCGCATAACTTTGTTGTTCACTTTGCTGGCCTGGGCGATCCTCACGCTGGTCTGCGGCTCTGTCTATTATTTCTCCTATACGAACAGGATCAAGGATATCCAGACCCGGCTGGCCAACCGGGCCATCACCACCGGGCAATTGCTGAGCCAGGGCAATATCTTCGACCGGTCGCTGATCCGCAGGATCGACTCTTCCACCTCCGTGGCGATGCGTGATAAAGTGGTGGAGGCGTATGACGCCGCGGACCGGCGGATTTACCGGTACAGCGACAATGCCGTCGACACGATCGGCACCGACAGGGGAGTGATCGACCGGGCGCGGGTGGATAAATCCCCGGTCTATTTCAAACAGGGCGGCAAAGACGCGATCGCTTTTTATTACCTGGATGATAAGGCGTGCTTCGTGATCGTCGCCGCGGCGTATGACGAGGCAGGCAATGACAAGCTGCGGCATTTGCGGCTGGTCCTGACCTTGAGCTTCGTGGGCGGGATACTGATCTCTGTGATCGGCGGGTATTTGTTCTCGATCAGTTTGTTGCGGCCGCTGCGCCGCATTTCCGACGAGGTGAACGAGATCTCGGCGCGCAACCTCGCCCGGCGGATCCGGTCGGGGCGGGCCAGTTTCAAGGACGAATGGCATTACTTGTCCGAGACGCTCAACCAGTTGCTCAACCGGCTGCAGGAAAGCTTTGAGATCCAGGGGCGGTTCATTGCCAACGCCTCCCATGAGCTGTCAACGCCGCTGACCTCGGTCAGCAGCCAGCTGGAAGTCGCCCTCCAGCGGGTACGGAGCGTCGAGGAGTACCGCCAGGTCATCCAGTCCGTCTACCAGGACGTCCAGCAGCTGAACAAGCTGACGCAGACGCTGCTCGAATTTGCGCGGGCTTCGGGTACCGCCGCCGGCCTGGAGATCGACCTTGTCCGGGTCGACGAGATCCTGCTCCGGCTGCCCGGAGAGATCTCAAAGACCAATCCCCAGTATAGCGTGACCCTCGATTTCGATCGGCTGCCCGAGGCGGAGGAGGCGTTGCTGGTGTTCGGCAACGAGGAACTGCTGTTTACGGCGATCAAAAATATCGTTTCCAACGCCTGCAAATACAGCGACGATCATTCCGCGACCGTCCGGCTGGCCGTGCTGGGAAAGGAAATCCGCATCGATATCGAGGATCGGGGCCGGGGGATCCCCGAATCCGAATGGGAAAATATCTTCCAGCCTTTTTACCGGACGGAGGAGGGGCACGCCATCCCGGGGTTCGGTCTGGGGTTGTCCCTGGCCCGGCGGATCATTCAGCTGCACAAAGGCTGGATTCAGGTCGAGTCCGCCGTGGGCAACGGTTCGGTCTTCTATGTACGGCTCCCGACGGCCGGAAGCCTGCATTGAAAGGGCCCCGGACCGGCAATTCTAATCTAATTCTAATCTGTGTCTAAGTCCCTGTTAATCCGGCTGCTTCATCTTAGCCCAATCTACTCTAAACATTTAAATCAAAAAGTATGCGTATCAAAGACATAGCATTGGCCGGTCTTTTACCGGTTATGCTATTTTCCTGCGTGAGCACCAAGAAGTTCAAGGCCTTGCAATCCAAATACGACAGCCTTAACAAATCGTATGCGGACCTGCAGAACGATCTGAAGAACTGCAATAGCAAGACCGCGGACCTGACCCGCGATAAATCCAATTGCGATGCGCAGGTAGCGGCGCTCAACAAGCAGATTGCATTTTTGAAGGACAATAATACCCAGGCGCTGAAACAACTGCAGGACCTTTCCGTGATCTCGGACGCACAGGCGCAAAGCATCCGGCAGTCGCTGGATAACCTCGGCGCCAAGGACGCCTATATCGAAAGCCTCCAGAATGCCATGGCGCACAAAGATTCTTTGAATATGGCGCTGGTGCAGAACCTCAAGGGCGCTATCGGCGATCTGAACGACCAGGACATCAACGTCAAGGTTGACAAGGATGTCGTCTATATCGACATTTCAGACAAGCTCCTGTTCGCCAGCGGCAAGTATAATGTGACGAAGCGGGCGCAGGAAGTCCTGGGCAAGGTAGCTGCCGTCCTGAAGGCGCAGCCGAATATCGAGTTCATGGTAGAAGGACATACGGACAACGTTCCCTACCGCCATGGCGACCTGCTCGACAACTGGGATCTGAGCGTGAAACGCGCCACTGCCGTCGTACGGATCCTGCAAAAGAAGTACGGACTGGAGCCCGCGAAGATGGCAGCGGCCGGTCGCAGCGAATATGTTCCGGTAGCGGACAATGGCACGGCGGAAGGACGCCAGCTCAACCGTCGGACCAGGATCGTGATCTTACCGCAGCTCGATCAATTCTTCAAGCTGCTCGAGCATAAATAATTTAACGGTTTGGTGTGGTGATTGATCCGTATCCAGGGGTTTAGTTTAAAGTCCCGGCAATTGCCGGGACTTATTTTTGTGCGCCGGTTCAGTCGACGAGGTACATCCGGGTCGCGGAGTTGATGTATTCGGTGGGATCGAAGGCGTGGTCGAAGGTGTCGCTCATGGCATCCAGCTTCACGCCGAGGGCCTGTACTTTGAGCCCGATCTCGGGGTCGTTCCGGTATTTCAGCACGAGTTCGTTGTAGCGGGAAATGATGCCGCGGATCTCGAAGGTCAGTTCCCCGAAGCGGAGTTTCAGGGACTGGACGTCCATGAGTTCGTAGTAGATCGGCTGTTTCCAGCTCTTGATGTCGGCTGTCCGGCGGTCTGTGACGAGGGCCGAGGCGCGCTTGCGCAATTCGGTGAGGAACTGGTAGCGTTGGTCCGCATCGGTTTCCCGGGTAAAGCTGTGAACGTATTCCTCCTGCGGCACTTTTAGCAATGCAAGGTTCTGGTTCAGAATGGTGTCATAATGAACCTGCATTTTCTGCAGGTCGTTGGTGACGATTTCCCATTGTTGTTCAATGAGGTCCTTATCGTAGTCGAACTCGCTCAGTTTGGCGGTCAGGAGGAACATCCGCTGGCTTTCGTCGCGCAATTCCCTCCGCTTCGAACCGAGGGACGTGATATAGCTGTCGATGCCAAGGAAGAGGGCCTGGCAAACGGGGCCGGCGATGGGGGTGCCGCCCGTGATATTACCGGTCACCTGGACCATGTCGTGGAGGACGTTGAGTGCGGGGTCCTTATCTTTTTCTTTTTCGATATAGGCGTAGAATTTCTTGTACCAGTCCTCATATCCGGGGTATTTCATCGGGTCTGCCGTTTCGTTGAGCGTGCTGAAAAAGCTCTTTGCCGAATTGAAGAGCAGGAGGGGTTGGATCTCCTTGTCCATCGAGACGAGGTTGATGATGGCAGACTGGTAGTTGGCCTGGTAGACATAAAGCTCGTTCTGTTCGATGGCCTGTTGTTTCTGTTCCAGGGCCTGGACGCGAAGAAGGAGTTTGTCAGCTTTTTCGCGTGCGTCCCGGGTTGCGGCGATTGCAAGGTCCAGCGAGTCCACCTTACTATCGAGCCGCGAGAGCGTCTGATCGATACTTTTTGTCTTTTTGTCGAGGCTTTGCTGGATGTCGCCGAGGACTTTGATGCGGATATTCTTGTCTGACGACAAGGTCGTATCGGGCTGCGACTGCTGGGTTTGTTGGGTCTGCGCATAGCCGAACTGGCCGAGCATCAGCCCGGCCAGGATTAAGCCGTATTTTTTCAAGATGGTGAATTTAGATACGGAAATAACGGCGGCAAGGATAAAAAGCTATTAGAATCACATTAGAAGGCTATTAGAATGGTAAAAATACGATAGGTTTTAACGGGGCTTTACGAAAAAAATCGAGGGAGTTTGCTCTTTTTTAACGTTTCCTTCTGTCTTAGCTTTGACTCATCCAATACCAATGAACGAACCACCAGGTTCAATATCCATGTAAAAGCTGCTTTCGTCCCGAATGGCGGGAGCCTTTAAAATTCAATCTCTCATTGAAAAGCCCTCGAGTAATATTGGGGGTTTTTTCGTTGCCCAACTCCACCAGCGGCAACCGCACTTCGCCATTTTCGCTTACTTTAGCCCCACAACCAACTCACTCCCTTCATGATCAAGTCCATATGCCTCATCCTGGCGGGTCTGTCTTTAGGCGCCACGGACATTTTGGCCCAGCAACAGCTGTACGGCAATATCGGCGAAGCCCTCCAAACCGGTTATTTTACACTCCGCGGCAAAGCGGGCCCGCAGAATGTGAACTGGATACGTGACGGAGCCGAGTATTCCTTTATGGCGGGCACTGAGATACATACGCTGGACCCCGCGACACTCCGGGAAGATACCGTATTCACCGGTAAAGGGCTGACCTTTCCGGGGACGGACAAACCCTTTGCTTACGAATCCTTTCAATGGTCGCACGACTCCCGGCACGTAGTGTTCCGGACCAATCTGCGACGGATATACCGGAATTCCGGGATTTCCGATTACTACCTCTATGACGTTGGGAGCCGGCAACTGCGCCTGGCCGCCAAAGATGCCCGGTCGGCGGAATTGTCGCCCGATGGCAGCCGGGTAGGGATCGAAAGGGGTGGCAACATGTACGTGTATGACTTCGCTACCGGCAGCGAGCAGCAGTTGACCGATGACCGGACGAGCGATACCGGTGTCTTCAACGGACATTACGACTGGGTATACGAAGAAGAATTTGGCCAGGGCCAGGCCTGGAACTGGTCCAGGGACAGCCGGTACCTGGCCTTTTGGCAATTCGACGAGCGGCCGGTCCCGGTTTTTGAATTGACGAATTACGCCGGTTTGCACGATCGCCAGATAAAGATCCCCATCCCGCAGCCCGGTGATCCCAACCCGGTCGTCCGGATCGGCGTCCTTGATGTACAGTCGGGGAAAAAGATATGGCTCCGGCCGGACGAGACCGGGGACTACTATATCCCCCGCATTTATTGGACGAGCGATCCCGACGAGCTTGCGCTAATGACGCTCAACCGCGCGCAGAACCATATGAAGCTCTATTTTTTCAATGTCCGGACCGGCGAACACCGCGTCGTGCTGGAAGAGCAAAACGACACATGGGTCTCCGTCTTCGATTTCTATACGAACGTCAATGATATGGTCTACTTCCCTGAAAGAACAAAGGAATTCTTCTGGGTCTCGGACCGGTCCGGTTATTATCACGTCTACCGGTACGGCTATGACGGCAAACTGATCAACGCGGTCACCAGGGGGGACTGGGATCTGATCAAAGTAACTGGGATCGACCCGGCCCGTCAGACCATCTATTACCTGTCGGCCGAGACCTCGCCGCTCGAGCAACAACTGTATTCGATCCGGTTCGACGGTAGTGCGAAAAAGCGGCTGACACAGGCGCCAGGCAAACATGATATCGATATGTCGGGCAGCACGGCCTGGTATATCGACCGGTACAGCGATACCCGCACGCCATTGCACGTCGGTCTTTATACTTCCGGGGGAAAGTTGCAAAAAATGCTGGAAGACAATAAGGCCGTCAGCGATTTTACGGCAAAGCATTTTTATTCGCCGAATATATTGTTCCGGTTCCGGACCAACGACGGCGCGGAACTTGACGGCGAAATGGTGCGCCCGATCAATTTCGATTCCACCCGGAAATACCCCGTCGTATTTTCGATCTATGGGGGTCCCGAATCGCATGATGTCTTCAATGCCTGGGGATCCGACGGGTATACCCAGTGGCTGGCGCAGCATGGCTATATTGTTGCAGACATCAACAACCGCGGCGTATCCGCTTATGGCGGCAAATTCGAAAAGATCGTCTACGGGCATCTCGGTAAATGGGAAAGCAATGACTTCGCAGCAGCGGCGCATTATCTCGCGGGACTGCCTTATGTGGATGGCGCCAACATGGCCATAACGGGTGAAAGCTATGGGGGTTTCAGCACGACCTATACAATGCTGACGCACCCGGGCGTGTTCAAGGTCGGTATCGCCAATTCGCCGGTCACCGACTGGCGGCTGTATGACGATATCTATACCGAGCGGTATATGGGTCTGCCCGCGGACAATGCCGAAGGGTACAGGAACAGTTCCGACATGACCCATGCAGCAGCCCTTAACGGGCATCTGCTGCTGATCCACAGTATGCTCGATGACAACGTCCATCCGTCGAACACCATGCAGTTGCTGACAGCGCTGACCGATGCAGGCAAGGACGCAGACCTGAGAATATATCCGCCCGGCGCACATGGCGCCGCCTACAACTGGCAAAGCTGGCTCCTTCTCAACACGGTGAGTTACGAGTACCTGGAACGATGGCTGAAGTAGAGCAGCCGAGCTTGCTAGGGTTGGCGTACATAGATGTCCGCGATCCTGGTCTGGCATGGATTGAGATAGACCATCAGGGTATCTGCGGACAGGTGCGCCTGATAAGGCGTATGCTGCAGGATGACTTCGGTCGTGTCCTGGAAGTCGCACCAGCCGACGATACCCCAGCTAACCTGGTAGGAACCGGTGTCGGTCTCGGGGGCTGCCAGCAGCCGGATCGGCTCCTGTACGCGAAGCAGGATAGGAAAGATATGCGTCGAGTCCTGGAAGATCGAATCGTTGTGCATGAACGTGAAACGGCCGGTGCTGTCGAAAGTGATCGTCCGGCTAATGCCCGTGGTCCCGGGAGTGAGTGGTGACAGGCCCGTCGGATCCCACAGTGTCTTAGACTGGTAGGCCCAGTTCCAGGTGCCTATGATGCTCGCCGTATCGCCCGCGCGGTTGCCGCTGCTCCCGGAAGAGCTTTTCGTACAGGATAGGACCGCCAGGGCAAGGATAAGCATAACGGACGGCAGATGGCGCATGTGAGGATTTTCGGGGGCAAAAATAGGCAAAATTAGCTCAGGATTTTCGGCCGATCAGGTTCATCACGGCTTCTTTGTAGCTGACCCCGATGGGGAGGGTGACCTTTCCCAATTCGATGGAATTTCCGTAGATCGAACGAATATGGCGGAGGGAGACGATATAGGACTTGTGCACACGGATGAATTGGCGGCCGGGGAGGGACTTTTCCAGATCGTTCATGGTCTGGTGGGTGATGAGCGAATAATCCGGCGTGTGGATTTTCAGATAGTCCCTGTTCCCTTCGACGTAAACGATCTCCGAAAAATTCACGCGGAAGAATTTATTGTTGGAGCGGATAAAGATGTGGTCGGACGCGAACGGGTCAGCGTCTCTTGCCGCCGGCGTATAGAGCCGGTTATCCAGGATCTTGCCGACCGCGCGGGAGAATCGCTCGAAGGAGATCGGCTTCAGGAGGTAGTCGATGACATTGAATTCGTAGCTTTCGAGGGCGTATTCCGCATAGGCCGTGGTCAGCACCACCAGCGGCGATTCTTTCAGGTCGCCGAGGAATTGCAGGCCGCTCATCCCCGGCAGGCGTATATCCAGGAACATGATGTCGATGTCGCCCGTCTTGAGCGCCGATCCCGCTTCGCGGGCGTTCCGGTAAACGCCGGCCAGTTCCAGGCTGCCGAGGCGGGCAAGGTGACTTTTCAGGACATCCTGGGCCAGGACCTCGTCTTCGACTATAATGCACTTTAACAAGCGTTGGCGTTTTTTACGATGAGCGAAACGGTAAAGGAGCTTTTATTTAAAATTACGTCTAGCGTGTGAGAATCCGGATAGAGGCTCTCCAGTCGCTCCCGCGCGTTGCGGAGCCGCAGGCGGCTGGTCCGGCGCTCGTCCTTTTGGGTCTGAATGATATCCAGGTCGAAAGCCGAAGGATACAGCAGTTCCAGCAGGCTCCGGCTGTGCGCAATGCCTTTGCCGTTGATGCGTTTCGCCTGTAATTCGAGATCCGCGTCCATGCTGTTGATCACATTTAAGGTGACCTGGCCCGCGGCGACCCTGATCGTAATATAGATGAAGGGTTCGCTGAAGCTATAGTCCATCGCATGTTTGAAGCCATTCTCGATAAAAGAGATAAAAAGGAAAGGTTCGATCCGGACGCCGGACGTGAGCCCCTCCACTGTGAGCCGGATATCCGCCTGGTGGCGGATCTTTTCGATCTCGATATAGTTCCGGATGAATTCGATCTCCTTGTCCAGCGGGATCGTTTCCTCATCGCATTCATAGATAAGATAGCGCATGATATCGGCCAGCCGTACGACCACTTCGGGTGCGCGATCCGACTTCTGCAAGCTCAGGGAGTAAATGCTGTTCAGTGTGTTGAAGAGAAAATGGGGATTGAGTTGCGCCCGCAGGTATCGCAACTGGAAAAAACTGCTCTCCTTTCGTGCCGCCTGCAATTGATCCTTCTGCTCGATGGATTGCCGGACGTTGAAGGCCAGCAGGGCCAGTGCGAGGTTCGCTGCTACCCAGCAACACACGCGATAGACGGTCGGCGTCGTGATGGAGAAATATGCCCGCTCTGCGGGGCGGAGATTGAAAGTGAGCAACAACCGGTACAACAGAAGGACGATCGTGACGACCATCAGGAAAGAAAGCAGGTAAAGCAATACCGGCGCCCATTTTCGCGACCTTGTCATGAAGGGCGTGCCCAGGACGATCGAATACAGCATATACAGGGGAAAACTGATGCCGCTGACCACCAGGGCCATGAACCAGCCCGGCGGATCGAGGTGGAGGATCGCGAGGCTATCGACCACCGGTCCAAGAAAGGCCAAAAGGATCCAGCAGAAGGTTTCGGTCGGTGTGGTCCGGATCCGGAGCCGGTCGTTATCGTATTCCATTCCGGGTAAAAGTTGGTCTCTAAATCTACAATTCTGTAAGCAGGACCCGAAAAGATTTCGACAAACGGGGGGCGGGGGTCGATCAATTCGGGTTTCTTAAGCTAGTTCAATGGAAACGGGGCCGTGGGAATGTAATTTTGGGGACTAAAATATCTGTCGTGAACAAAACGATCTTACATAAAGCGGGAACCCGGGGACGCGCCGATCTGGGTTGGCTGGTCAGCAACCAGTCTTTCAGCTTCGCTGACTACTACGATCCGGAGAGAATGGGATTCGGGGCGTTGAGGGTATTGAACGACGATTTGGTCGCCGGCGGCAGGGGCTTCGGGTCGCATCCGCACGATAATATGGAAATTATCAGCTTGCCTCTGGAGGGATCCCTTGTACACGAGGACAATATGGGTAACCGGCGAGTGGTCGGAGCAGGGGAGATCCAGATCATGAGCACCGGCAGGGGCGTCTTTCACAGTGAATACAACAACGATCCCCTGGCCCCGGTGAAATTCCTGCAGATCTGGGTATTCCCGAACCTGCTGAATGTAGTACCGCGATACGACCAGCGGAGGCTTGACCGGGAAAAAGGCCATAACCGGCTGCAACCCATCGTCTCTCCGGGTCCGGATGGGGAAGGCGCCTGGATTTACCAGGAAGCATGGTTCCACCTGGGAAGTTTCGATGCCGGTGCAAGGGCGGAATACCGATTGAAAAAGGAAGGGAATGGCGTCTATTTGTTCCTGATCGGCGGGGCGATCGACGCGAACGGTATAAGGCTGGAGAGCCGGGACGGGCTCGGAATAACGGGGGATGAGCCGATCAGGCTGGAAGCGGTGGAACCGGGCTCCGAACTGCTGGTGATCGAAGTGCCGGTTAAAAAGTAAATATATGAATGACAAAATAAAAGGATTACATCACATCACGGCCATTGCCGGCAATGCCCGGCGCAACGTCGAATTCTATACGAAAAGCCTGGGGCTGCGCATGGTCAAGCGGACTGTCAATTTTGACGACCCCGGCACTTATCATTTCTATTATGGGGATGAGACCGGGGCGCCGGGAACGATCCTGACCTTTTTTCCATGGGAAGGCATCACGGCCGGAAGGAACGGAACGGGGATGGCAACGGAGATCGGCTATTCTGTCGATCCGGACAGCTTCGGTTTTTGGGCGGAGCGTTTCCGCAGCCTGTCCGTTTCCCAGGGCCCGCTCGCCGGTCGGATGGGAGAAACCTATTTGCCTTTCCGGGACCCGGACGGATTGGCCATCAGCCTGATCGCTTCGGCGGCACGGGATGACCGAAAACCCTGGAACACGCCGGAAGTCCCGGCGGCCGTGGCGTTGAAGGGGTTCCATAGCGTAACGCTCACCCTGGATCGGGTCGCGGCTACGGCGGAGCTCCTGACGGATGTGTTCGGCTACCGGCAGGCCGGGCAGGAGGGGAACCGGTACAGGTTCGTGGCAGACGCCGCGCCTGCCGCTTCGATCGTCGACCTGGTGGAAGCGACCGGTCAAGGCGAGGGGCTCAACGGCGGGGGAACCAATCATCACGTCGCTTTTCGCGTAGCCGATCAGGACGCGCAAATGGCATTGCGCGAGAAGTTGCTCGGTAAAGGTCTTCATGCCACGCCGGTGATCAACCGCGATTACTTCTTTTCAGTGTATTTCCGTGAGCCGGGGGGCGTCCTGTTCGAACTGGCGACCGAGAATCCGGGATTCGGCGTCGACGAGGCGCCCGATAAGCTGGGCACCGCGTTGAAATTGCCCGCCCGATATGAGCCGATGCGGGCGGCTATAGAAAAATCCTTACCATCACTTGTATGAAGCATGTCCTTGAAGCGGGTGTCAAACTTGTTGATGCCGACCGGGCCCTGATCCTGCTACACGGTCGCGGCGGGAGTGCTGAAGATATCCTGGGTCTGGCGGACCACTTGCCCGTCGATGGGTATGCGCTGCTGGCGCCGCAGGCGCCCGACAGTTCCTGGTATCCTTTATCGTTCCTGGCGCCTCCTGTCCGGAACCAGCCCTTTTTGGACGCATCGCTTCGTCTGCTTGGCGAGTTGGTGGCCGAAACGCTGGCGGCGGGAATCGGCCGGGAAAAATTATTTTTCGCGGGCTTTTCGCAGGGGGCCTGTCTTACGCTGGAATTTGTCGCCAGGCATGCGACGCGCTATGGCGGCGTGGTGGCGTTCACCGGCGGGCTGATCGGGGATCGTATCTCTCCCGAAAACTATTCCGGCGCGTTTGACGGTACACCGTTCTTTATCACGGGCGGAGAGCCAGACCCGCATGTCCCGGCGGACCGCGTGCGCGCCACGGTAAAGGTGCTGCGCGAAATGGGTGCGGCGGTCAACGAAAGACTTTACCCCGGCAGA
>DATNBP010000218.1:0-5291 GCA_035572015.1 Puia sp. | reverse complement strand
CCTAACCCGGTTGTCATGCTGGAGCATAAAGGGCTGTATTGGAGTAAGGTGCCCGGAACGGAGGGAGCGAAGACCGTGGAACCTGCGCGCGATTATATCCTTCCGCTGGGTAAGGCCAATTGCGTGCTTGCGGCAGATGACGAGCGGGTGTCGATGGGAGAAAGCGTATGCGTCATTACCTACGGGATGGGTGTGTATTGGGCCACGGCTGCAGCGGATTCATTCGCGGGCCAGGTCGAGGTCATCGACCTGCGTACATTATATCCGTTGGATGAGGCCATGGTGTTTGCCACCGTGAAAAGGCATGGGAAGTGCCTGGTGCTGACGGAGGAACAGCGCAACAATTCCTTTGCCGAAGCATTTGCGGGGCGGATTGCTCGCGCTTGCTGGGCTTCGCTGGATGCGCCGGTCGAAGTGCTGGGTGCGCTGAATCTTCCCGCAGTACCGATGAACGCGGGGTTGGAAAATGCGATGCTGCCCAACGCCGCCAAGGTGGCGATGGCGCTCGACCGGTTGCTGAACAATTGAGGCGCGGGATCCTGGCGTCGCAAGATGCTGATTGCTGGAATCGTCCGCTAATATTTTGTCAATTCCGGTTGAACTTCGTCGATATAGCTGAGGATGCCACCTTTCAGGTTGTATAGGTTGGTGTAACCAAATTTTTCCTGCAGTTCCCGAATCGCTTTTGCGCTCCGGCCGCCGACCTTACAATGAACGACGACTTTTTGATCGCGGGCGATCCGTTCACTATTTGCGGAGACAGTCGCCAGCGGGATCAGGTCCCCGCCAAGATTGACGATCTCGTATTCATGCGGCTCGCGGACATCTATTAACTGGAATTTTTCCCCTCTCACCTGCCATTCATAGAGTTCCTTCGCGGAAATCTCCTTCACCGGCGCTTCCTCGACGGCCCGCATTCCGCAAAATTGTTCGTAGTCGATCAGGGCGGTGATCGTCGGGTTACTCCCATTGATGGGGTTATCCTCGCGGCGCCGGATGGTGAAGGTCCTGCTCTCGAAATTGACGGCATCGAAAATATAGAACCGGCCGGAGAGCGTTTCTCCTAAACCCGTGATCACTTTAATGACTTCGAGGGCCTGCAGGCTGCCGATAATGCCAGGCAGTACGCCAAGGACACCACCTTCAGCGCAGGAGGGTACCAGGCCGGGGGGCGGGGGCGTCGGGTATAGGTCGCGGTAGTTGGGACCTGGCACACCGGCGGCGTCACGGTAATTGAAAACCGATACCTGGCCCTCAAACTGGAAGATGGACGCATAGACGTTAGGCTTGCCCAGCAGGACAGCGGCATCGTTGACAAGATAGCGTGTCGGGAAATTGTCGGTCCCGTCTGCGATCACGTCATAATCTCTCATGATGTCCAATGCGTTCTGCGAATTGAGATGCGTGTTGTGGATCTGTATGCGTATAAAGGGATTGAGCGCCTCCAGCCTGCGTCGCGCGGCTTCGACCTTTGGGTGGCCGATCTCGTTCACGCCGAAAAGGACCTGACGCTGGAGGTTGCTGTCGTCAACCACATCGAAGTCAACGATACCGATTGTTCCGACACCAGCGGCGGCGAGATACAGGAGAGCGGGGCTGCCAAGCCCACCTGAGCCGATCACCAGGACCCTGGCGGCTTTCAGCTTCTGCTGCGCTTCCATGCCAAAGCCGGGAATGATGATATGGCGGTTGTACCGGGCGAGTTCCTCCTTGGTGAAAGGGGCGCCATTGGGTGAATGGGATGCTGAACCCCCGGGCGTGCGGGGCGCAAATTGGGATGGAGCGCCGCCCGCGATGGCCGGGATGATGCTGATGACGGCGTCTTCACTGACCGCCGTCTGCTCCCTGTCCAGGTCGCGGATATCGTCGTTGCCGACAAAGATATTGACATAGGACCGGATATTGCCGGTTTCGTCGAGCAGGTGCTTTTTAAGGTCAGGAAAGTTACGGGTCAACTCCTGCACCGTGCTATGCACGGTACCAGCGGCCACCTGCAAGCGGGCGGTGTTATTGGTAAACTTCCGCAGCGGGGTGGGAATAATCACTGTAGCCATTTGATTCTTTTTTTAAATGAATTGATAGTCTGCTATTGTTTCTTCTTCGAATTGGCCGTCTTTTAACAACCAGGAGCGGAAATGGATCGCTGTTCTTTCCCTTTTGTCCGGTACGGCGATGATCACGTAGGAAAAATAAGGCTGCGCGGCGATCCGGTCGTGCTCGGAAGGAACCGCGGGGTGTTTCGGATGGCTGTGGTAGATCCCCAGCAAGTTCCAGTCATGATCCAGCGCATGTTGCTCGGCAGCCATATAATCCAGCGGGGAAATTTCGAACCGGCGGGTCTTGTCGCCTTGCTTTGCATTGTCCACCACAAGCGCATCGAGGACCCGGCGGGTGCCGTCGTGGTCCTCCCGGCCTAACAGGAAGCCACAACATTCATCAGGAAAGGTATTCAACGCGTCATCGATGAGCAGTTGTCTGACGCGGGACTCGATCATGATCATAACTTGTACATTTTAGATGTTTGAGAACAATTTTTTGATAACCTCGCCATATTTTTCGGCGTTGTCCGGAAGGACGGTGACGATAACCCCCTTTTCTATCCGGCCTGCCAGCCGGATTGCGCCCGCGAGGTTCGCCGCGGAAGAAGGGCTCAGCAGCAGGCCTTCGGTCCGCCTGGTCTCTTTGATCAGTTCATAGGCCTCTTCGGTGCTCACGACATCGCCGGCGTCGGCCAAAGCCGGGTCATAGATCGCGGGCACGATTGCCGTCTCGAGGTGTTTCCAGCCTTCCAGCCCATGGAGCGCGAAATCCGGTTGGAGGGAAACCAGGGTGATGCCAGGTCGCCATTCGCGGAGGCGCCGACCTGTACCAACGAACGTACCCGTCGTGCCAAGACCTGCTACAAAATGCGTGATGTCGGGTCGCTCAGCGATGATCTCCCGGGCAGTTCCCATATAGTGAGCCAACCAATTCTGATCGTTCCGGTACTGGTCCGCATAGAAATATCGATCGGGTTCTTCGGCGGCCAGTCCTGCGGCAATTTGCTGCGCTCCGTCGGTCCCCTCGAAGGGAGAGGTCAGGATCAAATCGACTCCCAGGGACCGGAGAATGTCCTTTCTTTCCCGGGAAGCATTTTCAGGCAGGCACAAGGCAACCGGGATATGAAGCCTTTTGGCGATATGCGCGTATGCGATACCGGTGTTGCCGCTGGTGGCATCCAGCAAGGTCTTTCCGGCACGAAGGGCGCCGGATGTTATCGCGTGACGGATAATATTATAGGCTGCGCGGGCCTTGACGCTGCCTGATAGTTGCAGCCATTCCTGTTTGCCATATATCTCCACTCCCGGTTTATGGAAGACGCGGGTGAAATGATACACCGGCGTATGGCCGATCTCGTTACCCAGCGCGGCAACGCGGGAAAGAAGGGCGGGGTCGGTAGGTGGGAAAGTGCTTGTCGTCATAGCTGAAAATAAGGTTAAATAAAAAAAGCCCCACTTTGCGGTGGAGCTAACTATTTTATGGTTGTCTGTTAACCGTTACGATCGGTTCACAGCGGTCATCGTCCACCCAATAACCCTGGATCGGCTACAACAGCAACAACAACAAATCGCGCAGGAGATTACCGGTTTCATAATTACGATAACGATTTTCCGGCCGTAAAGTTAGGGCAATCACGGTATATTTCCTACCGGGTTGCCGGGAAATTGGCAAAAATCCTACATTGCAACATTAAAGCCATTATTTAATAATCAGTTATGGAGAGTTCTGCGGTTGCCGGCAAGAAATTGGCGGCGGCGAAGGCGGTCAGCTATATCCGGAACGGCATGACGATCGGCCTGGGTACTGGATCAACGGCATACTGGGCCATCCAGGGAATCGGCGAGCAAGTCAGAAACGGCCTTTCGGTACGGGCGGTGGCGACGTCGATCCAGTCGGACAGCCTGGCCCGGGAGTTGAACATTCCGATCGTTCCTTTCTCGGCCATCGATCATCTCGACATCACGATCGACGGCGCCGATGAAGTGGACGAAGGACTTAACCTGATCAAGGGCGGCGGCGGGGCTCTGCTGAGGGAAAAGATCGTGGCATCGATCACGAAGTTCTATATCATTATAGTGGACAGCAGCAAGCTGGTGCACCAACTGGGCAAATTTCCGCTACCCGTCGAGGTGGCGCCGTTCGGCTGGGAGCTGACCTTCCGGCGGCTGGAAGAGCTCGGGGGAACGCCACGGATGCGCATGGCGGGCGATGCACCTTTTCTGACAGACAACCAGCATTATATCCTGGACACTTCCTTTGGACCGATCGCCGACCCGGCGCGCTTGCACGAGCGAGTGAGCGCAATTACGGGGGTGATGGAAGACGGGTTCTTTATCGATATGGCAGATCTGGTGATTGCGGGGTTGGCGAACGGTGAAACGACGGTGCTGGAGCGGAAGGGGAAGAAGGCGTAGGCGCGCGGGCATGAAGGCCATCGGACGGAGTGTGGCGCGAAGGTTGCAGGCGCATGAGACATGGATTCGCTTACCCATATCGTGTTGGGTGCGGCTATCGGTGAATTGGTGGCGGGCGGGAGACTGGGGAAGAAGGCTTTGCTGATCGGCGCCGCCGCGAACAGCTTGCCGGATATCGATTTTGTGGCCGCATTTTGGTTGGACACTTCCCGGGACGTCTGCTTTCACCGGGGGATCACGCATTCCATTTTATTTGTGATAGTGATGGCGCTGCTGCTGGCGCTGCCAGCGCGGCGATTTTGGCGGACGACAAATATGTCGTTCGGCAGATGGGCCATTTTCTTTGGGACAGAATTGGCAGTCCATATTTTTATTGACGCGTTCAACAATTACGGCACGGGTTGGTTCGAACCTTTCAGCCATTATCGCGTCTGCCTGAACGTACTTTTCGTCGTCGATCCTTTCTATTCGGTCTGGTTGGGCATTGCAACCATCGGGTTGGTCTTCCTGCCCCGGGGGCACCGGTCGCGGAGTCGTTGGGCCTTGTTCGGATTGCTGATGAGCACTGGCTATCTGCTCTACAGTCTTGGTAACAAATGGCAGGTCGACCGCGCGGTGGAGCGGGGTCTGCGCGCCGAGGCGCTGGGCGGGAGGCGCTATTTCACGACGCCAACTCCATTTAATTGCTGGTTGTGGTACGTCGTTGCGGAAGACAGCACGGGTTACCATACCGGGTACCGATCGGTTTTCGATCCCCCCGGACGGCCGCTGTCGCTGATGGCACAGCCTAAAAATGCGTCGACGTTGCAGGCCTTTCAAGGCCGGAAAGATATCGCG
>DATNBP010000217.1:0-38936 GCA_035572015.1 Puia sp. | reverse complement strand
CACCCAGGGGGTTCCTGTTGAAATATGGGAAAAGCCCCAACGCACAAGACCCGGGCTTCGCATTTCCCACATTCCAACAGGACGAAGAAAATACATGGGATTCTTTATTCAAAACCGCTACAAAGTAGGGGAAGCTTTCAGCAACGCCTACATTTGAGGTATTAGCTGCCAACATCGTTCCTTAAATACACTAAACCATTGTTAGATGAATCGCACCTTGCTAATAACCTCGCTGTGTTACATTTTAGCAGTTTCCTGCACTACAACCAGCAGAGTAGTCAAATACCCTACGGTAGGGAACGAGATATATGCAAATGCAAATCTCAAACAATTCCTAAAAGACAATAAATCACCATCAATCGTACTACGCGTTGCAAACACTTCGGATAAAGCCACGAGCCAGACCACAACAAATAAGGACTTACTATACAATGCAATAGAAAAAGAGCTTCTTAAAGAAGGCTTTAGTGTGCGTGATCGCGGCTTGTTCAACGAGATTATTAATAAAGCCCAAACAAGTGACTATTCCAGAATAAAAGACTTAACCAATACGGATTTAATATTGGAGGTTGTCAATATTGATCCTGAGGTTATTTATTCAACAAATAAGGTAACACTGATAACTAACGGCAAGGAAAAGGAAGTGTTACAAAATATCGATTATAAGCGATATGGAGCTTCCGTTGAATTCAAGCTCATATTGGTACGAAATAACGAGATAGCGGGTTCATATAAATATAATTACAAGCCTTGCCCGACTGGTTGCGAGCTTACTACATTTCAGTTCACAAATAGGCGAGCAACCGAGGTCTCCCTAAAGGAATCTGTGCAGGTAAATCTGCTGGAAGACTTTATGCGATCAAGCACAAGAGACCTAATATATTCGTTCAGAGAAAACTAGAGAAGTATGAAGAAATCGTCCATTCTCTTCGGCATCGTTTTTACTTTTTTTGCCATAACAAGTTTCCACCGTCCTGGTGACGAATATGTTATTGCTGCCATTTACAAAGGAATAACCCCTCATTCCGATACCAAGGCGATCACCACTGATGATGATCTGGTTGAAATTGAAACTCTGCTATCTCCTACGGTTTTGAAGCAAGGAAGATACAAGGTCGATGTTACACGGGAGGCGGATGATCTCTATCATATCTCAGGAACGGAAATCTACCTAGAAACAAGAAACTGTCCTGAGTTGGCAATTTCAGAAGAAGTCATTGTCTCTATAGAGAGCAACTATAGTTATGATAAGGGAAAGATCACTTTTAATCTATAAACGTGGCTTTTACAACCTTGAAGGCAAAACCGAAAATAGAAAAATGACATTTCAGTTGCAAAAACTAAAATTTAACTACATGACTAAATTAAAAACTGGCGAGTACATGCAGGTCTCTGGCTTTCAATCCGACCAATAAAGCTGGCTGATGTCCCCAAATGAGACGTTTCCATATCCGAAGATACCTAGTAAATAGCATATCATATGGCGCAGGTTTTATCGATAGCGTTTGAATCTCCATGGACTAAATGTAAGAAAAATGGCGGCATCAAGGTCAAGATCAAGTAACTCGAAGGTTTTCCAGACCGTTAAAACACCCTTTTTTACTGGTTTTGATGCCAAACAATCCATGCTGGACAAAATTTCCCTACATTAACCCATTCACATTCTAAAATATGTTTGCATTTCAACCTACAAAGCAATAGTAACCAATGTGGAATGATAAGGAAACCAGCGTCGATTTGCTTGGTCACGACAAGATCGCCAAAACTATCCTTGAAATCATTGGAGATAGCCATCTTCGTCCGCTTACAATAGGAGTTTATGGTGATTGGGGTGTAGGTAAGTCATCCATACTTTCAATTTTGCAACAAACTGTTGAGGCACAGAGAAAGACCGACGTAGCCAAAACCTATTGCATCATGTTTAATGGCTGGCTCTTTCAAGGCTATGAGGACGCTAAAACGGCCCTCATGGAATCCGTGGTGACTGAATTAGCTGCCTTACAGCCGGGGGTTGAAAAGGTGAAGAAACTTGCCAAATCCCTTCTTAAACGGATCAACTGGCTGAAGGTTGCCAAAGTGGCCACAGGTGCCGCCTTAACAGGTTTAACTGGACTTCCGCTGGTCGGAATTACGGGAGAGGTATTCGAACGGGCGAAGAAAATGACCGAGGGAGGCGAGGACGAGAAAATCCTGAAGGAAAAGGAGGAGGAAACGGTTACTAGCCAAATCCATGCCTTCCGGAAGGAATTTAAGGAGTTGATCGAAACCTCCAAGGTGGACCATGTCATTATTTTGGTGGACGACTTGGATCGGTGCCTCCCTAAATCAGTCATTGAAATCCTGGAAGCAATTCGACTTTTTTTATTCGTAGAAGGAACAACTTTCGTGATTTCAGCAGATGAAAGGATGATTGAATATGCGGTAAGAGAGCATTTTCCAAACCTCCCCTCCAGCTATGCCGACTACACCCGAAGCTATTTGGAAAAATTGATCCAAATTCCTATCCGCATACCTACACTGACGAAACTACAGACCGGGAACTATATTCGCCTATTGATGCTTCAGTTTTTTTTGAAGCATGACTACGGGAAACTAAAGGAGGTCTACGAGGCATTTAATAAGAAAAAGAAACGACCCTACGATCCGATCGAACTCAGCTACGAATCAATTCCAGACGACATTAGGTCATCGAGCCCCGATTTGAAGGAAACGATGTTTGTTGCAGGGCAAATAACGCCCACCCTTTCAGCTGGTCTAAAGGGAAATCCCCGGAACATAAAGCGCTTTTTAAATACGCTCTTTCTTCGACTGCGAATTTCAAAAATTTACGGCTTGGATGATGTGGTAAAACTGAACGTGTTGGCCAAGCTGATGCTGCTCGAAAGATTCCACACCGAGCATTACAACCGCGTCGTCGATGAAGTCTCAGCCTCAGCCGAAGGCAAATCAAAGACCATCAAGGGCGCAGAACAGGCTTCCGCTGCTAAATCAGCCCAAGCCGGGATAGCCGCCACGCAGCATCCCGGCGCTACGGTCAAAGATCAGGAATTGGTCGAATGGGCTAAAATAGACCCCTCATTGGGCGATACGGACCTGCGGCCTTATATATACATCTCCAAGGAAAAGGCCATTGGCTTTGATGCGGACAGCGCTTTCCCCGAACATCTCATGGAATTTCATACCCAGCTTACCAGTGGTTCAGAAATGATGTTGAATAAAGCGGAAAAGGCTTTGGAAAATATAACCCTGAAGGAAAAGACAATGTTGTTTGAGAAGCTGGAATCGGAAAGCCGGGCAATTGCAGACCTCGGAAAAATTCCACCACCGATACAGGGCCTCTTAAGAATAATTCACGCAGAGCCTTCCCTGGAGGATCGATTTCTTGTGCTTATTGAATCCTATCCTTCCGCCGGTCTTGGGCCATGGGCGATCAGCCAATTGAGTGGTCTAAAGACGCCGGAAGGCTTAAGTCATTTTAAGAAAATAAAAGAACAGTGGGGCACCCAGACTGAAAATGGGACACTTGCGGCCCTTGCAAAACAAAAACTGAACTGATATGGGAACTTCGGCTTCTGGCGGGGGCGCTGGCGCAGGAAATCCGCTAATACCATCTTGGATAGGCGGCGGAGGTGGCGGTAATCCTCCCGCTCCGCCCCCCGGCGCTCCCCCAGCTAATCCGCCGGGGAACCCACCTGGTGCGCCATCTGGTGCACCCCCTGGCAACCCTCCTGGTGCTCCACCGGCCGCCCCGCCCGGTCAGCCCCAGGGACCTCCACAGCCGCAACCGAATAACGATCCGAATGCACTAGTTGGAGGTAATAATCCGGAAAACAATCCTCCAGCGCCTCCTCCCGCCCCAAACCCCAGGCGCTATACCGAGCCGCGCCGGCAATTCAACAGGTTTGTCAGTAGCGGAGGCACAGACGGGGTGGCCCTCCGAAATGCGCTGAGGGACTATAGTCGACACGCAGCAGGAAACACAAGCCAGTTGGCGACAAGGATGCGTCCATCCGCATCCCGCGTAGCCCGATTTTCCGGGGTGATGGATACTGTCCGTTCGGTAGGGAGACAACAGGCCCTTATTCAGTTCAATCTTGCAAATTATCAGGACAGGCCAATTCTAGATGTTCTTTCGGCACTATGTGACGTAATCTTCGAGGATACCGGCAGAGCATACGAGGATACCCAGGATGACAATATAAGCAAACACGCCTATGCTAACACCGTTGTAAGAATTTGTGAAATTGACGGGATCGATCTCGACCACTTGACGAATGACCAGGTGGAAGTAATGATCGCCATATTTATCGAAGAGACCATCGCTCAACGGGTAATCAACGACGTGGGTAATAAACTCACTGAAAAGAACACTGATATTGACGCTTTGGTGGACATCGAAAACAGCATTTACCAAATAGTAAACGGTTTGGTTCGGAACCAAATCATGCCAGAGATAATGGCGACAGATCGGGGCGACCGACAAAACCTGGAAGCCAGAATAGAAAATATTTACCGGATTGCTTTTGATGCCATGTCCACACAAAATTGATTACTATGCCAAAACTTGCATTAAATGCCGTAGTGGGCGAAACGGACAATACAATTTTGCCGAACAACGGCCAATATATACGAGTAGGTACGCTCCCATTTTTCAAATATGATAATATTGCTGACGTAAGCCTTCACGAATATATTGCCGCATTGGAGCGACTTCGCCTTGTTCCCTCCGAAAGGGCTATGGACCTCCTGATTATTGCGTGTACAATGTATGGGGCGGATACGCGGATCGATCGAGAAAGCTATGCGGAAGATTCCTGGACCAGGATGATCGACCTCTATATCCCGGTCAGTGATCCAGAATTTTGGGATAGCCAGAGACCCATTATGAAAAAGATCTTTCGTTTTCTCACCGGCGATATTTGGGACCTCAACTTCCGGGCCAGAGCAAATCCAGGTCAATCAATAGCTCCGAGAGGAAATAGAAGGGGCGGTTTGATGCCCTATCAGACCGATACCGTCTGCCTGTTCTCGGGCGGCATGGATAGTTTGATCGGCGCTATTGACCTTCTTTCTAATGGAATAAGACCCTTATTACTTGGTCACGCTAAAAGCGCGGATGTAACGACATATCAGCATAATTGCTTCGAGGCCATAAAAGACGGTTTTCCCAACCTGCAACCAACTTTCGTCTATTCCTTTGTCCGTATCCCCAAAGGCAACTTATTCGATAGCGAAGACCACACGGAAAGGGGTCGGTCCTTCCTTTTCCTTACACTCGGTTCTATTTGCGCATCAGCGCTTCAGCCCCAATCGCGCCTTATCGTGCCGGAAAATGGAATGATAAGCCTCAATATTCCCCTGACGCCCCTCCGGGTCGGTTCCCACAGCACCAGGACTACACACCCACATTATTTTTCGATGATGCAAGAACTCTTTGATAACATGAATTTGGGGGTTGTGATTCAAAACCCTTACCAGTTCAAGACAAAGGGGCAGATGCTGGCAGAATGCCGTAATAACAACCTGGTGGCCAACACTGAATCCATGTCTTGTAGCCACCCCGTCGCGAGGTGGCAAGGAGAAAGGCCAGGACATTGCGGCTATTGCGTACCTTGTATTATCCGGCAGGCGGCTTTCCGGGGAGCGGGAATTCGTGACAATACCCATTATCGGCGAAATATTTTTTCAGCTGGCGGATTGGATATTACGAGGGTAGAGGGGGCAGATGTTTTGGCGTTCAAATACCTGATTGAGAAAGTCCGCCGTAACCCTGCATTCTTAACAGCCGCCATCCGAACCACGGGGCCGCTGGGAGATGATGTGGACGCATTCGTTAATGTATATCGCGCTGCTTTGAGTGAGGTAGAGGCCTTGGTAGCGCCGTTAATTTTGGTATGAGCGCTTTAATAGATACACACTGCCATCTTGATCTGTTTAAAGATATTCAATCATTAAAGGAAGCCGAAGCTCAGCTCGGAATAAAGACTATCTCCGTCACCAATGCACCATCATTTTTCCAACCCAATTGCCAGCTATTTAATAACTCCAAAAATATTCGTGTCGCGCTTGGGTTCCATCCCCAACTGGTTGAGCAATACAAAGGTGAGTTAGGTCTGTTTAAATCCTTCGTCGAAAAAGCCCGATACATCGGCGAAATTGGTCTTGACGGCTCCAAGGACCTGAAAAATACTTACCATGAGCAAATGCGAATCTTAAAGGAGGTTTTAATATCGGTCAGATCGCACGGTCGGAAGATTATCACAGTTCATAGTAGAAACGCCGCAACCGAAACAATCGAGATTTTCCAACAGCATCTTAAAGGATCAAACAACATTGTTATATTCCATTGGTTTTCGGGCAGCCTCATTGAAGTAAGAGAAGCAATCTCTAGCGGATTTTACTTCTCAATCAACCACAAAATGGTGGTCACTGAGAAAGGGAAAGAAATAATCAAAAAAATTCCAGCGGAATACCTGCTTACTGAGACCGACGCACCGTTCACATTCAGTGGGTCGATCAACAACCGTATAGAAAGCCTAAATTCAACCATCAACGGAATATCTGCAATAACGAATAAAGGTGCCGCGGAGGTCAGAGCCAAGGTATTCGAGAATTTCCGAAGAGTAATTTCCTGAATTATTAAAATATTGGAATCTTACCGCCACCCGCTAATCGAGGTATCGGAAGAATGAACAGGCCCGAAGTTGGACACTTCAGGCCTTTACTCACAATGGTGCTTTGTCTTGTCTAAATGGAAGTCATTGTGTATCTTCCTTCACCAAGGAGTTTATTACATGACAGACTACTCGAGCACCCAAGCCCTGCATGATTTTGTACATGCACATGCCTTAATTCAATCAAACGGCAATATGATATTCAAGGCTGTCGTAACGATTACGACCAAAGAGAAAAGACTCATCAACCAGGAAATGAAAATTACAGTACGGTTTGATGGTCTCGGTGAATTATCCTTTTCGGACTACACTCTAAAACCCGAGGAGTATCCAAGCCTTTTTAATGCCAAATACCAAAAATTTGAACACGTCAACCATGAATACCTGATGATTACCGGCACTCATGCTCAGCGACCAAATATCGGCAATTATCAGGTGAAAATTACTCCCTTACACAAGGTCGAACCGTAAGTACCGGAACGCCGGTCACGAAACTGTTTTGACCTTCTTCAACTGGCCCTGCTGCGCCTTGAATTGTGCCCGCTGTAAATTCTTCTGCTGCAGCCTGTCCTTGAGGACAGCCATATGATGCCGGAGCTGCCGGCGGATGGCGGGTGAATCCATCCCCGCTTTCCTGGCCCCGTCGGCATTGCGGTACCCCGGGCCGGACGCGTACCGGGCATAGTGCCAGAAATTCCGCTGGCCGAGGTGGGTATACCGATGCAGAAGCTGTTGCCGGTAGATCCGATCTCCCCGCCCTTTCTCGCTATAGGCCATCCGGACTGTTTTACCGATCCGACCGTTCATTTTCCGGTAGTATCGGGAGATACTGCCCGGCCGGAGGAGGATGTTCTTGCCGTTGAACTCGAAACCCAGGTACTGCAAGGCTTTATAGTACCGTTGTTCGTTGGTCTCGTTGAGGACTGGCGGCAGTTCGGTCCTGAGCTTCTTGCGGTCGAAGGCCCGGAGCTTTCCGCGGGAATTGAAGCGAAATTCGATTACTTCCGTCTTCCGGTCCTGCATCTGCTGGAAGTGGCGCGCCATCACCTGCTTGGCCAGCTGCTCCCATTTTGTATATCCCTTCTTTTCGCACACGATCAGGATGTCATCGCAGTACCGCCGGTAGAGCAACCCCTCGCGTTCCGCCAGCTCCTGCATCTCCCGGTCATAGTCGATCAGGTAGATGTTTGACAGGAGGGCGCTGATCGAGAGGCCCTGGGGGATCCCATAGAAGCGCTTACGGCCATCAGGGAGCAGTTCATGCGCGGTATTCTGGACCAACAGCTTCCCTTCCCGGAGCCGGTCGAACTTCTCGTGGTACGAACCGTTGCCCATGCGATCAAGGAAGCAGGGTTTCCATGGGTCCTTCTGCAGCTGGATGCCGTAATGCCGCAAAAAGGAATTCCGCTTGACATACGTATATTTGGTCAGCGATTTGTACACGTTGTATTGATCCGGCGGCAATTCGTTGACACCCAATACCTCGGCCCACTTCTCCTTTAACAGTCGGTGATCAATGTGATCAAAATACCCTTTGATATCGAGGGCAATCGCGATGCAAGGTCCTTTTTCCCGGATGTAAGTGAAGACGTCGCGCGCAAACTGGATATTGCACCGGCCGCCGAGATCTGAGCGGTAGGCCAGCACGCAGGCATCGATTCCGTGATCGTGGATGTACTGCTCATATCGCTTGCCGAGGGCGAACGCGTAAAAAGAATACAGGTAAGTATCGAGGTGAGAGGCGTAGGAGATCGGGCGAACTTTCGTTTCGAGTCCTTTGACTCCCTTGTTGTCAAGGTAGCGGAACCGGGGAGTGGCGATCTCCAGCTTGACTAGCGGCAGGAAAGCGTGTTCCTTGACGCTGCCGGACAGAATAGCCTTTAACTCTGCCTTCCGGTCCGCGAAGGCAAACCGATGATCGAAATGGTCGTAGGTTTTGGGGGCGTTCTTCTTTTCTATTTTCAGGCACCACTCCTCCCATACCGGCTCACTGTATAACATGATCAATCCGTTGGTGACGTTTTCAAAGGGAGATGGGTCAGGACGCCTAACAAAAAGCCGTACCAAAGTACGCCCCCCAATCCTTGGAAGACTCTCACTTCCTGGACCCTTACTCCACACTTGTCCGTGAAATCGCTCCACGGCACTTCAGCTATACGCCTCCTTCGAACCAACGTCATAGCATTTTCCGGAATTACTTCCGAAGCCTTCAAAACGCCTGGAAAAGGGCTTAAGGGGGAAATTGAACAATAACATAGTTATCATGGCTACAATAACCTTCTACTTGCTCCTGGCACTCCTCTGTGGAGGGGACCGATCACTGGCAGGGATTATCGCTGCGGCCGGTGCTGGCGTGACCCGTTTCTTGGCGGTATCAAACCAAACACGTAACTTTAACTACCTACCCTTTATTCATTAATAAAGGCGGTGGTCATGCGCTAATTCCGTGCCACTCCCCCTTCGGTGGCCAAAAAGACAGTCCACCTGTGCATTTCTGGTGTATAACATCCCCTTATGTTTCAATTCGGCTAGGATAGTCGTGACAGTGACTGACACGTAACCGCCACGTGCACTGTATAAATGTCATTGCGTAGAAGATACATGTTAATGCAACATGCGTGTCGGTTAGTTTGAATATTGTCAACTCATTACTCTAAGGTGGCTTTGCGCTTCTTCTCCAGTTTCAAGGCTTCCGATCCGAGGTAGATGGTGCAGGTTCAGCAGCGGACGAGTTGGAGCTGGATCAGGCCCGTTCTGATCGCCTTAATAAAAACAGAAATACTCACTCCAGACATCTTTAACTCGCCTTCTTTGGTCAGGAGTCGTTCGTACAATTGAGACGGGGCAAATCCTTGGAGCAGGGATCGTAACAGATGGTGGCTCGAACGTCGGAGTGCGGTCGAAGGTGCATGTCGGTCTATAGTCGGGTTTGCGTGGGATCCCGGGGTACTCTAAATTTCTATTTTTTTGCCAGCGATCACCTCCAGCACCCGGTGCGCATGGTTGTTTTGTTATAAAGGTTTTTCGGGCCAGAAGTCCCTTGGAGAACAGCTGAAAAGCTTGGCAAGTTCGTTTAAATGCAAGGTCTTGTATTTTGCTCTCGATCCTGGGCTTTCAATCTGTCCTATGAAACTAGCTGAAGTCCCAAGATGGTCGGCAATATCTTGCTGAGATAATCCCTTTTTAGTCCGAATTTCCCGGACCTTAGTCACGATATACCAGTCGATAACATTTTTTTGGACCTTTCTTGCCATTCCGAAAGGAACGAAAAGAAATTTTCGATTTCACTAATACATGTATTGGTATTTTCCTTACTTTAGCTTAGGAATTACCAGTTAGGCTGTAAGAAAGCAGAATTGATGATTCCGCGGCTCTTCGCCACTGAGCGAAGAAAATTCGCTATAAGTCTCGTTCAGAAAACCGCCAAATTTTCAACAGTCGAGATGGTAGTGACAGCCCATTCTATACCTTCACGGATCGTATAGGGTGGGCCTCTATCAGCTTATCGACTGTGGGCGCTTGGCGGTGCCTCTGAATGGTAAGACGAGGCCCGCCCTATATTTTTTAGGTCATCCTCCCCTTACGACGGACTTCTCTTGAAACATCTACTGACCTCAAAAGAATTGTCCTATGTCACACTTTCAACAGCACCGTGAATTCTACGACAAGCCGGTCTGGCTTTCGAAGGAAGAGGAAAAAGACCCCATCAAGGTCATCAAGGATTTCTTTGACGATTATCGGCTCAGCGAACTCCGGGATATCCAAGACCAAATCCAGAAAGTCTGCCTAACCTCGGATGATGGTGCGTTTTCGCTGGCCGAATCGCGGTCGAACTTATTATGCTATAACGACAAATTGATCCGCCTTTTGGAGGCGGCTGCCTATTTGAAAGATTCGTTCGTGCCGCTGGCAAAGGAGCTGAAGACTGAGGGTTTGCCAAAGAAGGTCATACCGGATAGCAAGTTCGACATGCGCGTATCGGATCTTGTGAGAGGGATCAATGATGTGGGGGTTGATGTAGCGCACCTGTGCGTGATAATTGTGAAAGCTTGGACTGCTAAAGTATGCTCCGAAATGCCGGCGCTAGCTCCCGCCACTAAGAAAACCGCCCCACCGCCCCCATTGCCGCCGCTGGATTTGGACAAACTTCATTCCATGGCGCTTACGCTGCAGAACAAGCTCGCAAAGCTGGCGGGGATCGCCGTCGATATTTTAGTCTCCGAATTAAATACTCAATTCATAAATCGGAAGGTGGGTGAATAATTGTCAAATCCGCCCAAAAGAAAACTCGATCCGCACCATCTGATAGGGTTGGTTAGTGGTCAGCTCTGATGGTAGACCGGCGCATCTGCGCCGGTTTTTTGATGTGTCAAGGTGTGGGTGGTTTTCGCTTTTTCTTATTCCTTTGGGCAGATAGTTCATACGGAATCGGGTCATCCTGGGGGATAGGCTGGAGCAATAGTTCGAGTAGTCGGGCCAGACCGATATCGGGAGAATAGTTGTCGGCGTAATTAGCTGCAGACCCGGAATAGCGGTCAGCAGCAGCATCATCAGGGGTTCGGTTTTTGTGGACAGCAGCCTTTAATGAGGGGGTGCCGGACCATTGGGCTTGCAAGGCACCAAGACCCATATCGCGGCCCAAATCGCGCCCGTTGACGGCCGTCTTTGTCCTGAGATCCAGAAACGTAATTCCATAGGCCCAGCCCGATTCGTTTTGCCACAGGACAGCCTTTATATCCTCCTTATCGAGCATTTCCGTGAACTCTCTGACATTCCTGGGGCCTTGCCGGAGTGCCCACCCCACCCGAGTTCGGATGCTTTTTAGATTGCTTTCCTTTCGCTCGCGGTTTTGCTCAAACTTGGATTCCAGAAATTTGAGCGTCGGCTTTCCCGGTAAATCGGATGCCTTAATGGGCACTCCTCTAGGCTTACCGTCCGCGCCCAATATCCGGTAATAAAGCCCGCGATTCTCGGCTGTACGGGAACCCTTTTTACCTGTTTCCGCAAAGACATTATATTGCTTGAGGATCGCATTCAATTCTCCAACGGTCGTAAAAATGTACTGAGCCGTGACTGCCTGCACCACCTCGGCTAAAGACCGGTAACTTTCAACCTGACCATATTTTATTTTTTTCGGGTTGGCCTCGTTGGATTTTATCGCCGACTTATTTCTGCGGCCTTGGGCTCGTACAAGACCAAACTGTTCTTCTATTTTTCTCCGGACGGGTTCACAGATTTCTCTTCCTATATTATGGGTGGGTATCCTACTTCCGTCCGCCCGGATCAGGGTTGTCACGATGTGAAGATGTGGGTGGTGAGTATCGCCATGAGCATACACCAGGTAGGGTTGATCATTGAAGCCAATGCCTTCCATACACCCCATGGCGATCGTCATCATCGTATCATTGGACAGCTTTTCCGACGGGTCAAAACTGAGAATTATATGTGGGGTATTCGCCTTGCAGATCGGGTTTAACTGGTTACGCTGGATGAAATGTTCGATCTTTTCTTCCGTGGCCATGGCGTCGATTTCCTTAGGAAAATTGACGGCTCCGAGGTAGAAAGCCTCCCCCTTTTTTACTTTATTCTCGTTGTAGAATACTACTTTTCGGACGCTGCGCCGGGGTGTCGGGAATCTGTCAACCATAAATTATAGATTTCATTGATCCGGTCCTGGATCGTTTTCATTTTGGAAAAAAGTTGCTCCTTGTGTTTCTCATTTATAAGCAACCAGGCTCTGAATTCAGGGATTTCCTGAAGGGTGTGCAGTTTATGAACGACCTGATTAAAGTTGAAGCCGACGGCCTTAAAGTCGCGCCGAAGGGCCCCTATCTCTACCACGAAAGTGTCGAGTGAAAGGTTTCTCGTTTTAATATAAACCGGCTTCTTTAAAACAAGATCATGAATGTAGGTGCTCAGATTTTTTGAGGTCGTGGCGCGGAAAAACTCCTGCAACTTTAAATATTCGTCGGGGCTGAGCCGGAAGGTAATTCGGCGCGATAAGTTTTTATTTTCGGTAGCCATGAAATTTTTTTTATGGGAAGTCATTATGGGCTTTTGTCTTTCCCCCGCCGACACTGAAGGCATCGGGGGCCAGATCAATTGGCTTGTCAGACAATTGTACATCTGGGGCGGGGAGCTGAAAAAAGCCTCCTATCCAGGTTGATTGCGCGCGTTGTCGGGACGAATAGTCGGTAACGGGACCGCCGCAAGCTTCTCTTTCAATGCCTGCATATCCTTGCTGACCTTGCGGTCGAGGATCTTCGCGTAGTGTTGAGTAGTCTTCAGATTCCTGTGCCCAAGCATTTTGGAGACTGTTTCGATGGGAACGCCATTGCTCAACGTGATGGTTGTAGCAAACGTGCGCCGGGCAATATGAAAGGTCAGGTGCTTGTTGATCTGGCAGGCGTCGGCAATCTCCTTGAGGTATTGATTCATTTTCTGGTTGCTCAGGATTGGCAAAACCTTGTCCTTCTCCCGGCAAAGAGGATGGTCAATATATCGCTCCAAAATCTGCTGAGCCATGGGCAAAAGTGGGATTCTCGATGGGCTGTCCGTCTTCTGCCGGCGAGTAAAAATCCATTTGCTACCGTCAATTCCGATGCTAATTTCAGACCGCCGCAGCTTCTGTAAATCGGCGTAGGCAAGACCCGTATAACAACTGAAAAGAAAGATATCCCTTACCTGCCCAAGCCGCTCCATAAGGAACCTTTTAGCCGCCATGCGGTCCAGTTCCTCGGCCGTCAAGGCTTCCCGTTCAACCTCTCGCAAAGCCATATTGAATCCCATAAAGGGGTCCCGTTGTAACCACCCATTCCGGAGCGCCCGGATCGCCATTTTCTTCACACAGGCGATGTATTTCATGGTCGTGTTGTGCTCGACATGCTGAACGCTTTTGTACCAAAATTCCAATTCAGTGATGAATTCGTAGTCCAGTTTGCGGATGTCGATGTCGTCCGCCTTGAACTTCCATTGTAAGAAGGATCGGGTGTGTTTAAGGACAGTGTTAAACTTCGTCATTGTTCCTTTAGAGAACTCCTTTCCGACCAGCGCCTTAACCTGGGCGTTGTGATACCGGAAAATTTCGAGTAGCAGATGTGGCCGTTCGGAGTTGACTTCTCGGCCCTGAACAAGGTCGCGGACAGCCTCGGCGGTGACCGGCTTGCCGCCCATGATCAGCTGGTGCCGGGCCTCATGGACTTTGGCCGTTACAGTCTCGATGTAGGCGTTTAAAGCGTGGGCTTCGTCCTCCGCCGAAGTGGAAGGGATGTTGGCCGCTCGGCGGCCGGCGATCTTGCTTACAATGCCTCTACCGGTGTTCTGATTCCATCGGTCCTTCGAGCAGGTGCGGTGAATAGACATTGCTCTTGATACACCATCAACGGTGATGCGTAGAAAAATGGAACGTTCCTTTTGGTCTTCGCTCCGGGGCTTTTTAAGGTAAAAAAGCAAACCAAAACTCTTCGAGATCATACACAAATGCTTTTTAACGGTGAGTAAATTAGCAATTGCATACGTCTTTGACTTAGGCTAAATCCGCGCAAGTCACGAGTGTTCAAGGCTTTGGGCTTCATTCGTGACCCGCTTCATCCGAAGTTGGTGTGTGTCACGAATTCCGCTCTGGAAAACGGGGCAAAATGAAGCAAAATAACATCAACTTCATCCACCCCAAAAAAGCAAAAAGCCCGTAAACACTCAGCTTACAGGCTTTCAAGAAAAATTTGATAAACAACCTCCCCGCCTACGCTAAAGCTTCGGCGGGTGAGAGCGGAGAGGGAGGGATTCGAACCCTCGATACAAGTTTAAGCTCGTATAACGGTTTAGCAAACCGGCCCTTTCGGCCACTCAGGCACCTCTCCGTTTATCCCCTCCGCTTGCAATTCCGGGTCCCCGGTCGCCCGAAGGGGAGGCAAAAATAAAGATTAATTCGGTAGCCTCCAACCCATTTTTTGCCCCCACCCGCGCCACAACTGCGCCGCCTTCACTACTCATCCCTGCGGGCCTCACCCCGCCCCGGTTTGCGCCCTACCCGCGCCACGCCGGTCCTCCCCCATTTCCCCCGCACCGGCACCTTCCCATTTCCCCGCGCGCCGCCCACTCCCTCCTCACACCATCCACCTCCCGCCTTTCCTTACGCGCGCCTCGCGCGCCATCCACGCCGCCCTCTCTGTCCCCATCCAGACCTCATCCCACCCCCGCCACCCCCTCCCCCAAAAAAAACCCACCCCTGTGCGGGATGGGTCCTATATGAAGGGGAAAGGCAAAGCTTTTGTTGGCTCGTTACAGGCCGCTGTACCAGCGGCACGGCCCTCCAAACATTCAAACCGCCTACATCGCCGCCAACTGAACCTTCTGCTGAAGTTCCATAACATTCTCCCGAAAAAGGCTGTCTGTATCCATCAGGTCCTTGACCGTCTGGCAGGAGTGAATGACGGTAGTATGGTCGCGACCGCCGAAGTGCTCGCCGATCGTTTTGAGCGAATTCTTGGTGAATGCCTTGGCCAGGTACATAGTAATTTGCCTCGCCTGCACGATTTCGCGTTTGCGGGTTTTCTGCAGTAATTTGTCGTAGGAAACATCGAAATACTCGCAGACCATACGTTGTATAGTTTCGATGGTAATTTCCTTACTGCTAGTTTTCACGAAATTACGGAGCACCTTTTTGGCCAATTCAAGGTCTATTTCCCTCTTATTCAGCGAAGATTGTGCCAAAAGAGAGATCAATGCACCCTCCAGCTCACGCACATTGCTGTTGATATTATAGGCTAAATACTTGATGACCTCCTTTGGCATTTCGAGACCATCGTTCTTCATTTTGCGCTCGAGGATGTCGATGCGCGTCTCGTAGTCGGGGACCTGAAGGTCTGCACTGAGACCCCAGCGGAAGCGGCTCAGCAGACGCTCCTGTAATCCGTCAAGATCTTTCGGAGGCTTGTCCGAAGACAGGATCAGCTGCTTTCCGGACTGGTGCAGGTGATTGAAAATGGCAAAGAAGGCGTCCTGCGACTTTTCGGCTCGACTGAAGAACTGCACATCATCGATGATCAGGACGTCGACCAGTTGATAAAAGTGGATGAAATCGTTGATCGCGTTGTTGCGGGAATGGTCGACGAATTGATTGATGAATTTCTCTGAGCTGACGTACAGGACGACCTTATTTTGGTGCAGCCGCTTGACCTCGTTCCCGATCGCCTGGGCCAGATGGGTCTTTCCCAACCCCACACCTCCATAGATCACCAGGGGATTAAATGAATTGGCGCCCGGTTTTTCGGCCACCGTCTTGCCCGCCCGGCGGGCGACGCGGTTGCAATCGCCCTCGATAAAGGAATCGAAGGTATATACAGGATTGAGCTGTGCATCAATCTGCATTTTCTTCAACCCGGGGATGACAAAGGGGTTCTTGACGGGATTGTTTATGATGAGCGGAAAATCCATTTCGTTATTGGAAAAAGTTTTATAGCCGTGGGCAGGGACGTCCATAGTAAGCGGCTTGTTCTGATGGTTCCCGCTATCGACCATGATCCTGTATTCCAGCATTGCTTCCTTCCCTAATATACGACGCAAGGTCTTTGCCAACAAATTTACATAGTGCTCTTCGAGGTACTCATAGAAAAACTGGCTAGGAACTTGAATGACCAGGACGTCGTTCTTTAACTCCACAGGCTTGATCGGCTCGAACCAGGTTTTGTAATGTTGCCACTCTACAATGTCCTTGATAATTTCTAAGCAATTGCCCCAAACTTTATCGAACGTCTTTGCCATTATGGAGTAACCAATTTTTATGCCGATTTAAGAATTGTTGCGTACAAAAAGAGTTACACGGAACTGGATTCTAAAAAATGCGCAGGGCGGCGAATATCAAAATATTTTGTGGAATAAAAAATTTTTTATTCACATGTTTTTTTGCTTCGAATGCGATTCCATTCAAGGACGAAAATTTCATTTTTTTTCTACAAAACCGAGGATAGGCTGGAGTGAGATTCTTGCTTCGCTAAAAGGACAATTCAAGGTTCGTTGGATGCGAAGCCAGTTGCGTGACAACCACCTCCACGTGGTAAAAAGCGACAGTAGTGGATCCAGATGACCGACAGAAGGCCCTGCCGGAATAGTGCAAACCTACGTTGTATGAAGAAGGGAAAATTGAGCTTCGATGTAAACGAACCTTTCTTCATATATGTAGATTTTTGCGTGAAGTAATTGAAGATAGCAAAATAAATTGATTGCATTTTTCCAAACCGAAATTTTTTTTCTAAAAAAAGTTTGGCAGTCAACGCATCCGTCGCGTGCAGTGAAACAATCCCTGCATAAAAATTACGGATGCCGCTCTGTATCTCAAACAACCATAACTATTTATAGTAATTTTGACGCAAAACGGATCATTCCGGGACCGCTGACACGATAACTATCAAACCTTCGCGGTGAAACATGGCCGGTAACTGTTTCACGCGCTGATGCACACCATGAGACAAAGACTCCAATTACAGTTATTACCCGGAGAAGCGAATGATCCCGCGATTATCCGGGAATATATCGCCCGGGCGATAGGCCGCGGAGTGCAGGAAATAACGGGGTTTCAGCCCGAGCGAAGGTCAATCGACGCCAGGAGCAAGCAACCGCGTGTACTACTTACACTGGAAGCCTTTATTGGCGAGCCTTTCATTGAATCAGTTCCCGTACGCCTAGATTTTCCGGACGTTCGCGTGGCTGCGCGGCAGGTAATCGTTGTTGGTGCTGGGCCCGCCGGTTTGTTCGCTGCGCTGCGGCTGATCGAGCAAGGCGTCAGACCCGTCATCCTTGAGCGCGGCAGGGACGTGCGGTCGCGACGCCGGGACCTTGCGGCGCTGAACAAAGAGGGAGTCATCGACCCGGAGAGCAATTATTGCTTTGGCGAAGGCGGCGCGGGTACTTACAGCGATGGAAAACTATACACGCGTAGTACCAAACGGGGTGATATCCGGCGCATCCTGCACCTGCTCGTCCAGTTCGGAGCACCGGCGTCCATCCTGGTGGACGCGCATCCGCACATCGGAACCAACAAACTCCCGCAAATCATCGTGGCCATGCGCCGGCAAATTGTCGAAAGCGGCGGAATATTCCTGTTCGAAAAAAAGGTTGTCGATTTTGTTCTACAAGACGATCGTATCCGGTCTGTACGCACGGCCGACGGCGATAGCCTGGAAGGGAACGCGGTCATCCTGGCCACGGGCCACTCCGCAAGGGATATTTTCCAACTGTTGCATCGCAAGGCGATCGCGATCGAAGCAAAGCCGTTCGCGCTTGGTGTGCGCATCGAGCACCCTCAGGAATTGATCGATCGGATTCAATATAAAACGCAGTCCGTATTTCTGCCACCCGCATCCTATAGTCTCGTGGAACAAATCGCTGGCAGGGGTGTCTTTTCATTCTGCATGTGTCCGGGCGGCATTATAGCGCCGGCCGCGACGGACAACGGGGAAGTGGTTGTCAACGGCTGGTCGCCGTCGAAAAGGAACAATCCGTTTGCCAATTCGGGGATCGTGGTGGCGATCGGCACAAACGATATGCGGCCCTTCCGCGAACATGGGCCGTTGGCGGGTTTGCATTTTCAGCAAGTCGTCGAAAGACAGGCCTTTGCGGCTGGAGGAGGAAAATTCGTGGCGCCCGCGCAGCGGATGACCGATTTTATCACCGGGCATTGTTCTTCGGACCTGCCGGAGTGCTCGTATCTGCCCGGTATCCGCCCGGCGGCGCTCGGCGAAGTGCTGCCGGGGTTCGTATACAGGGCGCTGCAAAAAGGACTCAGGGTATTCGGTGAAAGCAAGCCCGGCTATCTTACCCGGGAGGCTGTTGTCGTGGCGACCGAGTCGCGGACTTCTTCGCCGGTCCGGATACCGAGGGACCCGAAAAGGCTCCACCATCCTACGGTCCGGAATCTCTTCCCCTGTGGAGAGGGCGCGGGGTATGCGGGCGGGATCGTCAGCGCCGCAATGGACGGGGAAAGGGTGGCGGAACAGGCGGCAACCATGTAATAATTCAGCAAATGTGGCGACTAAATGGAAGCTGCCACGGCTAAATAATGTATTTTAGACCCCAAACTTGCGCCTATGACTATCCTTGAGGTCACCGACCTCGAAAAGCATTTTGCCACGCAAATCGCTGTCAACAAAGTCAGTTTTCAACTGGAAGAGGGCTCGATCTTCGGACTGCTCGGTCCGAATGGCGCCGGCAAAACAACATTGATCCGGATGATCACCGGTATCTTTTTTCCCGACAATGGCAATATCCGGTTCCAGGGCCGGCCGTTCGATCCGATGCAGGACATCATCCGTATCGGGTATATGCCGGAGGAACGGGGCATGTACAAGAAGATGAAGATCGGAGAGCAGGCCTTATACCTGGCCCGGCTGAAGGGCCTGGACAGCCAGCAGGCATACGCAAAGGTCAAGGAATGGTTTATAAAATTCGAGATGCAGAGCTGGTGGAACAAGAAGGTGGAAGACCTGAGCAAGGGCATGCAGCAAAAGCTGCAATTTGTCGTAACGGTCCTGCATGAGCCGAAGCTGATCATCCTCGACGAACCGTTCAGCGGCCTGGACCCGGTCAATTCCAACCTGATCAAGGATGAAATATATGGTCTCGCCCGAAAGGGTTCTTCCATCATCTTCAGTACCCACCGGATGGAACAGGTCGAAGAGATTTGCGATCATATTATCCTGATGAATAAAGGCGAAAAGATCCTTGACGGGTCGGTCGGCGGGGTGAAACAACAATTTAAGGAGAACTTATTTGCGGTGGGCGTGGAAGAACCCGCATCCGACGGAACTTCGGAGGCCGAAGCGAATGGCTGGGCCCCGGAAGCAGCTGGTTTTGAAGTGGTCGGTCGGCGTGGCGGCCAGTGGGTGGTCAAGATCCGGCATGGCTACCGGCCCAATGACGTGTTGCGCTATTTTATCGATCAGGGCAGGAGTATCGTGTCGTTTACGGAGATCCTGCCGTCGTTAAGCGATATTTTTATCCGGCTCGTGGAGGGGACTCCGCTTGCCCGGCAATTTCAACCAGTAAACCTTGAAAGATGAGTAAGATGTGGCTGATCACCAGGCGGGAATACCTGAGTCGCGTGCGGAGAAAGACATTCCTGCTATCGACTTTTTTGCTGCCGGTAGTATTTATCCTGTTTATTGCCGGAGCGGTGCTGATCCAATTGAAGACAAAATCACATCACGAGGTCGCTGTGGTTGATGCGAACGGATTTTTTAAAGACTATCTCAAAAGCGATTCGACGATCAGTTTCGTCTTTTCGCCCGATATAGATACGACCAACTATGCGACGAAGGGCTGCTCGGCGGTCCTCATCATTCCCAAAATCGCTGCCGGCGGGAAGACGGAGTGCCGCCTGAAGTATAAGAAGTCCCTGGGGATCGAACAGACATCTGCGCTGGAAGACCACGTGCACCAGGCAGTGACGGACCACATGATCTACGAACAGACTTCGGTCAGCCGGGCGAAACTGGATTCGATCCGGAGCCAGGCTGACATCACCGATGTGAGAAGTTTCGAGGACATCGGTCCGACGGCGAAGGCATCCAGCCAGACATCGGCATACGCGATCGGTTATGTGAGCGGCATCCTGATCTACCTGCTGACCTTCGTATATGGCGCAGCGGTCATGCGTGGCGTCATGGAAGAAAAGACGAACCGGATCGCCGAGGTGATGGTCAGTTCGGTCCGGCCCTTCGAGCTGATGTGGGGCAAGATCACCGGCATCGGCGCGGTCGGGCTCACGCAATTCCTCCTTTGGGTCATCCTCCTGGGCGCGATCGGCGCTGTGGCGCAGGCAGTGGTCCCGCACGAAGCACTGAACAATATTCCGCAGACCGGTCCCGGAGGCATGGCCGCGGCCAGCGCGGCGGCAAAAGCGGGCTCTTCCGGATTCGACCTGTCGAAGTTCATCATCAACACCAATATGGGACTGGTGCTGTTCTGTTTTTTGTTTTATTTCATAGGCGGCTATCTGTTCTATAGCGCATTATTTGCGGCTGTCGGAAGTGCGGTCAACGAGGACCCGCAGGAAGCGCAGTCGCTGATGCTGCCGATCACCCTTCCGGTGGTATTTTCGTTTGTGATCATGACGGCGGTCGTGCAGGACCCGACCGGACCGCTGGCAACCTGGGCAAGTATTATCCCGTTCTCTTCCCCGATCGTCATGATGGCAAGGATTCCTTCCGGCGTGCCTGGCGCGGTGCCATACTGGCAATTGGGACTCTCCATGCTGTTGCTGGTACTGGGGTTTTTGGGTACTACGTGGCTGGCGGGAAAAATCTACCGGGTAGGTATACTAATGTATGGGAAGAAGCCTACCTGGAAGATCATGTGGAAATGGGCTTTCCGCTCCAATTAGGATGAATGGCAAAAAATACTGAACTCCGGTGCAACATTGCGCCGCAGGAAACGTACTTTTATTATACGAAGCATATCGTAAAACACGGGGTTTGTGGGTAGGAATGGCCGGGATGCTTCGGCAACAATTGGCAGGCATAACATCAAGATAGATTTTAAGCCTCATGTGTAGTAGAAAAAAACGGGACTGTTCTCAGCCCCGTTTTCTTTTGAACCATGGTGTACATAAAGTATGGCCCGCGCGCTAGCTGGCTTGCAGGAGACGCAGGATCGGGAACTCGGAGTTGTCGGACTCGGAAGGATCCATGCCCTGCTGCGGCTGGAATTCGATATTGAGTTTGATGGTCCCTTTCTCGCCCACAATGATGTTCGGACGCTTATACGATTGGTAACCTTTCTTGTCGAATGTAATATTGACCTGGCAGCCCGGCAACCGGGAGAATTGGAAATAGCCGTCTGCGTCTGTCAGCACTTCCTTGGTGCTGTTGGAACCCGGAACGCTCGCCGAGACGGTAACGCCCGGCAGCGGCTTTTTGGTGATCGCGTCCGTTACATAACCGTTCAGGACGCCTTCCCGCTTACCGGTATCCGCTTTCGCGCAGAACGCGAAAGGAACGAGCAGCGAGAAAATGAACAATTTTTTAAGCGTGCCCATACAACAGTTTTAGATCAGGATATTTTCGCAGGGTCCGGCCCAATACGGACAGTCGAATATACTGCATTTTTAGAAGACGCGCAAATCGGCGTTTTGGCCGGAGGCATGCTAAGGGTAAATGGGTAATGCGCTCATGATTCACCGAGGTCGATCTCGGTATTGTCCCCGATGTTGAGGCTTCGGGATTCGCCCTTTACCTCAGTGTCGCTGCCGATCAGGGAATGGGTCAGGACGATGTCGAACAAATCGGCGAAAGAGCCGATAATGGAGTCTTTTACAATCGAATAGTTAACGCGGGTCTTTTCCCCGATCGCAACGTTGGGCCCCACGATGGAGTTCCGGATATCGCAGCCCGGCGCAATGCTGACCGGCTGGATAATGATGGTGTTCTCGAACTGGTGTTCGGGTGCGATATTCCCACCGAATTTCTTGAGCAACTTGGCATTGGATTCCAAAAGTGTCTCCTTTTTTCCGCAGTCGAACCAATTCTGAACCTTGAAAGCCCGGAACTTGACCCCGCTCCTGATCATGCATTCGATGGCATCGGTCAGGCTATATTCACCGTAGCTGGTGACATGTTCGCGGATATTATTTTCCAGGCAATCGAACAGAACCGACGCCTCGCGGATCCGGTAGATGCCTACCAGCGCCATATTGGATTTCGGGATCTGGGGTTTTTCCACCACCCTTTCAATGCTACCGTCGTCTTCCAGCTCCGCCACCCCGAAATTGCGCGGGTCATCCACGCGTTTCACCCCCAACAAGGAATGCGGTTGGCTCAGGACATCCCGCACATCGTATTCGCAGATGGTGTCGCCCAGGACAATGAACAATTCATCATCGCCCACGATCCCCCGGGAGAGCAATACCGCATGCCCAATGCCCTGCCGTTCGTTCTGGTAGATAAAATGCGCCGTGAGCTGGGGATATTTTTGGCGGACAAAATCCTGGATCTTTTCTCCGAGATACCCGACGATAAAAATAAACTCGGTGATACCGGCCTCCATAAGCTGGTCGACGATTATGGAGAGAATTGTTTTTCCCGCTAAAGGGATGAGTGCCTTAGGTTGTGTATAGGTATGCGGGCGTAGCTTGGTACCGGCGCCCGCCACGGGAATGATCGCTTTCATGTCAAATGAGTTGTCGTCAGATCCAACTGAACACTGCCAGTTAGCGCGTGTAAAGTAGTGAATTTTATTCTTTTTCCGCAAGCGCACCCGTTTTAGACAGAATGGCATAAATTTGCGCCATGCAAAAAGATACGGTTGTTTTTGACCTCATTGGCAAGGAATTGGAGCGTCAGCGGCATGGAATAGAATTGATCGCGTCGGAGAATTTTACGTCCCTGCAGGTCATGCAGGCAATGGGAACCGTATTGACCAACAAGTACGCCGAAGGGTATCCCGGCAGGAGATATTACGGGGGTTGTGAGGTCGTGGACCAGGTGGAACAACTGGCCATCGACAGGTTGAAACAGATCTTTAGCTGTGACTATGCGAATGTCCAGCCGCACAGCGGCGCGCAGGCAAATGCATCGCTGATGCTCGCCATCCTCCAGCCGGGGGATACGATCCTGGGCCTGGACCTCAGCATGGGCGGGCACCTGACGCATGGATCGCCGGTCAATTTTTCCGGAAAACTGTACCGGCCGGTCTTTTACGGCGTCGGCAAAGAAGACGGTCGCGTGGATTACGGGATGATGGAACAGGTCGCCAAAAAGGAAAAGCCGAAATTGATCATCTGCGGGGCCTCCGCCTATAGCCGCGACTGGGACTACCGGCGGATCCGGGCGATCGCCGACAGTGTCGGGGCTTTCGTCATGTGCGATATGGCTCACCCCGCGGGTCTCATCGCAAAGGGGTTGTTGAATTCGCCGTTCGAAGACTGTCATTTTGTGACGTCGACCACGCATAAGACCTTGCGCGGACCTCGCGGAGGCATCATCCTGATGAAAAAGGATTTTGACAACCCGTTTGGACTAAAGGACGTGAAAGGGAATATCCGGCCGATGAGCAACCTGATCGATATGGCCGTATTTCCCGGGACGCAGGGAGGACCGCTGGAACATGTGATCGCCGCGAAAGCCGTGGCATTCGGGGAGATCCTCACACCGGCGTTCGGCGATTATGCGAAACAGGTCATCGTTAACGCGCAGGCAATGTCAAAAGTATTTGTCGGCAAAGGCTATCATATCGTCTCTGGCGGGACGGACAACCACCTGCTGCTGATCGACCTGCGCAATAAGAACATCAGTGGCAAGAAGGCGGAGATCGCGTTGGGCAAGGCAGACATCACCGTGAACAAGAATATGGTGCCTTTCGACGATAAGAGCGCGTTCGTCACGTCCGGCATCCGGGTCGGCGTTCCGGCCGTCACGACGCGCGGAATGAAGGAAACGCATATGGCCACCGTGGTGGAGATGATCGACAGGGCGCTGGTCAACGCGGAGAACGAGGATGCATTAGCCAAACTAAAGGGTGAAGTGAATCAATTTATGAAAGGATTCCCGCTCTATCCGGAATTGAAATAGCGGCGGGCGTCATCAAACCGTTATCTATGCTGCAGAGAAAACAAACGCTTTGGATGTTCCTGGCTCTCGTATGCGGGATCCTCACCTTCCGGTTCGCCTTCTATAGCGGCAATGTGACCGTCGGCGCCAACGGCCATGAATTCCGTGAATTGCGCGCATGGCCCACCTATGTGAATGGCGCCAGTGGCAGCATCCTCATCCTGATCGTCACGATCGTTTTGATCGTCGGCATCGGCTATAATATCTTCAACTATAAAGCCCGGACAAAACAATTTTGGATCACGATCGGGCTTTTCGTGATTTCTCTGATCAACATCCTGCTGTACTGGCGGGCAAGCGGTCCGCCGGCCTATGTCGAGGGTACGTATAACCTCAGCGCCTTGCTGACCATTGCCATTCCCGTACTCCTGGTCATGGCAGCGCGCGGCATCCGTAAAGACGACAAACTGGTGAAGAGCGCCGACCGGCTTCGGTGACCCCTGCCCGCCGCCCCTACCCTGCGCGCATCAAAAAGCCCCGCGGAACATGCAACATCCTGTCGTTTCAAACGTCTATGTTTTACCATGCTCAAAAACTATCTACGGGTTGCCTTCCGCAACCTCTGGCGACACAAGGGCTTCTCCTTACTGAACATCATGGGGCTAACGATCGGGATGTCAGCCTGTTTCCTGGTCTTTCTGTATGTGAAGTTTGAGCTCAGCTATGACGACTTCCATTCGAAGGCGGATCGTATTTACCGGGTCGTGACGGACATCGTCAACCCTTCGGAAACACTCCATTTCAGCGTGGCGGCGCCTGCGATGCCGGCCGCCGCGAAACGGGATTTCCCGGAAATTGAAAAGTTCGTGCGTTTCGACCCGTCCAGCGTGCTGGTCCGGCGGGGCGATGTCAAGATCCAGGAGCCGAATGCAGCTTTCGCGGACTCCACCTTTTTCGAGATCTTCGACTTTCCGCTGCTCAAGGGTAACCCGGCCACGGCGTTGCGCGAGCCCTATAGTGTCGTATTGTCGGAAGCGGCCGCCAGGAAGTATTTCGGATCGGCCGATCCGATGGGGCAGCATATGTACCTGTCCGGCGACAACAATCTCGGAACCGTGACCGGGGTCATGAAGGATATGCCCGAGAATACCGAGCTGAAGGCTGACATGCTCATCTCGCGTTATTCCAGCCAGCGTCGCGACTCTGCCGGCGATCAGAACTGGGGCGGCTTTGGCGACTTAACCTATTTTTTGCTGAGGCCGCACACCAATGCCCGGGCGCTCGAAAAGAAATTTCCGGCCTTCCTGGTGAACCATATCGCCGGGATGATGAAGGAAAACAACCAGACCTACACCTATCTGCTGGAGCCCCTGAAAGATGTTTATCTGAAATCGACGCGCGGCGGGACCGCCAGCGGTAGTATGACCAATGTATATGTGTTCAGCATTGTCGGCGTCTTTATCCTGCTGATCGCGGGTATCAATTTTGTAAACCTGACGACGGCACGGTCCACGGAAAGGGCCAGGGAAGTGGGCATCCGCAAAGTGGTCGGGGCGGAGCGGTCACAGCTGACCTGGCAATTCCTGGGCGAATCGGTGATCTTATGCCTGATTGCGTTTGTCCTGTCGGTCGGCGTTTGCGCGGCACTGTTGCCAAGCTTCAATTTTTTGGCGGGAAAGACGATCAGCACGGGCGTGTTTTATCATCCGAACTATATATTGGCGCTGTTGCTGATCGGGTTGGGTATCGGCCTGCTGGCCGGGATCTATCCGGCATTGGTCCTGTCGGCCTTCCAGCCGATCATCGTGCTGAAGGGGCGCTTTGCGACAGGGGTACGCGGTCTGTTGTTGCGCAAGGGGCTGGTCATTTCTCAATTCACGATCTCGATCGGGCTGATCGTCGCGACCTTGCTCGTCGGCTATCAGCTTAATTATATGCGGAGCCAGGAATTGGGATTCAGCAAGGACCAGGAACTGGTCCTGGACACCCATGGGGACAACCACCGGATTGCGCTGAAGGAGGAGATCCGGAAATTGCCCGGGGTGCTGTCCACCGCGATGTCCTCCAATACTCCCGGCTCCGGAGCTATGAATGCCTATTCGATCATACAAAACCAGAAGGGGGAAATGCAGGTGTGCAGCCCCGACCTCTTCTTCGTCGATTTCGACTATATTCCGCAATACCAGATGAAAGTGATTGCCGGGCGGGCCTTTTCGCGTGCCTTCCAGTCGGACACCACCCAGGCGATGGTCATCAACGAGCGGGCCGTCCGGATGCTCGGCTACCATTCGCCGCAAGATGCCGTCGGAAGGGACTTTTCGCAGTGGGGTCGGAAAGGCAAGATCATCGGGGTGGTCAGGGACTTCCATTACGAAGGATTACAGCAGGAGATCCGGCCGCTCAGCCTGCGCATCGAGCCCGACGGATGCAACCAGATCTCGGTGAAGGTCAGGACGACCAACCTGAAGGAAACGATCGCCGGGATCGAAAAGACCTGGCATATGATGATCCCCAACAGGCCGTTTAGCTATTTCTTCGTGGATGAGATGTTCGACCGCCAGTACCGCGCCGAGGATCGGTTCGGAAAGCTATTCCTCTATTTCTCCGTCCTGGCCATCGTGATCTCCTGCCTCGGGCTGCTGGGATTGGCTTCGTACAGCACCTTGCAGCGGACAAAGGAGATCGGTGTCCGGAAGGTATTGGGTGCGAGCGTGACGGGTATAGTCGGGCTGCTCTCCAAAGACTTCCTCGTGCTGGTCTCGATCGCTTTCGTCGCCGCGACAGCGGTCTCCTTCCTGCTGATGAAAAAATGGCTGGAAGGCTTTGCGTACCGGATCAACATCTATGAAGCCTGGTGGATATTCCTGCTAGCGGGGATCCTGGCGCTTGCGATCGCGCTGCTGACGATCAGTTTCCAGGCGATCCGCGCAGCCGTCGCCAACCCGGTGAACAGCCTCCGGACCGAATAGCCATAAACGCGGCCTGATCTGAAGCGACTACAGGAATCTTCCCGTATAGCTTTCCTTTACTTTCTTCAGCCCTGCCGGAGGTCCCGCGTACACGAGGTTGCCGCCGCCGTCGCCAGCTTCCGGGCCGAGATCGATGACCCAGTCCGCGGACTTGATCACGTCGGTATTGTGTTCGATCACCAGGATGGAGTGGCCTTGCTCGATGAGGGCATTGAACGATGCCAGCAGCTTGCGGATATCATGAAAATGCAGCCCCGTGGTGGGTTCATCGAAAATGAACAGGATATGCCCCTGGGCCCGGCCCTTGCCGAGAAAGGAGGCCAGTTTTACCCGCTGAGCTTCCCCACCCGAAAGCGTGTCCGACGACTGGCCGAGTTTGACGTACCCAAGACCCACATCACTCAACGGCCTTATCTTTTGCAGGATGTCTTTCTCGTCCTTGAAAAATTCCATGGCTTCGTCGACGCTCATCTCCAGGACCTGGAAAATATTTTTTTCGTGGTAGGTCACTTCGAGGATCTCTTCCTTGAACCGCCGGCCATGACAGACTTCGCAGGTCAGGTGAACATCGGCCAGGAACTGCATTTCCACCACCTGCTCGCCTTCACCCTTACAGCTGTCGCAACGGCCGCCGTCGACGTTGAAGGAAAAATGCTTTGGCTGAAAGCCGCGGATCTTGCTGAGCGGTTGTTGTGAGAACAGGTCGCGGATTTCGTCATACGCCTTGATATACGTCACCGGGTTGCTGCGGGATGACTTTCCGATGGGATTCTGATCCACCATTTCGATCTGGGATAGCCAGTCGAAGTCTCCCTTGATCGACTTATGGAGTCCGACCTTTTCCGCCGGTTCGCCCTTCATCCTTTGAAGGGCGGGATACAGTATCTGTTTGACCAGGGTGGTCTTGCCACTGCCGCTAACCCCGCTGACGACGCAAAGCAGGTTGAGCGGGATCTCGACGGTGAGGTCCTTGAGATTGTTCTGACGCGCTCCTTCGATGATCACCGACCGGTTCCAGGTCCTCGGCCGTGCAGGCGGGGTAATCTCCAGCTCGCCTTTGAGATATTTTCCGGTCAGGCTGTCGTCATTGGCGATCAGTGCCGCATAATTTCCGGCCGCCACCACTTCGCCGCCAAGATGACTGGCCAGCGGGCCCATGTCGATGATATAGTCCGCCTCCCGCATCATCATCTCGTCGTGCTCCACGACGACCACCGTGTTACCGAGATCCCTTAGTTCCTTCAGGACGCGGATCAACCGCTCCGTATCCCGGGAATGCAAACCGATCGATGGCTCGTCGAGGATATAGAGAGAGTTGGTCAGGTTGCTCCCGAGCGAACGGGTAAGCTGAATGCGTTGGCTTTCACCGCCGCTAAGGGAGTTGGCCAGCCGCGACAGGGTCAGGTAACCAAGCCCGACATCCTGTAAGGTGTTCAGGCGATGCCGGATCTCGACCAGGATCCGACGCCCGATCTGCTGTTCGTGCGGCTCCAGCGTCAGCTCGTCCAACCACGCCGAAAGGTCCTTTACGGGGATGGCGCAGAGTTCACCGATATGCCGGTCGTTGATCTTTACATACAGGGCTTCCTTGCGGAGCCGGTAGCCGTGGCAGTCGGGGCATTCGGTGCGGCCACGGTAGCGCGAAAGCAGGACGCGGTATTGAACCTTATATAGATTGCGCTCGACCTCCGCGAAAAAATCGTTGATGCCCTGGACATGTTCGTTTCCTTCCCAGATCGCTTTGTATTGCGCCTTGCTGAGGTCGATGATCGGCTTGTGGACCGGGAAATCGAATTTTTTCGCCGCTTTGATGAACTGATCCCGCCACCAGACGAGCTTCTCTCCCTTCCACGGCGCGACCGCGCCTTCATAAACGCTGAGTCTTTTATCCGGGATGACCAGCTCCGGGTCGATCCCCAGCACCTGGCTGAACCCTTCGCAGGTCGGACACGCCCCATAAGGGTTGTTGAAAGAAAAGAGATTGGGTGCCGGTTCTTCGAAGGTCAGCCCATCCAATTCGAAACGGTTCGAAAAGGACAGCCGGTCTGTGCCATTCACTTCGAGCAGTAGTTCGCCCTCCCCTTCATAGAACGCGGTCGTGACCGAATCGGCGATCCGGTGGCGGTCGTCTTCGTCGAAGTCTTTCACGACCAGCCGGTCGACCAGGATGAAAGCGCCTGCACTCCTGGGCCCCGGCGACGGCAGCTTTTTCTTCAGGGCGGCATCTTCCATTTCGAGCAGGTCTTCGATCCGGAGCGTCTCGCCGGCGGCATAGAGACGCGAAAATCCCTTTTGGAGGAGGATATTCAATTCTTCGCGCGGCTGCCTGTTCTTATGTTGGCGAAATGCGGTCAGGAGCAATACTTTGTCCCCGGGCGCCAGTCCGGCTATCGCCGATACGACATCCGTAACATCGTCCTTCTTGACCTGCCGTCCTGAAATGGGTGAAAAAGTCTTCCCCACTCGGGCGAAAAGGAGCCGCAGGTAATCATAGATTTCGGTCATGCTGCCGACCGTGGATCGCGGAGTCCGGGTGATGACCTTTTGCTCGATGGCGATGGCCGGGCATAAGCCCCGGATATAGTCTACATCGGGCTTATCCATCCGGGCCATGAACTGGCGGGCATACGCGCTGAGGCTTTCCGCATAGCGGCGTTGCCCTTCGGCAAACAGCGTATCGATGGTGAGTGAAGATTTGCCCGATCCGGACACTCCGGTCACTACTACCAGCTTGTTGCGGGGAATGCTGACATCGACATTCTTTAAATTATGGACCCTCGCCCCCTTTATATATATGGCGTCGGCAGGCGCCGCGGTCCTGATCGTCTTTCCTTTCGCCGCGGCTTTCGGCCTCACTTTACCCGAAATACTCATAGCGCAAAATTACTAAAAAAATTGTCAAAGTAACCCACCGTCTTTTTCTGCTGTCTGTTGGCCGAGATAGGACAAATTAAGGGCAACCCCTAATGGATTCGTGAAGCAAGGGAGAATTTAAAGAACAAAAAATTTCCCAAAATGTTGTTTTTTCCAAAAATTGTATATCTTTAAACTCTATTAGCACAACAATATTTGTGCACAATGAAAAGCCAATTGTGAATAACGTTATTTTTAACTAAGAAGCCATATAATAAAACGTCGCCTATAGACTGAGTACTTCTACATCGAAAAGCCAAGCCATCTTTAAAATCCAAAATATATCCTATCACTTTCAAAACCCGTAGAAGTTTATGACATTGCTACGCAAAAAGACCGACCACGAACTTATCCATCAATTCCGGGACGGCGACTTACATGCTCTCGAGGCATTGATCGTCCGTCATAAGGATAAGTTGTACACTTCCATTCTCTTTTTAGTTAAGGACAAATATCTTGCAGAAGATATTTTCCAGGACGTCCTGATCAAGATTATCGACACCATCCGGGGCGGCCGCTACACCGAGGAGGGCAAATTCCTTCCCTGGGCCATGCGGATCGCACACAATCTCTGCGTCGACCATTTCCGGAAAGTAAAACGGACTCCGGCGATCAAGACCAGCGACGACCGGGACATTTTCGAAGTACTCCATTTCACCGAAGAGGGGGCTGATACGAAAATGATGAAACGTCAGAGTCATGACCGTGTCCGCCAGATGCTCGACCTGCTGCCGGAAGATCAGCGCGAAGTCATCATTCTCCGTCATTATGCGGACCTGAGCTTCAAGGAAATTGCCGCGCTGACCAACTGCAGCATCAACACTGCGCTCGGCCGGATGCGTTATGGCCTGATCAATCTGCGCAAAATGATGACCGAAAAAAAGATTGCCTTGTAAAAATTTTTACTTTATCAATGATTTTGGAAAAGATGGTAGCTCGTTTGTCGGTACGAAGAAGACAGATGAGTGACTTTTTTGGAACGCTTTCACTCAATTTAACTTGGAATTAATCACCGGAATAAAAAAAGAACCGCTAACTTCATCATGTGAAAAGATCCATTAAAAGTATTTTTAAAAAAGTTTCTGCCCGCCGGGTGGAGACTTTTTTATTTGAAGAGCCTGTCATTCCGGCTCTCCATCCGGTGTTAAGCACTTGCCCTTAGTCCTGCCGGAAGGTTGATACGGAATGACGCCTAATTGAACAAAGAGGCCTGTCTGCCAGCAGACGGCCTCTTTTTCTTTTCATAGACGGGAAGCAACCGGGAAAACCCCCATGGAAATCTCCATTGGAATTCACGTTGTCCCCGTAAATATCTTTTCAAGGGATGCCCTCCTCCGGACAACGCATTCCTGTCCCGCGTTGCTTCAGCCGGATGAATTCAGCGGGCGGCGGTTCCGCTTTGCCGGTGAAAGGCGTCGAGGCCGCACCGGAGCCATTGGGCATATTCGGTGGCGCTGGGCGTGTAGGCAACGGGCAGGGTCAATAGCCGCTCGTTGGGATCGATCAGGACGTAATAGGGTTGCGACGCGTTCTTGAAGTTTTCTGACTGCAAGGTCGCATACTTGTCCCCGATCGTCCTGATCTCCTTCTTACTGCCGTCGTTTGCAGTGAAAAGGAATTGCTGGTTCTCGGGGAGGAGTTGCCGGTCGTCGACGTACAGCGATACCAGGATATAATCTTTTTGGATCAGCGGCTTTACCTCCGGGGAGGTCCAGACGTTCTCTTCCATCCGCCTGCAATTCGAGCAGGCCCAGCCTGTAAAATCGATCAGGACCGGCTTGTGCTGCTCCCGGGCAAGTTGCAAAGCACGGTCGTAGTCATTCATCACGTTCGCCTTTACGGCGCCATTTTCTTCTTCGCCGTAAAGGGAATAGTTGAGCGGCGGTATAGTCCCGCTCAGCAGCGCCAGTTTCGAATACCGGGTGTGGGTCAGGCCCGGCAGCATGTACAGGACAAGAGCCAGGAAGACCAGCCCCACCCCGATCCGGCCTTTGCCTAATTTTTCAGGGGGCGGGTCATGCGGAAATCGAAGGACGCCGAAAAGGTAAAGGACCAGGGCGATACCCGTCAGGATCCATGCCCCGAGGAAGGTCTCCCGTTTCAATAAACCCCAGTGTGTCACCAGGTCCGCATTTGAAAAATACTTTAAGGCGAGAGCAAGCTCGATGAATCCAAACACGATCTTTAAAGTGTTCATCCAACCACCCGAGCGCGGCAGGGATCTCAACCAATTCGGAAAGAGGGCGAACAACGCGAAGGGTAATCCCAGCGCCAGTCCGAACCCGGCCATGGCAAAGGTCAGTTGCACGGCCCCGCCATCCCTGCCCAATGCGCCAACCAGCAGTGTTCCGAGGATCGGGCCGGTACAGGAAAAGGAAACGATGACCAGCGTCAGGGCCATAAAGAAGATGCCGCCAATACTGCCGATGCCGGACCGGGCGTCCACCGTGTTCGAAAATCTGCCCGGAAGCGTGATCTCGAACAGCCCGAAGAAGGACAAGGCGAACGCGAGAAAGACAACCGAAAAGGCCACATTCAGCCACACATTCGTCGAAATGGTGTTCAGTATGTTGGCGTCGCTGGCGCTCAGGAAATAGAAAGGCACGCTGATCAGCACATAAACAATAAAAATGAAGAAGCCGTACATCACCGCGTTAAAAATACCCTGCGATCTCGACGTAGCCTTTTTGGTAAAATACGAAACGGTCAGGGGGATCATCGGGAACGTACAGGGCATGAACAAAGCGACCAGGCCGCCGAAGAAGCCCAAAATGAATATGCCCAAAAGGCTCTTTGACCCGCTGTCCTCCGTCCCCGTCCCGCCGCAGGAATTGACCGGGTGCCGTAAATCGATGCTTGTTTTTTTCAACTCCTCCGAACCGGATGCCGATTGCTGAAGTCCCGTCGACTTCGCGATCCAGCCGCCATCGGGCCCGCGGCCGAAGCGGAAGGCGGTATCGACCGGTCCGATGACCGAATCCCCCTTGACCGCCATAAATGACAGCGTCCCTTTGATGTCACCCGACCCCGGTGCGACCCGAACGCGGATCTGCCAGTCGGTTCGGTCGGTAAAGAAGCTCGTCTCTGTGCCGTTGAACAAGGCGTCCTTCCCGTGCTGTAACCTTCCTTTTTCCAGGATCCCGAGGATATGGCCATGCACCGAACTGTCGAGCGTGACGCGGGAATTGCCAAGGGAATCGGGGTTCGTGGTGGAATACAATTTCCATCCGTCGCCGATCCTGGCATGCAGCGCGATCAGCGGAGTATCCCCGGCCGCCGGCATGGCGCTGAATTCCCATCGGATGGCCCGTTGCGCGGAGTCGCCGCCCTGCTGGGCAAAGGCGTGCTGCTCGCTGAGTACAAAGATGGAGATGACGGCCAACAGCAGGTTGGGAGGGGACAGCAGCCGCGAACACCATGCCGATCTATGGAAGCGAATGCGCATGTGCTTATCCGCCGATCGGCACCTTGATGTCCACGTCGGCAGGCGGCAGGCATTCGTGATCGTTGCAGACCATGAATTCCACCTTGCCGGACAGGGCTGTTTTGGCGTTGCTCCGGAGTTTCACGGTCTGCACGAAATCGACCGACCCTTCATAGTAGCGAACGTTGTGCTTCCACGCGTCTTCGTATTTCTGTACCAGCTTGCCCGATTCCTTCACCTTTCCGTCCAGCGTGATAAGCGGGCTCTTGTTAAAAGTAAATTCGGTCGCGATGGGACCTTCGCCCCCCGCGTCCTGCGCATACAAATGAAAATCGCCGCCGATCGTGGCGGTCATGTGTACTTCGTAGGTCCGGTCGGCGATCTTTTTTGCAGAGCAGGTCCAGTGGACTTCCTTGCTGGACTGCGCCATGGCAAAGCTGCCGGTCAGGAGGGATAACCCCATGAGAATAATTGCCTTCATATCGGTCAAAGTTCTGCTTCCTGGACGTTAAAAAAAATTAAAAATTGGCCATGGCCGTCCTGGATGGGATGGACGGAGCGGTATGGAGGAACAGGGTCCGCAGGATGACCTGGCCGTCCGTGTTGCCCAGCGCTTCGGAACAGGCCCGTTCGGGATGCGGCATCATGCCGAATACGTTGCGGGACTTGTTGCAGATGCCCGCGATGTTGCGCAGGGAGCCGTTGGGATTGGCGCCGGTGGTGATCCTGCCGTTTTCATCCGAGTAGCGGTAGATGATTTGGCCATTTGCTTCCAGCTCGTCCAGCGTACGCTCATCCGCATAGTACCTGCCTTCCCCGTGTGCAATCGGGACCTTCAGCGCCCGTCCGCCATCCCCTTCCCCCCTGAGCCAGATATTCCGGGAAACGAACTGGCGGTTGGCATTCCGGAGCAGGGCGCCCGGGAGAAGATGCGACTCGCAAAGGATCTGGAATCCATTGCATACGCCGAAGACTTTCCCCCCCTCCGCTGCGAACCGGGTGACCGACTGCATGATCGGGCTAAACCGGGCGATAGCGCCGCAACGGAGGTAGTCGCCGTAGGAAAACCCTCCCGGAAGCACGATACAATCTTCCCTGCCAAGACCGGCCAGGCTGGTATCCTTGTGCCAGAGCATGACCACTTCCTGACGCAAATCCTCCTGCAACGCACCCTGCATATCACGGTCGCAATTCGATCCGGGGAAAACGACAACTCCGAATTTCATGGGTTTCCTTTCTTTTGGGGACAAAGGTACAAAAATGGTGGCAGGGGCTTTCGGGTCTCAGGCAAAATAGTTCATCGCAAGAATATAAAACACTATCAGCCAGTGAAGTATCAGCGGGCCGGTGGTCTTTTGCGGATAATAATACGCCGCCGCATGAAAGGCGGCGAAAGGAACGGCCATGATGATCCAGTTCTCGTATGAATTGACCCGGTTGATCAGGATGATGATCACCGCAACCAGCAGGTAGAGCAGGAGGAGGCTCCAGCTTTTCCTGATCTGGATGAGGAATTTGTTGAGGTTCTTCTGCACGAAATAGCCGCCGATAATAAAGGGGATGATCAGCAAGGCCATGCCGAGCGAGATCCAGATCGAGGCGGGAAAAGCCGGGACGTTCAACACGATCTTCGGGACGATATCGGCCCGGGCCCACTGCCCGGAGAGATAAAGGATGAGGAAGAGAAAATAATAGGGAAAAGTGAACCCGAGAAGCCCTACCAGCCACTCGCGTACCCGGAAGGGCCGCATGGTCATCAGGCCGAAAAGGACCAGCAGCAAAAAGGCTACCGCGGGCACATACAGCAGGGAAACGATCCCTGTCCAAAGGCCGATGTTGAAAATCGCGGAACCGGGACGGTGGGTATTGTATAACTCTAGCATCCGGTACCAAACCAGCACCATCACGGAGTTGATCAGGAGCGGGGCCGAAAAATGCCCCCAGTCCGGCAACAGGGACGTAATCAGGATATAAGACATGCCGGGCAGGTAGGTGGGCTTGGGAAGAACTTTATGGTGGTTGAAGATCCGGTTGAAAAGCGCGGCCTGCGTAAAGATCAGCAGGAAACTGAGGAGGGCGTAAAGGATCGGGAACGGGTCACAGACCGTTTTGAGCCCTTTGAGGATAAGCCGGTACAGGTAATTGTCTTCGGGGTGGAGAGCCGGGGCTACCGGGTGCAGAAAGAGGTGGAACTTCAGCACGAGGGCATAGACAAGCAATACGATAATATTAGCGGGGTTCTTTTGCCTGAAGATACCGATCACCTGAAGAAGCGTTAGATTTAGAAATCAACTTTCGCGAAGCAAAGATAATTCCTGTACAGACACGGAATGACGGATTCCCAGCTGCTGACCTGTTTTCCGTAACGTGGCATGAAATCATACCCCCTGTCCAGGTTATGGAGGGTCGGATACCTGGTGATCCGGCCTTCGGGCGAGACACTCTGATCGTTGAGCAGCATATTCCGCCGCTCATAAAGGTTAAAAAGGAAATGCAGTTCGCCGCCCGTATTGACCAGTTCGGTGGAGATCAGGTTGTCGGACTCATCGTCGAACTGGCTCTTGGGAATGACGTTGCTCCATTGCAGGTTGCCGTCCCGGTCAAACGAGAGCACCATGATGTTCTCCGCGTGGAACCTGGTCGCATAGGCCCCGTAGTTGCGGGCCCAGGGGTTGTAATAAGGACTGTAATAAGGACTGTAAAATCCCGGTCCGTACCCGTAAACCGGGTTCATATAATCCCAGCGGTTGAACATGCTGCCCCGGGAAGTCGTATACTGCGACTCGCTGACCAGCAGATAGCCACCGTCGCGTTTCGTAACAATGTGCCTGATGAAGAAATCGTTAAAGGCGGTCCTGACGGTCGCATCGGTGCTTTTGGCGAGGGCCCGAAGCTCGTCTGAGAACACCGTCACCTTTTCCATTTCCCGTGAGTTGGTCGCCTTATCCCAGAGTACCGTATAAAGCCCTTCAATATTGCCGCGACGTTGTTTGTAATAGAAACCGGAAATGATGTAGCGGTTGTTGTTATTGTCCACTTTTATCTTGATCTCGTCGAGGATGCGGTCGCCCGCCCCGATATCCCGGATGCAAAAGGTATCCGCGGTGGGGCCTTTTGTAACCACGGAGACGCGGGAGACATAATCATTGCTGCCGCTGCGCAGGTACTTCGCAAAGACGAAAGTGCCCTGGTTATCCACCAGGAACTCGGTGAACAGCTCGTTTTTGTCCTCCATCGGCAGGTAGATCCGGTGGCGGTCGATCAGTTTCAACTCGCTATCGTACAGGAAAGTCGTGAACATGAAATTCTTCGGGTCGTGGCTGTTGATCTTGAACAGCATGATCCGCTGCTTGTCCTCGCTGACGATGAGCGTATAGATCTTGTTGTTCGACGCGAAACCGACCAGGGTCGTGTCCAGCTCCGACGGCTTTCCGATCAGCTGGCCGTCCGGCCCGATCCGGGCCGCCGCCGCATGCACGATCCCCTTCTTTTGATATTCATAGATCAGCAGACAGTAATCGGAGTAGGTGACAAAGTCGACATTGATATACCGGTCGGGCATGAAGGTCATCGGCACCCGCTGGGTTTCCTTCATGGTGCTGTCGTATACGCTGATCGCATTGTTCGAGTTGTTATTCTTGAATACCAGGTAGTTGCCGTTAAGCTTGCCGATGATTTCGAAATTCGTCCGGCGGCCGTCTTCCTTCTCGGGCTCGGAGTAAAAGATCTGCGAGACCTGGGCTTTTGCGCTCGGAGTGTTCAGGACGGACAGCATCAGCAAAAGGAAGGACAGGGATCTGGTCATGCGGGCACTGCTTTTTTTTGATATTATATTGTAAGTTAAATAAAAGTACGGGGTTTCTAAAAGTTAGGTTGCCCCTCGCCCCGGTCGCATATTTTCATGTAAATCACCCTAACTTTGCGCCTTTGCCGATAAAACGGTATTCCGGGGGCCCGGGTTGTCGAACCTGGGCCGCTAAAACAACAATTCATTAACGAACCGGAGGTTCGTAGGAGCATGAGCAAGCAGATCAACAAAGTAAATTTCGCCAACCTGGTCATTGCGTTAGGTATCATTTATGGCGATATCGGCACCTCTCCCCTATACGTACTGAACGCCATTATCCACGACAGGGTGATCGACGAAACACTGATCCTGGGCAGCCTGTCCTGTATCATTTGGACGCTGACGCTCCAGACGACCATCAAATACGTATGGCTGACGCTCAGGGCCGACAACAATGGGGAGGGCGGCATTTTCTCTCTTTTCGCGCTGGTGCGCCGGCAAAAGCGATGGCTCGTCATCCCGGCGATGATCGGCGGCGCCGCGCTGCTGGCCGACGGGATGATCACTCCGCCGATCTCGGTGACATCGGCGGTGGAAGGTCTGCGGCAAATGCCTGCTTTCCGCTATGTCGACCAGTCGACGATCGTGTACCTGGTGCTGGGCATTCTGGTCGTTTTGTTCTTTTTGCAGCAATTCGGGACGGAATCGATCGGTAAGCTGTTCGGACCGATCATGTTTGTCTGGTTTACGATGCTGGCGGTATTGGGGAGCACCCACCTGATCGATGACTGGGGAATTTTCAAGGCGCTCAGTCCGCATTACGCGATCAAATTGCTGACTACCTATCACAAGGGCTTTTGGATCCTCGGCGCCGTATTTCTGTGCACGACGGGGGCTGAGGCCCTGTATTCCGACCTTGGGCACTGCGGCCGCGGGAATATCCGGGTCTCCTGGATCTATGTAAAGACCTGTCTCATCCTCAACTACCTCGGCCAGGGAGCCTGGCTGCTGGCGCAGTACAAGGGCCGGATCTTCGATACCAATCAGAACAACCCATTCTATGCCTTTATGCCGGACTGGTTCGTAATTCCGGGGGTCATCATCGCGACTTCCGCGGCGATCATTGCGAGCCAGGCGCTGATCTCGGGGTCCTACACCCTGATCAGCGAGAGCATGCGGCTCAATCTCTGGCCAAAGCTCCGGATCAGCTATCCGACGGAGGAGCGCGGCCAATCCTATATCCCGGCTATCAATTTTCTCATGTTCGTCGGTTGTTCCGGCATCGTGATCTATTTCCAAAGCTCGGAGCATATGGAAGCTGCTTACGGACTCGCGATCACGCTTTGCATGCTCGCCACCTCGATCCTTTTCTCTAATTTCCTGATCAGCCGTCGGACCAAATCGGTGCTGATCTACCTGTACCTGTCGGTATATCTCACGATCGAACTTAGTTTCCTTTTCGCGAATCTTGAAAAATTCCCGCACGGGGGCTTCGTCACCCTGATCGTCGGCGGCGGCCTGTTCGCGGTGATGTATGTATGGTTCCGGGCGAGAAAGATCAAGAACCGCTACGTCGAATTCGTCCGCATGGAGCATTATATCCCGCAGATCCAGGAACTCAGCAATGAC
>DATNBP010000216.1:0-9884 GCA_035572015.1 Puia sp. | reverse complement strand
CGCCGAAGCGGCCGCGGACGAGGGAAGTGAAGGCGTCGAGATCGGCGTGGGCCTCGAGGACAGTGAGGTACCAGGGAACGGTGAGGTGGCAATCGATGTGGAGGCCGCCGCCGTATTTGATCACGCGGAGGTTGTGCAGGTCGATCCAGTTGGGACGGCGGTGCTCGTTGAGGTAGGAGATGAGGTCCTCGAGCAGTTGCAGGTCGGCCTCGTCCATGATGCCGGCGATGGACCTCCGCAGGATGCGGTAGCCGGTGAAGATGATGAAGCTGGCGAAGATAAGGGCGACGACGCCGTCCAGCCAGACGAGCCCGGTGAGATAGATGACGATCAGGCCGACGATGATGCCGGTCGTCGACAGGGTATCGGTTTGGAGATGCTTGCCGCCCGCGATCAGCTGAATCGAATTGTTCCGCTTTCCCCGGTAGACGCATATCGTCCCGACGATGAAATTGACGATCGCGGTGAAGGCGATGATGACGATCCCTTTATCGAGTTTCTGGATAGGCGAGGGGTGGATGAAATCGGTGACGGCCTCGTAAATGATGATGAGCCCTGCCATCAGGACGAGCGCGCCTTCGACGGCGGAGGACAGGAACTCGGCTTTGCCGTGGCCGTACGGGTGGTCGAAATCGCTGGGTTTCGCGGCAACGTTCAGGCTGTAGAGGCCGATCAGGCCCGCGATCACGTTGACGGTGCTTTCGAGCGCATCCGTGAGGACGGCCACGGACTGCGTCAGGTAGTAGGCGGCGAGCTTGAGCAGGAAAAGGATGATGGCGACCGCTGCTACCCACCTTTGAAGCCCGATATTTTCCTGGCTTTTTTCCACGTCGAAATGCTGATTTTGCGGCTTTAGAAAGTTGGCGCCGAAGGTAGGGAAAATTAGCTCACTTCTTCGTTCTCCCGCCCCCGTAACCTCCGGATAAATTTCCGGACCGACCGGGTCAGCCGGAAATAGAACTCCTTATTGAACAGTTGCGAGTCGTGCATCGCCTTATACGTTAAGAAAATGCCGATCGGGGTCAGGACATAGGTCGCCATCCACATCCCGCCGATGGCGGTCATCACGCCCTCTTTCGTGAATTTGCGGCCGAAGTTGTTGAGGAGGAAAAAGATCACGAAGAAGATCACGGCAAACACGAGGGGCATCCCTATGCCGCCCTTGCGGATGATCGAGCCAAGGGGCGCGCCGATGAGGAACATGACGAGGACGGCGACCGCATAGGTCAGCTTTTCGTGCCAGGCAATCTGGTGTTCGTGGAGGTTGGTCACTTCGTTCTCGTAGGATTGGACGGGTTGGTCGACGCCGATCTTTGCGTTATTGATCGCTTGATTGGCCTTTTCCATCACATCCTGGCGGACGGAGTCGGGCAGCAGGTCTTCGAAGGTCGTGGGGGGCGGTTGGGACAGTCGCGAGATCCGGTTGATGGCGATCCCGCCGGGAATGGGGATGACGGGCTTGACGGGCGCGGGATGGCCGGATGGGGTGCCGACGGGATGCGTGGGTGTTTGGGCGGCGCCGCTGGGACGGCCGGGCGTTGATTGGACTACGGCAGGATTGGACGTCGGATGGTTCGGAGACTGCAGGGGCGCCCCGGCGGGCGGGTGCGTCATGATTATCGGGGTGCCCGGGAATGGGCGGCGGTTGGTCGCGGTGCTGGCACCGGGTTTCGACGGGCCAAGACCCTGGCTCCCGGGGTGGAGTCTCGCGGCGACTGCGCGGGCGGAGTCGGCGATGTGTTTGGCGCGGGCGGCGAGGGCGGAGTCGTGGGCGGCGTTGTTGGCAGCGGCGCTGCGGGCTGGATTCTGAGGCGCGGCGACGGTTGCTGCGGGGGCCTTTTGCGGCGTCGTGGGGGTCGCGCCGGATTTGCCGGACCTGGCGGCCAACGCCTGCGCCTTGTCGATCGAGTCCCGTTCGCGGCGGGCTTTGGACCAGACGCGGCGGATGCTGTCGTTGGCATACGCGAGGGAATAGAGATAGCGCGAGCCCGTGGTATCTTTTTCAACGGCGGCCCAGCCGGTGGTGTCGAGCCAGGGCTGGAATTTGAGGTTTGCGTCGATCAGCCGCTTTGAATTGGCGATGTAACTTTCGTTCTTCTTGCGGATGCTGTCGATGCTGTGACTCAGCTGGTTGAGCGTCTGGTGCTGGTAGTTACCCTTGTACTGGCTTTCGTCGGTCTTGATCATGTTGAACACGCTCAGGTCCATCACTTTCTTGTACGTATCGAACGACATCCGCACGAGCTGCGAATTATAGGCGCCGCCGGTCGGTTTCTCCTGGTACCGCGTCCCGTGTTTCAGGGTAAAAATAAGGTGTTGCTTGTCGGGCGTAACGACCATCTTGCCACTGTCCGCGATGATGATATTGTCCTGGGTGCTCGTGCCCTCCTGCTCATAGATGACGACGTCGTGAATGGTGCTGTCGTTCTTGTCCTTCTTGCCGATCTTGATCACGAAACCCGTAAGCTTGTCATAGAAGACTCCTTCCCGGATGTCGAAGGCCGGCCGCGTGAGGATGATATCACTCTTGAGGTTGTTGAGCTTCAGCGTGGCGACCGGGAGGACATTGTTATTGAAAAAGAAGGCGATAACGGTCAGCAACTAGCTGACGAAGAAGAGCGGCCGCATGAAACGGAGCAGGGAAATGCCCGCGGATTTTATGGCGATCAACTCGAAGGTCTCGCCCAGGTTGCCCAGGGTCATGATCGAAGAAAGCAGGACTGCCAGCGGCAGGGCGAGGGGAACCAGGGTCGTCGCGAGGTACACGACCAGCCGCAGCACGGTAAACACGTCCACCCCTTTCCCCACGACGTCATCGATATAGAGCCAGAAAAACTGCAGGACAAGCACAAACACCGTGACAAAAAAGGTAGCGACAAAAGGCCCGATGAAGGCCTTTACGATCAGGATATCCAGTTTTTTGAACAACGGGCTCCGCACGAATAACTTAACTTTATTGAATGGACGCAAATGTACAACTTTCGGCAGAGGAAATGCGGCTGGTGACCGATCCGGCGTGGATTTTAACGAAGAATTCCATCGTCCGGAAAGTCGTCAATCTCTTTGCCGGACTCAGCGCGGAATGGCGCCGGATACCGGCGCCGGAGGCCCTTGTCGCGGGACGGGAACCGAAGATCTCGAAGGGAGAAAAATACAAGGGGCTTCCGTGGGTGATGCTGGACTACCCGCGCATCTTCGGCCGCGAAGATGTCCTGGCTATCAGGACCATGTTCTGGTGGGGACATTCCTTCCACGTGACGCTCCATCTCAAGGGGCGGTATCTTCGGTTGTACCTTCCCGTTATCATGGAACGGCGGGATGAACTGACGGCTGCCGGATTCGAGGTCGGCTTCTCGGAAGACGAGTGGGAGCACGAACATAGCGTAGATACGTATGGCGGATGGGAGCGGCTTGGGGAGCGCGACTTCCTGAAAATCTCCGCGCGCTGCGACCTGAACCGGTGGGCGGAGTCGCAGGAAATCCTGACGGGGAAATTTATGGTGCTGATGGGGATTTTAGGGTCCTGAACAGGGGCGCCGGCTACCCGGCAGGATGGCCTGTATGCCGACGGGCGAATTCAATTCCCCAGCCGGTGAAACAGATCTTTCACCTGGTAACTCCAGAGTTGCGTCTGGTCCTTTACTTCGCCCTTGCCCGCAAAATCGCTGATGACGAGGATCGTCTGGTTGGTGACCTCGGACTTTTCGATCCGGAACTCGAAAAATTCCTCGGGCGGTGCATCCAACCAATGGAACCGGATAAACTTTTCGAATTCACTCTCCGTTACCTCCGCTTTATCTGTAGTGCCATTCCAGGAAAAACTAAAGACATTATCCCGCTCATCAACCCTATCCGCAAACCACTCCTGCAAACCAGCAGGGGTGCTCAAAAAATCATATAAAATCGAGGGCGAACATCTGACCGGATACTCTACCGTAAACATTGTTTTTTTGCTCATCTATACCTATTGATTCGTTGGCATCAACAACCTAGCTGTTAGGATGTTCAAACCGGCTGTGTGCAATAATAGAAAAATAATTGTACCATCAAAATTTTTTTTCTTTCATATATCGTGATGCCCAACGGATGCATTTTAACGGGATTTTAATGTAAAGCCATTGGTTGTTAGGCGCTTATGAAATAAAATAGGTTTTGCGGCCTGAAATGGTTAAATTGGTAGCCGGGTCAAATTGACAGCTCAGGGATGCAAGAAAAGGTTAAATAATTCGTTTTCAACAAGGACGAACGATTTTTTTCAACCGATTTAATTATCTATCTATATCGATTAAAAGCTTAGAACCTAAAAACCCTTTAAAAGACCTCTGCCTATGAGCATGCGTCAACTGAAGATCACGAAAAGTATCACTAATCGTGAATCTCAGAGTTTGGAGAAATACCTGCAGGAGATAGGAAAAGTAGAGTTGATCAGTCCCGAAGAAGAAGTCAAACTCGCGATCCGTATCAAGCAGGGCGATCAAAAAGCTCTCGATAAACTTACCAAAGCGAACCTTCGCTTTGTCGTATCCGTAGCCAAACAGTACCAGAATCAGGGCCTGTCCCTGCCCGATCTGATCAATGAGGGCAACCTGGGCCTTATCAAGGCGGCACAGCGCTTCGACGAAACCCGGGGTTTCAAATTCATTTCTTACGCAGTATGGTGGATCCGGCAAAGCATCCTGCAGGCGCTAGCCGAGCAGTCCCGGATCGTCCGGCTTCCCCTCAACAAAGTTGGATTGACCAACCGCATTCAGAAGGCCTACAGCCAACTCGAGCAGGAATTCGAGCGCGAACCCTCGGCCGAGGAGCTCGCCGAAGTGCTGGAGCTCGACATCGAGGAAGTCTCATCCTCCCTGGGGATCGCGGCGCGCCACGTCAGCATGGACACGCCGCTTTCCGAAGGTGAAGACAATACGCTCATCGACGTGCTGGAGAACCCGAACGCGGAGCGCGCCGAAACGAACATCGAACACAAGGAGTCGCTCAAACAGGAGATCGACCGCAGCCTGAAGACTCTGACGGAGCGCCAGAAAGAGGTGATCTGTTTCTTCTTCGGGATCGGGGTCGACCACCCGATGAGCCTCGAAGACATCGGCGAGAAGTTCAACCTGACCCGGGAGCGGGTGCGGCAGATCAAGGACAAGGCGATCACGAAACTGCGCAGCAACAGCAGGAGCAAGATGCTGCGGAGCTATCTGGGAATTTAAACGAAGCGAAATTTGAATAGACAAATACTCTAAAAATTCTTAATTTTGTCCCCCCGAGAGTGAATGTGACGTGATTGCATTCACTTTCTCTTTTTGATATGTTTGAGAACCTTTCTGAGCGGCTGGAGTCCGCTTTTAAACAGATAAAGGGGGAGGGTAGGATCACCGAGCTGAATATCGCCTCCACCATTAAGGATATCCGGCGGGCGCTGATAGACGCGGACGTCAACTTCAAGATTGCCAAGGAATTTACGGATACGGTCCGGGAGAAGGCCATGGGCCAGAAAGTGCTTACGGCGGTGAGTCCCGGCCAACTGATGATCAAGATCGTGAAGGACGAGCTGGCGGACCTCATGGGCGGCAGCGAAGCGGAATTCAACGCCAAGGGCAGCCCGGCGGTGATCCTGATCGCGGGGTTGCAGGGTAGCGGTAAAACGACCTTCAGCGGCAAACTGGCGAATTACCTCAAAACGCGCAAGGGATTGTCGCCGCTCCTGGTCGCCGCGGATATCTACCGCCCGGCGGCTATCGAGCAGTTGCGCGTGCTGGGTGAACAGATCGGGGTGGAAGTATACAGCGAACCCGAGAACAAAGATGCCGTGGCGATCGCGGAGAATGCCGTCCGGGAAGCGCGGAGTAAAAATAAAAATGTAGTCATCGTCGATACGGCCGGCCGGCTGGCCATCGATGAAGCCATGATGCAGGAAGTCGCGTCAATCAAGGCGGCGATCAAACCCCAGGAGATCCTCTTTGTCGTGGACTCGATGACGGGCCAGGACGCGGTCAATACGGCGAAAGCCTTCAACGACCGGCTGGATTTTACCGGCGTGGTGCTAACGAAGCTGGATGGCGATACGCGCGGCGGTGCGGCGCTTTCGATCAAGTACACGGTGACCAAGCCGATCAAGTTTGTTTCGAGCGGTGAAAAGATGGATACGCTGGATGTTTTCTACCCCGAGCGGATGGCGCAGCGGATCCTGGGGATGGGCGACATTACCACCCTGGTCGAAAGAGCCCAGGAGCAGTTCGATGAGGCGGAGGCGCGGAAACTGGAGAAGAAGATCCGGAAGAACCAGTTCGATTTCGAGGATTTCATGCAGCAACTCCAGCAGATCAAGAAGATGGGCAATATCAAGGACCTGCTCGGGATGATCCCTGGCGTGGGAAAGGCGATCAAGGATATCGATATCAGCGACGACGCCTTCAAGGGGATAGAAGCAATCATCAGCTCGATGACGCCCTACGAGCGGGCCAACCCGGATGCGATCGATCAGTCCCGCCGGCGGCGGCTCGCCAAAGGCGCCGGGAAGGATATCGCGGATGTGAACGCCTTTTTGAAGCAGTTCGAGCAGATGAAGCAGATGATGAAGCAGATGAATAAAATGCCGATGGGGATGGGGGGACTGCGGCGGCGGTGACTTTCCGGCCGCCTTCGCTAAAGCTTCGGCGGCCGAGGGTCGCCTTCGCTAAAGCTACGGCGACCAAGGGTCGCCTTCGCTAAAGCTTCGGCGACCAAGGCACAGAAATTGCTGTAAATGAATGGTGTAGCAATAATTCCTTAATTGTTAATTCCTTACGGGCGGTAGAAAATATTCCCCCCAATATTCGCTCGTTAATTCCCGATGTATTATTTTTGAAATGTGGTATTCGAGTGCTAGATTTGCACTCCCAAAATTTGGATAGGTAACCTTATTTGTTCACGCATTTAAATTTCTATTTAAGATGCCAGTTAAAATCAGACTGCAACGCCATGGGTCTAAGAAGCGACCATTCTACTTCATCGTAGTCGCTGACGCCCGTGCGCCCAGGGATGGTAAATTCATCCAGAAAATCGGTACTTACAACCCGCTCACAGTTCCGGCTTCCGTTCAACTCGATCGCCAAAAAGCATTGGATTGGCTCCACAAAGGCGCCCAACCCACGGATACCGTAAGGAGGATCCTTTCTTACAAGGGTGTACTGTACCTGAAACACTTACTGCGTGGTGTCAAATTAGGGTTATTCGATGACGCGGCCGCCATGGAGAAATTTCAGAAGTGGCACGGCGAACATGAAATAGCTCTGAAGAAACGCCAGGAAGAAAATCGTAAGACCCGTCCCGGTCGTCGCGGCCCCGGCGGTCCTCCCGTCAGAAGGGTGGAGCGTTCGGAACGGCCGGAGCGCGCGGAAAGGAAGAGCGAAGGCGGCACCCCCGCAGCTGCGCAGGAAGCATAGGCTGACGCGCAGCACCTACAATCAGCAAATGTTCATTGTGTAATCTATAGCAGGAGGCTCTTGGGCCTCCTGCTTTTTTTGAGGTCGCGGATGGCGGAACAATATAGAAATATCGGCAAACTCGTCGCGGTCTTTGGGCTGCAAGGTGAGCTCGTGCTCCAGCACCGGCTCGGCAAAAAGACGTCGTTGAAAGGCCTTAAAACAATTTTTCTCGAGGGGCTCCGCGACGAAATGCTGCCCTGGTTTGTGCAGACCACGCGGCTGAAGGGCCCGGACGAGGTCTATGTGAAGCTCGAAGGCCTGGATTCGAAAGAGGCGGCGCGTCGGGTGGTGCAGAAGGAGGTCTGGCTGCGCGACGAGGATTTTGCTTCATTTGCGGGCCGTACGGCTCCGATCTCGATGGTAGGATTCCGGTTGTTCGACGGCCCGTCCGACCTTGGCGAGATCCTGGAAGTGATCGAGCAACCGCACCAGATCCTTTGCCGGATCGACCTGAACGGCAAAGAGGCGCTGATCCCGGTACACGAAGAGACGCTCCGGGGGATCGACCCGCGGCGGCGGGAAGTACGCGTTGAGCTACCGGAGGGGCTGTTGGATGTGTATCGCTGAGCGCGCAATAGTGGCGGCGTCATGGCGCCGATGGCCCGGGGTTTGCCCGTTACTGCTGCTGTTTTTTGCTCTTGGGTCCGGTCCCGGCCTTCATGCCCAGGACGATGACGGGCCGCCGGAGGGAAAGCCGGATACGCTCCGCCTGCAACTTGCCGCTTCCGCGCAGGCGCAGCGGGTTTCCCACAGTCTTTACAGCCATTTGGAATTGATAGACGAACGCCGGGATAAGGGTGAGTTGGGCTGGCTGAACGACGGCACCTACTACGGGTTGCAGGTCGCGGTGGACAGCCCGCTGGAACGAGCCTTTGCGGGCCTGTTGGACCGGCTCAAAGACAGTACGGCGGGTCCGGCGTCCCTGCTGGTGGAGATGCGGCGGTTCATCGTGTACGACAACCGCGGCGAGCGAAATGCGTCGATCGTATTCCGTCTTTTTGCCGGGCAGGACGGGTCGTATTCCTGGATCGCGGATATCGACACCACCGTCTCCGTGAGGGTTGGCGCAGGTATGGGTCGCGGCGCCCGCCGGAAATTTGCCGCTGCCGTCGAAAATGCGGTATCCGGCGCGATGGCGCGGATGCTGACGAAATCCGGCGACAGTTCGGCGGGGACCTTTACGCGAGCGACGGTCGGCTACGCGGACCAGGTCTGGAAAAAGCAAACCCCGCTGTACCAAGCGGATTCCCTGCCCGACGGCATCTATGTTCATTATTCGAGTCTCGCGAACCTGCGGCCCGACTATCCGCGAACCGACTTGCTGGATACCGTGCATCCGGAACGGATATATGCGTTCGTGCTGCATGGAAAAGGTTTTGTGTCATTTGAAGGGGTCTATACGCCGCTGATCAAAAAGGACGGCGAGTATTATATCCGCGAAAAGCTCAGGGTCGACGACCCGCGCACGACGGGTGCGGCAAATCTTGGAGGAATCGCACTGGCGCTCGTCGGGCTGGGCAGGCTTCCCCTTCTGCAGGTGGAGGGACTGACGTCGAAGAAGGCGTTCCTGATGATGATGGATTACCGGACGGGCCGGTTCGAGCCGGTGAAGATGGAGTAGGGCTGGTGAGCGCGGATGTTTCGCGGGAGTGGATCGGCGGGCGCGGCTGGGATGGTGGGGCGGATGCTTGGCGCGAGTGGAGCGGCGGGCGCGACTGGGATGTTTCGCGCGGCCTGCCGGATTTGGACCAGGAACCGCCAGATATGGATTGGCGACTCAGGCCGCCGCGGGAATGCGGTAGTTTGGGCAAAATGCTCACCATGAAAAAGTTTCCCCCTGCCCTGCGGCTGATGGCGTTGCGCCGCGTCTCCCCGCGGCTGACGGCTCAGTTGGCCACACTGGTTCTCACGATGATCGGCCAGGCCGCATTCGCGCAATTCTCCGGCAAACTTGTCTACCAGCTCGACCGGCACAATACCCGTCTTGTCATGACCTATATTCAAAGCGGGACCAACGCCAGGGTGACTGCCTACGACATCACGCTCAAGAACGGCGTCCCGGACTCCAGCACCATCTCACCGCAGGACACCATCCTCTTCGATCTGGCGGGGGCCACTGAAACGCATTTGCAGCATCATACCGGTCGTGCCTTCAAAACCAAATACACGGGCGCGCTTTACGCCGCCATGATGCCAAATGGAATAAAAGGGGCATCGCAAACGGCACTCAGGGCGCCCGACTCGGGCCAGGTGGTCAATGGCTACCACATCGCCCACTATCAGTTGATTGAAAAGTCGCCGATGGGCACTGGCACACGCGATATCTGGATCACGCATGATCTGGGTCCCGCGCCGACCATCTGGGTACTTGGGTCCTATCTTTATTATACGCCGGGCTTTCCCAGCTTCACGAAGTTGATGAAC
>DATNBP010000215.1:0-11177 GCA_035572015.1 Puia sp. | reverse complement strand
TCGACGCCACCCGCACCGAGCCGGGTATGACGAATTTGCTGGCATGCGCGATAATATAGTAGGACGTATTCCGGCTCACCGCGGTCCCGTTGATCGTGAATGCCCCGAGACAGGTACTGCACCCTCCGGGCGTGTGCGGACCGTAATTCTGGTCGGCCGCCAGGTTCCACTCCAGCACATTCCGGCTCCAGTTCCGGGGCGCACCGATAACGAGATGCTTCACCGACCAGCCCAGATCGGTCTTAAAATCACCGGGTCCGCCCACATACTGCTCGGTGAAGTACAAGTTCTTATCGGGAAAGGCATTGTGAACGGCCGTAAGCGCCGAAATATCGCCCGCATATAAATGAAATGCCGACCCGTCGACGTATTGCGCCGCCGCCGCATCCGCAAGGATATACTCGGGGTATGCCGGCACGTCGCAATTATGATCGTAGACAATGATCTTCGTGTGGATGCCCGCCGCGCTGAACGCGGGCCCCAGGTATTCCCGCACGAAGACGTCTTCCGCTGTGTCCTGCATGAAGCAGCTCGGGTTGTTGCCGGGATTCAGCGGTTCGTTCTGCGGCGTGACGGCATCGATCGTGATCCCGTTGGCCCCCATGGCCCGGATATACCGGACAAAGTATTGTGCATATACCCCGTAATTTTCCGGCAGCAGCGAGCCCCCGGCAGGGCTGTTGTTGTTCTTCATCCAGGCCGGCGGCGACCATGGACAAGCCAGTATTTTGATCGACGGGTTGACCGCGACGATCTCCTTCAGCAGGGGTATCAGGTAGGTAGTGTCGTCGGCAAGCGTAAAATTGGCAAGCGTCGTATCGGGCCGGGAAGGACTCGCATTGTCGTCGTAGGAGAAGACGCGGGCGCTCATGTCGGAGGCGCCGATCGTCAGCCGCAGGTAACTCACGCCGATATGCGTGCTGTCGGCCGTAAAAAGCTCCTGTTCCAGGGCCTGTCGCTGCGACGCCGGCAGTCCTTCGATCAGTTGTGCGCTGCCGCCGGTCAGGCAATAGCCAAATCCGTCGATGGTCTGATAGGTGGTCGTCGTATCCACCGTGATCCCGGGTTGAAGTCCGGTCCCCGCGGCGAAGTCCAAGGCAATATTCTGTTTTTGAAACAAGGCGCTCTTATCGGTATTGGTGAGCCAAAACGCCACCTGCGAATTGACCGGGCTGGTATTTTTGCTGGTGTCGGGGTGTGTCGGGGTTGGCCCCGGGCCGCTTTTTTTGCCACACGCGCTGCTCGCCTGCATCACCGTCATTGCGGCAAGCAGGAGGAGGATCCGATTTGCTGTCATTCGATAATGTATTAATAGTCATTCAGTTACTTGAAATTTCCATCTCCGGGAGTATAAAATTACTTCTAAACTCCGGACAATCAGCCTAATTTTGCCGCAACCGTTGCAGAACCTGTCAGTTGCACGATTTTATCAGGACATTTTGTCCTTTGACGGGGGTTGGCAAGGATATTGACTGGCTAGTGTTTACGATAATTTCTATATCTATGGCAGAGATGAACAGAAAAGATAACACGCCCGACACATCAGAAGATCTGAATACCGATGAAAATATTGCGGGTTCCGCGAATCTGACGGACCTGAGTGCCGCGGAAGAAGAACTGGACCGACTGAAAGAAGAATTACAGGAGCAGAAAGACAAATACCTCCGGCTCTTTGCCGAATTCGACAATTTCCGGAAGCGGAGCGCCCGGGAGAACCTGGAGATCCGCCAGACCGCCGGCAAGGAGATTGTTATCTCCCTGCTGGAAGTCCTGGACGATTGTGACCGGGCGGAGAAACAATTGGTGTCCGCGACCGATATCGACCAGATCAGGGAAGGCGTGCAACTGGTGTTCTCGAAGCTCCGCAGCACGCTCCAGTCAAGAGGCCTCAGGGCCATGGAGAGCATCGACACCGCCTTCGATGTGGAAAAGCACGAAGCCATCACCGAGATCCCCGTCAGGGAGGAGGCCCGCAAGGGAAAGGTGATCGACGAAATCCAAAAAGGTTATTATCTGAACGACAAGCTCATCCGCCACGCCAAAGTGGTGGTGGGCAATTAAAGCCACCGGAATCATCCAATGTCAAAAAGAGACTATTACGAAGTCCTGGGTCTGTCGAAAGGCGCGACTGCAGAAGAGATCAAGAAGTCCTATCGCAAAGTGGCGATGCAATTTCACCCCGACCGGAACCCCGGCGACAAAAGTGCGGAGGAGAAATTCAAGGAAGCGGCCGAAGCCTACGAAGTCCTCAGCGATACGGACAAAAGGGCGCAGTATGACCGGTATGGTCACGCCGCCCTGAACGCCAATGGTCGCGGAGCCGGCGGCGGCATGAACATGGATGACATCTTCAGCCAGTTCGGCGACATTTTCGGGGATGACCTTTTCGGCGGCTTCTTTGGCGGCGGCCGTCGTGGCGGGGGCGGGTCCCGTTCGCGCGGCGTGCGCGGCAGCAATCTCCGCGTCAAGATCAAGCTCAATTATGAAGAGATCGCCAAAGGCGTCACCAAGAATATCAAGGTAAAGAAATACGTCTCCTGCACCAGCTGCAGCGGCAGCGGGGCGAAGGACCGGAACAGCATCCAGAACTGCTCTACCTGCGGCGGGAGCGGACAGGTGCGCCGCGTGAGCAATACCTTTCTCGGCCAGATGCAAACCGTCACGACCTGCCCGACCTGCAACGGCGAGGGCTCGATCGTGACCGCCAAATGCGCCGTTTGCAAGGGCGAGGGCCGGGTCTACGGGGAAGAGACCGTCACGATCGACATCCCCGCGGGCGTCCAGGAAGGCATGCAGCTGAGCGTCGGCGGGCGGGGGAACGCGGGCGAAAGAGGCGGTCCGACCGGGGACCTGATCGTGCTCATCGAAGAGGAGCAACATCCCGAATTGCACCGCGACGGCCTCAACGTCGCTTTCGAACTTCATATCTCCTTTATGGACGCGGTCTTTGGCCTGCAGGCCGAGGTGCCCACCATCGATGGCAAGGCAAAGATCAAGATCCCTGCCGGGACTCAAAGCGGCAAGATCTTCCGCCTCAAAGGGAAGGGTTTCCCCGCGGTGAACTCGTACGAGAAGGGGGACCAACTGATCCATATAAATGTTTGGACGCCTCAGCACGTGACGCCGGAGGAAAAGGTCATACTGGAAAAATTGAACGAATCGCCAAATTTCCAGCCGAAGCCCGATAAGAACGAGCGGAGCTTTTTCGATAAAGTGAGGGAGATGTTTACTTAGAACGCCTCACTCCCTCGCCAGCTTCGCCAACCTCCTCCTGCCTCTTCCGTAAATCTTTTGCGCCTTCTCGATCAACCCGATGAATTCCTGTTCCAGCCCGTCATCCGGGTCGCTCGATTCCTCGGCCATCCCGATGACATCCTTCCAGTCCGCCTGTTTCATGTAGGGGGACCGCTTGAGCAAGCCGCCGAACAGGGCGATCGAGGAGGCAAACCGGTAGCACGGCTGCAGGTCCCGGAAAGCGATCAGGTGGTTGACACAACCATAGCTGGTCGTGCGCCCGACCGAATCGTTTGGCAATTTGTAGTTGAGCACCACCCTGCCCAGTTCCCCTTCCGTTCCGCCCGGCTGCACGGTGTCTCCGCTCGCGGGTGTCAGTTCGAACAGCGCCAGTTCGGAATGCCCCGAGCCCACTTCCCCGCCCTGGATACCGCTGAGGGAGTCCGTCAGCATCTTCAGTTTGTTATCAAACCCTATCAACCGGTAATCCTTCACCAGCTCGGGGTTAAAGTCTATATTCAAATAGGCGTCGTCCGCGACCGCATACACCGTCTGCGTAAATTCGCGCACGAGCACCTTTTCGGCCTCCTGCTCGTCGTCAAGATACGCGAAATTGCCATTCCCTTTCTTTGCCAGCGCTTCGAGCTTCGAATCTTTGTAATTACCCATTCCGACGCCGAGACAGGTGAGGTAGATCCCCCAGTCTTTGTACTGGGACACCAGTTTTTCCAATTCATCCTCGGAGGACTCCCCCTCGTTGAAATCGCCGTCCGTCGCCAGGATGACGCGATTGTTGCCCCCTTTGATGAATTCGCTCTTGGCCACCCGGTAGGCCGCCCGGATCCCCGCTTCGCCCGGCGTAGCCCCCTGCGGAGTCAGCTCGTCGATCGCTTTCAGGATCTTCTTTTTCTCCTGGCCCGAAGTGGGCGGCATCCACACCCCCACCGTATTCCCATAGGTGACGATGGTAACGGTATCGACCGCCCGAAGGTTATTGACCAGCAGGCTGAACGCGGACTTGATGAGCGGAAGCTTGTTGGGCAGGTCCATGGACCCGGATGCGTCGATGAGGAAAACCAGGTTGGCGGGCGGGATCCTCGCCGGGTCGAGCTTGCGGGCGCAAACCTGCAGGAACAGCAATTGGTTGCCCGGATTCCACGGGCATTCGGACAAATGCGACCAGATGGCGAAACAGCTGTCCTTCGGCGGATCTGCATACCCGAAATTGAAATAATTCAGCAGTTCCTCGATCCGGACGGCATCGGGCGGGATCGTACTGCCCATATTGAGAAAGCGCCTGACATTACTGTAGGAAGCCTTGTCGATCCGGATCGCAAACCCCGTTTCCGGGTACCGCGCCGCCGGAATGGGACAATTTTCAACGAGAGAGCTGTAGGTCTCCCCGCTCACACCCCAGTCCTGTCGGCTGGCCGGCTTCCAGTCTTTGGTGAAGGACATAAGTCCTTTCGCCTGCTGCACGCCTGAAATGGTTCGAAAAATGGGCTTTAGCTTGATCGTCTGGTAGGCATTGGCGTCGACCGGCACCGTCGCTTCTTCGTATCCGTCCGCATCCAGCGTCAGGGTATCCGTCGCCAGGGGTATAGGGATCCCGAAGGCCCCTGAGATCCCGGAATAGTAAAGATACCCATTGGAATGGAGTCGCATCTTCACATTCGGCATGAGGCTATTGGTCTCATCTCTCACTTCCCCGCGTAAATAGTATTGCGCCATCGCGGAATGCAAAAGGAGAGACCCCAGTACCAGCAACAGTGCACTTTTCAATCGGATATTTTGATTAAAATTAATGCGTTTCTTCCTCTTTGTCAAGAGGCCGGCCCAATCATTCCGCTCCCTGATTATTCCACGCCCCAATCATTCCCCGCCTCAATTATTCCACGCCTCAATCATTCCACCAGCTGATAAATCGACGGGATATTCCGCCCCAATCCATCATAATCAAGCCCGTAGCCCAGCAGGAATTTGTTGGGCACGGAGAAACCGAGGTAATCCACCTGGATCGGGTACACCGTCGCCTCGGGCTTATGCAGCAGCGCGGCTATTTTCATAGAAGCCGGTTGCTGGTGCTCCAGCTGGGGCAGGAATTCGCTGAGCGTCTTTCCCGTGTCTACGATGTCTTCCACGATCACCACATGCCGCCCGATCAGGTCCATGTCGAGCCCGATCGCCGTGATCACGTGGCCGGATGATTTGGTCCCTTTGTAGGACGCGAGCTTGATAAAGCTGATCTCCGCCTCAATATTGATCTCCTTGAACAGATCGCTGGCAAACATGAAAGCGCCATTCAGAATGGCGATGAACAAGGGACGCTTGTCCGCATAATCGCGGTTCAGCTGTCCCGCTACTTCCCGGATCTTCTCCGCAATCCGATCCGCTGACAAATACGGCTCAAAATTCTTGTCGTGTACCCTTATCGGCATAATCCGTTAATTTATCGTCTGGGTCGCCACCTCTCCCACCAGCTTCGGCCGCTCCGGCGCTGAATCCTGCAAATAGATCCGCTCGCCGGCCGCCGGCTGTGCTCCCGGATACAACTGATTCATTTCCAACATATCATTCAACCGGATGCCTTCCGACTGCGCAATGCCGTATAGGTCCTCGCCCGCCTTAACGATATGGTATGCCGTTGCGCCTTTCCGCCGCTTCCTTTGCAGAAAGATCAGCTGTCCCTTCACCAGCACCTCCTCGTTGGCCATCTCATTGAATTCATATATCCGCCCCAACGGCACCTCGTACTTTGTCGCGACGGCCAGCAACGGCACCCCGGCGGGTACGAATACAACCCTGGTTCGGTTGATCTGGAATTCCCCTTCCGGATAGTTGGCCGGCACTTCGCCTGCGGCGGCGTCAAGCCTGCCCCCGCCTTTGTCCGTCTTATCCCCGCCATTGTCCGTCGAATCCCATTTCCCTCCGTGCAGCAGGACCGGCACCCCGTTCCCACTCCCGGCGCCGTCTGTAGCCACCCCGCTGCCTGACGATCCCGCGACACCAGTCGCTCCTCCCGGATAGGCCCCGTTCCCGCCTCCCGGTGCAACCAGCGCTACTTCATCGGACGCGGGCAGCTTTCCCATGGCGATCAGCGTATATTGTTCCAAATGGTAATCCCTGACCAGCTTGATCAGGATCTGGGAATATCGAATATTTGTCGCATAGCCAGCTTTCCGCAAGCCGTAGGCCCAGCCTTCATAATCGGTCGGGTCGAGCCGGAACAGCGAAGCATACCGGGCTCCCTGCCGCAGGAAATCCGAATGGTCCCGGTAGGAGTCGGCCGCGCTGGCATAGACCCGGAAGCATTCGCCTTTGGCGTCATCGTCGTGGTGGTAGACTGGTCCCTTCCACTCTGCCTTGCACTTGATGCCGAAATGGTTGTTGGAATTCCGGACCAGCTCACTGGTACCCGCCTCTGTTTCATGAAGCCCCTGCGCCAGTGTGATCGCCGCCGGCACCCCTGTCCGCTGCTCCTCCTCGATCGCCAGCGTCTTATAGGTGTTCACATAGAGGACACCGTTCGCGCTGATCTGGGCCCGCACCACGGATGTCACCGCCGTCAAGCCCATTACCCATACCAGCCGCCTGTTGATCATCGCTCTTTTTTACTTTTTGAAGATCATAAATAGCCCATCCCGGACGGTGAGCATCACTTTATCTACGGATTGGTCGGCAGCAACGAGTTCATTGAACGCCTGGATCCCTTTCGCGCTCTTTCCTTCGATTGTCGGCTCCAGTACCTGGCCATGAAATAAAACATTATCTGCCAGGATCACCCCCCCTGTCCTCAACCTCGGCAGGACCTGCCGGTAATAATCCACATAGCCCGGCTTGTCTGCATCGATAAATACCAGGTCCCAAACCTCATCGAGGGTCGGAATGATCGCTAACGCGTTTCCCCGATGCAATATTATCCTGTCCGTCCAATTTGCCCGGCGAAAATGCTTCGCGGCCAGGTCGGCGTCCTCTTCCCGTAACTCAATGGTATGCAATTGCCCGCCCTCGGCCAGACCGGCAGCCAGGCACAGCGCGCTATACCCCATGAAGGTCCCGATCTCCAGTATTCGCTGCGGCCTCATCAGCCGGCTGACCAGCTCCAGGAACTTGCCCTGCAACGGCCCGCTCAGCATGTGTGCCTCCGGGTGATGGGCCGCCGTATAAGCGGCTATGTCCGCCAGCAGCTCCCCAGTGTCCGTCGAATATCTTTCCGCATAGGCCTGCGCCCTTGGTTCGACCAGATCCATGATAACGCTTTTTGCAAATATACCCAATCCCGGCGATGGGGCGAACGGCTGGCCGGGCGGGATTATGCTGGCGTGCTTTGAAACGATTTGCTTAAACCCCCGGAGCACTCCCCGCAGCCGTCGGAGCGGCCGGAGCGGTCGGATCGGCCGTCCGGGCAGCCGGTTTTGACAGCAGCGCCAACCCCCCGAAGGTCAACGCCCCGTTCACCACGAGCAGCTCGATGCCGATCTGGTAACCCCCAAACCAGGCCGCAGCCTGCTGGCTGATCACCCAAGAGATCACGGGGGTCAGCAGGCACAGGGCGGTAACCATCCAATTGTCGGTCAGGACGCGCCGGGTGAAGATCCCGAAAGCAAACAGGCCAAGCAACGGACCATACGTATATCCCGCGAGCTCCAATATTACCCCGATGATCGACTGGTTCCCGACCCACTTGAATACGAGGATGCATAGCAGGAAAAGCACCGCAAAACTGACATGGACGATCAGCCGCACCCGCCGCTTCCGTCCCTCGGTCATCCCCTCCCGGTTCTTCAGATCGAGCATGTCGATGCAAAAGGAGGAGGTCAGTGCAGTCAGAGCGCCGTCGGCGCTGGGGAACAGCGCCGAGATCAGCGCCAGGATAAAAATGATCGAGACAGCCCTGGGCAGGTAATGCAGGGCCAGTGTCGGAAACAATCCGTCGCCGATCACATTGCGACCGCCGAGCAGCAACTGGTGCCCGCCGGCGGCAACCCCGCCGCGATCCAACGCAAAAAGATAGAGGAGACCGCCCAGGAAAAGAAAAAGAAAGGTCACGAACATGAAAATGAAACTGAACACCACCATGTTCTTTTTGGAGTCCCGCAGGTTCCGCACGCTGATATTCTTTTGCATCATCTCCTGATCCAGACCGGTCATCGCTATGCTGATCGCCATGCCGCCGATGATCTGCTTCGGAAAGAAATTGTGGCTGTTGATATCTGTATGAAAGATGCGCCCCAGCCCCCGGGATTCCATCGCCGTCATCGCCGACCCGACGGTGAGCCCGAGATGATGCAGAATATAGATCGTGCATACGACAAGCCCGAGCAGCATAAAGGTTGTTTGCAACGTGTCGGTGTAGACGATAGTCTTCACTCCGCCTTCGAAGGTGTACAGGAGGATCATCAGGAGGATGACCCCCGTCGCCAGCCCGAACGAGATCCCCAATTCCTTGAGGATGAAGATATACAGGACATCGATCACGAGATACAGCCTCGCGGTCGCCCCGACGGTCCGTGAAAGGATAAAAAAGAGCGCACCCGTCCGGTAGGACACGATCCCGAAACGGTTATGCAGGTACCGGTAGATGGAGGTGAGGTTCATCCGGTAGTACAACGGAAGGAGGATCAACGCGACGATGAGGTACCCGATCCAGTTGCCTATGATCACCTGGAAATAGCCGAATGCCTTGTAGCCGTCATCACCGAAAGCTCCCACGGTCCCCGGCACGGACACAAAGGTCACGCCGGACAGGGAGGTGCCGATCATCCCGAACGCCACAAGCATCCAGTTCGAACTGCGGTTGCCGATAAAAAAGGAATCGTTGTTGGCGTGGCGCGAAGTACGCCAGGCGACGAAGAGCAGGAGCAGAAAATAACCGATGACGAAACTGAGCAACAGCGACGCAGTCATCCGTCGAAATTAGGAAATACCACCTTAATAACTGAATTTTAATTTTGTAAGAAATGATGACTGCCCATGCAAATCCGATGCGTCGCGACATTCTGCGGATCAAAGAACGGTAACAACCCACTGTTCGCCCGCCACACCGTCGAACTGGCCAAATATATCGCCATCCTGAAGCTGAAACTGATCTATGGCGGCGGCAACACGGGCCTCATGGGCCTCATGGCCAACACGGCGCTGGCTGAAGGCGTCGACGTCATGGGCATCATCCCCGAACTCCTGATGGAATGGGAGCACCACCACACCGGCCTCACGCAACTCGCGATCGTCCCGGATATGCACACCCGAAAAAAAATGATGTACGAACGCTGCGATGCCGCCATTATTCTGCCCGGCGGCTTCGGAACGCTGGACGAGTTGTTCGAAATGCTGACCTGGAACCAGCTGAAGATCCACGACAAAAAAATTTACCTGCTGAACTCGGCGGGGTTCTATAACAGCCTGCTGCGGCACCTGCGCCAACTTGAAAAGGAAGGCTTTCTCTATGACAGGATCGAGGACCGCCTCGTCGTCTGCGAAACGCCGGTGGAAATTTTCAACCGCCTGGCTTGAGTCGAACCTCGGTCGCCGAAGCTTTAGCGAAGGCGTACCCTCGGTCGCCGAAGCTTTAGCGAAGGCGACGTTACCGCTTATGCACGAACAGATCGAACCCCGCCCGGATCACCGGCAACGGATGCCCGTTGACGTCGTTATACGGCGACCACTTACTGCCGCCGGCGTCGAACATGATCGCCACGTAATAAGTGCCCGATCCGACCTCCCGGTGGGCGTACCCCAACCCGAGCAGGAGGCTCGACGCGTTGACATTGTAAGTGTACGTCGTTGCGTAGGCCTCATATTTCTGCGTGTCATGCGTCCAGTTATACTCCGGCTGCACGGCCGCAAACAGAAAAGGCAGGAAGAACGCGCGCGCGAAGACGCCGCCGCCATAGATGAACTCTTTTTCGCTGAGATCGGGGTTGTAATACCCCGAGGGATCGGGTGAGACCGACACATAGTTGAAGTTGACGACCAGGCCGGCATCCAGCCAGCGGGTCAGGGAATAACCCACTTCCGGGTTCACGCCGACATTGAACTGGTTCGCGGCAAATCCCAGCTCGAGTCCGCCGCCGATAAACAGATTCTGCTTCAGGAATCCGTTCCCGTTTCCCTCATCGGAATACGTATTCACGTGGTAAGGCTCCCGGTCCTGTCCAAGGGATACGCCCGCAGCCATGGACAGGACAGCGGCAATCAGGACATATTTTTGTATCATCATAGTGCAAAAATGCGATAATTAGGCGAGTTTCTAAAGGCTCACTGCTTGAAAGAAGGACACAGCGACTGCCGCCTGTCCCCGTTATACTGGCTGTAGAACCCCTGACTCTCGATGGCAAACTCAAATGCGCCATAACCGTTGTTATAGCTCTTTAACGACGAAGTAGTCGCGTCGTATGTGAAGGTTAGCTTAAGATTGTGATAAATGAACCCGACCATGGCGATCACCGCGTCCCCGGGCCGGTAATACAAACCCCCGATCACCTGCTGGTCCCCATTGTCCAGCACATTCAACTGCGCATTCATCCCCAGCGAGATCTCCTGCGCGCCGGCATCCACGGTGTAGTACCCCCCCGGGTTGAGGATGACCTGGTCGTTGACCTTGATGCTTGCATTCACAAAACCGATGTATCGCGGCGTGATCCTGCTGGTGAAACCGGTCGGATCGGTCGTGAAGAACGACTCCCGGGCCCGGTTGATATGCTGCACGGAAAAACCCGCGTTGATATACAGGTTGGAAGTCGGGAAATACGCGTAGTTCATCCCGATCTGCATGTCGAAGAAATTCACGTTCGGCTGATCGATGACCACGCTGGTGGGGAGCGTATTGTCGAAGAACTTGCCGTCGAACTGGTCGGGGAATTTAAGATTCGCCGTGTTGATCCGTTTGTTGATGAAACCCGCATTGAACCCAAGGGTGATCAGGCTCGCATACCCCACCATCT
>DATNBP010000214.1:0-4271 GCA_035572015.1 Puia sp. | reverse complement strand
TATGCTTTCCGTCCAGCGCCGACAGCATCCCCACCTCCCTCGGACAGGAAGACCATGTGAGCATGGGAAGCATCAGCGGCAGGAAGGTAAACCAGGTACTGGATAACCTCGAATATATACTGGCCATCGAGCTGATGAGCGCCTGCCAGGCAATCGAATTCCGCAGGCCGCTGAAAAGCAGCGCGATCCTGGAGGGAGCCCACGAGTTTGTGCGCCGTTTCGTGGGGTTTGCCAGCGAGGACCGGATCTTTGCGGAAGATATCCTGAAGCTCCATTCGATCATCCGCGACCACTCATTTGTCAAACACTGCGATTCCGTAGCTGCCAGCCACGGAATCAGCTTAAATGCCGGCTTCGAGACGGACCTTTCGCTATAAAACCATCGTTATGACCACGATTTCCTACCAACGATACGACCCGGTGAAGTATAAGACGCCGACCGGCACCACTTTGCAATGCAAGGGATGGATCCAGGAAGCGGCTCTGCGCATGCTGCTGAATAACCTCGACCCGGCCGTCGCCGAGAAACCGGACGAACTGATCGTATATGGGGGTCGCGGCAAGGCTGCGCGCAATTTCGAAGCGCTCGACCTGATCATCCGGGCCCTGAAAGACCTGGGCAACGACGAGACCCTGCTGATCCAAAGCGGCAAGCCGGTGGGGATATTGCAAACCCATAGAGACGCGCCTCGAGTCCTGCTATCGAATTCTCAACTCGTGCCTAAATGGGCTGACTGGCAACATTTTGACGAACTGGAAAGAAAAGGTCTGATGATGTACGGACAAATGACGGCGGGGTCCTGGATCTATATCGGGTCGCAGGGGATCGTGCAGGGCACCTATGAGACTTACGCGGCGGCCGCGGCGCGGCATTCCAACGGCAGCTTGCGGGGCACGCTCAACGTGACGGCCGGTCTCGGCGGAATGGGTGGCGCGCAGCCGCTTGCCATCACCATGAATGAAGGCGTGGCGCTTATCGCGGAAGTTGAGGAATGGCGGATCGACAAGAGGATCGAGACACGTTACCTGGACATGAAAATGGACGATATCGATGCGGCGATCGACAGGGCCCGGGCGGCGCGAAGTGGCGGGGAAGTCTTGTCGATCGGCGTACACTGCAATGCCGTGGACCTTCTGGAGCGGCTGATCGCCCGGAATTGCGTACCCGATACGTTGACGGACCAGACATCGGCCCACGATCCGCTGATCGGATATTGGCCGCACGATCTGTCTTACGAGCAAGCCAAGGTCCTGCGGCGCGACGACCCTCAACAATATATCGACCATGCATACCGGTCGATGTACCGGCACGTCGAATGCATGCTCGAACTTCAGCGCAAGGGCGCCGTGACGTTCGACTATGGCAACAACCTCCGGGCTCGCGCGCAGGAACGGGGGCTTAAGAATGCATTTGATTTCCCGGGATTCGTGCCGGCCTATATCAGGCCGCTGTTCTGCGAGGGCAAAGGGCCGTTCCGATGGGCGGCGCTCAGCGGCGATCCGGTTGATATCGCGGTCACGGACGAGGTTATTGCCGGCTTGTTCCCGGCGAACGAGTCCCTGCAGCGGTGGCTGAAACTTGCTAAGGAAAAGATCGCATTCCAGGGGCTGCCGGCCCGGATTTGCTGGCTGGGGCAGGGCGAAAGGGAGAAAGCGGGTCTGGCATTCAACGAACTGGTCCGGACCGGCCGGGTGAAGGCCCCGATCGTGATCGGCCGCGACCATCTCGATACTGGTTCGGTTGCCTCGCCGAACCGGGAGACCGAAGCCATGCCCGACGGAAGCGATGCCGTAGCCGATTGGCCGATCCTGAATGCGCTGGTCAATACCGCTGGCGGAGCGAGCTGGGTGAGCCTGCATCATGGCGGCGGAGTCGGAATGGGGTATAGCATCCATGCCGGGATGGTCATCGTGGCCGACGGCACCCCGGAAGCGGCGGCCAGGCTGAGCCGGGTGCTGCGAAACGACCCGGGGATGGGCGTGATCCGGCATGCGGACGCTGGCTATGAGCTCGCCAAAAAGACGGCCCGGGCTAATGGGCTTGACCTGGAAGACCGGCTCTGACTCGATGACCGCGGGATGACCCAGGCGAGGCGATAACCGCGACAGGCTACGATCAACAACCGGCTGCACGGATTCGGATCATTCTGACACGCCTATCGCGTAAATTGACGCGACTACCAAGTCTTCTTACAGGTGATTAGAAAAAGGACTATGTTTGATCATTATCCTAAATCGACCTCTACCAATGAGACCCCGCCAGCTATCATCCACCATCCGGTTCCCAGATCAAGAGACTATATTGTTTTCTTTTCCAATTCATTATACGACCCTGGCACCGCTCCGTAAGGATCGGGCCGGGGTAAATGCTTTTTACAGGGCCGGCAGGCGGGCAGCCCGGCGGCCTACCTTTAATTAACTCAAACCATTTACCTAGTTCTGGCTGGAAGGGCTCCGTTCACGGGGCCTTTTTGTTTTTGAGGACACGGATCGGATGCGATGGAAATCCTTCATTTATACCGCATTCTTGGCCCTATTGTTGAGTAAATTGTCGCGGGTATAACATTTCGAGGGTTACAGCATGGGTCGATTAATCATCATATCCAGTCGCCTGCCTTTTTCTCTGGACCGGGACGGAGAAAAGGTCAGCATCCGTCAAAGCTCCGGCGGTCTTGTCTCCGCGATCAAGAGTTATTTTGAGAACAGCACGGCTCAACGCAGCGAACTGACCGGGAAAATGTGGATGGGTGTAGCGGATTTTCCCCAGGAAGACTGGGAACTTGTGAGGGAGTCGTCCGCAGAAAAGCCTGATTTTGAAGTGTTGCCGGTATTTGTGGAGAAGGATCTATATGAGAACTTTTACAATGGTTTTGCCAATTCTGTCCTTTGGCCGCTATTTCACTACTTTTCCACCCTGGCGACGTATGAAAGCCAGTATTTCGACGCCTACGTCCAAGTGAACCAGCAGTTTGCGGAGCGGATCGTACCGCTCCTGGAGCCCGGGGATCAGATCTGGATACACGACTACCAGCTGATGCTGCTGCCGCACCTTCTCCGGACGAAAAAGCCCGATGCGACGATCGGCTTCTTTTTGCATATTCCTTTCCCCTCCTACGAAATCTTCCGGCTGATGCCGACCGAATGGAAGAAAATGATCCTGCATGGCGTCATGGGCGCCGACCTCATCGGATTTCATACATATGATTATGTGCAGCATTTTCTCCAGTCCGTGAAAATGATCCTCGGGGTCGACAATTATTTTCACAACCTGCAATACCAGGACAGACTGGTCCGGATCGACCTGTTCCCGATTGGCATCGACTACGGCAAATTTCACACCGCGGCGACCGATCCCGATGTCCAGATCATCCGGGACAAGGCGCGCGGCAACCTGGAGGATAAGAAGATCATTTTCTCCGTGGACAGGCTGGACTATACCAAAGGGCTGATGCAGCGGCTTAGCGGCTTCGAATACTTCCTCGAGCGGTATCCTGAGTGGCGCGAAAAAGTGGTTTTTATTCTGAATATCGTTCCGTCCAGGAGCACGATCCCGGCGTATAGCGAACGGAAAAAGCAGATTGAAGAAAAGATCGGGACGATCAACGGCCGGTTTTCCACGATCAGCTGGCAACCGGTCCTCTATCGGTATACCCACTTGTCGTTCCAGGAACTGGTTGCGCTGTACCAGGCGGCCGATGTCGCGCTGATCACGCCGCTGCGGGATGGAATGAACCTGGTGGCCAAAGAATATGTCGCCAGCAGTACCGGCAAGGGAGTATTGGTCCTCAGCGAACTGGCGGGGGCGGCAAGCGAATTGAGTGAAGCGATACTTGTAAACCCGACCGATGTCTTCGACGTCGCCTCCTCGATCACCCGGGCGCTGGCCATGCCCCTGTACGAACAAAGAAACCGGATCTCGCTTATGCAGCGGCGATTGCAGGAATACGATGTATTTAAATGGGTGAACGACTTCATGGATCAGCTCTCGCAGGTCAAACAGGAACAACAGCGGCAAAAGGTGCGGGTCCTTGACGATAAAGCGCTTTCGGTCATCAACCGGCACTACCAGCGTGCAGGGAACCGGTGCCTGTTGCTGGACTACGACGGTACGCTCGTTCCTTTTACGCGCATCCCGTCCGAAGCCGCTCCGGACAATACCGTCAGGGATATGCTTTCCCGGCTGTCCTCGGACCCCAGGAATCATGTGGTGATCATCAGCGGGCGGGACATGAGCTCGCTCGATCGTTGGCTCGGCACTCTCCCGGTCAGCC
>DATNBP010000213.1:0-10944 GCA_035572015.1 Puia sp. | reverse complement strand
TTGCGGTAGTAATTGACGTAATAATTGTAGTTGTTCGGATAACAAAGGAAACCGTCCCCTTTCGCAAATATAAAGGACGAGTTGACCGTGGGCACGGGCAGGCCCGCCTCCTTGGGGTCCCTGAATGCCAGCACCTCCTTCGGTTCGTAGTTGAGATTCCGGCCATGTTTATACCGCAGGTTGGCAGTCGTCTGCTTGTCGCCGATCACCTTGTAAGGGGTCTTGACACGGACGCTGCCGTGATCCGTGGCCAGGATAAGATTGATCTTTTTGTCGGCGATCTTTTTCAGCGCCTGGTGCAGGGGAGAGTGCTCGAACCAGCTGGTGGTAATGCTACGGTAGCTGATCTCGTCGCCCGCCAGTTCCTTCAGCACTTCCATCTCGGTACGCGCATGACTGAGCATATCGACAAAATTATAGACGATGATATTGAGGTCGTTGTTGAGTAGGTTGTGGATATTGTTGACAAGGTCCTGACCGGCCTGGTAATTGAGCACCTTTGTATACGAGAACTTCAGTTGATCTTTCTTCAGCCGCCTGAGCTGCGCGCGGAAAAGCTCTTCTTCATGCAAATTCTTTCCGCCTTCTTCCTCATCGTTTTTCCACAGCGCAGGGAATTGCTTTTCGATATCCACCGGCATAAGACCGGCAAAAATGGCGTTACGGCTGTACTGGGTGGCCGTCGGCAGGATACTGTAAAAGCTCTCTTCCTCCATGATGCGGAAGCTTTCGGCAAAAATCGGCTGGATCGCCTTCCACTGGTCGATCCGCAGGTTGTCGAGCAGGATAAAGAATGTCGAAGTCCCCTTTTCGACATGCGGCAGCACCTTGAAACGGAAAAGGGTATGCGACATGATGGGGCTTTCGGTAGATTTTGGGTTCACCCAGCGCGCGTAATTCTTCGAGATGAATTTAAAGAATTCCGTATTCGCCTCCTGCTTTTGCGTCTGCAGGACCTCGCGCATCTCCGGGCTGTCGGACTTCTCCATTTCCAGCTCCCAATAGACCAGTTTCTTGTAGATTTCCATCCACTCGTTGTAATCGGGGTTGCTGTTGAGCGCCATGAAGAGGTTGCGGAACTGTTGCTGGTAAGCGGTCGTCGTCTTTTCGGACACCAGCCGTTTGTTGTCGATGATCTTTTTCAGGCTTAACAGGACCTGGTTGGGATTGACCGGCTTGATCAGGTAATCCGTGATCTGGCTTCCGATAGCCTCATCCATCAGGTTCTCGGTCTCATTCTTGGTGATCAGCACCACGGGCGTCTGCTGGTTGGTCTCCTTGATCTTGGCCAGCGTCTCCAGCCCGGTGATCCCCGGCATGGTCTCGTCCAGCAGGACAACGTCGACGGGGTTTTCACGGACAAAGTCGATGGCGTCGAACCCATTCGTCAATGCCTTGACTTCATAGCCTTTGTTTTCCAGGAAAAGGATCTGGGAATGAAGGCTTTCGATCTCGTCATCGACCCAGAGTATTTTTGCTAATGCCATACCCACAAACTACAAAGTCCTGGCCAATTTTGCCTAGTTTTGAAGCTTGTTTAAACCCGTTTTAACAAATTGCCACCCGAATGGCCCATCAATCGAGAAAGATCATCAATGATCCCGTGTATGGTTTTATTACGTTGGATCACGACCTGTTGTTGAACATCGTGGCCCATCCGTATTATCAGCGGCTGAGGCGGATCAATCAAATGGCGTTTGCCCACCTCGTGTATCCGGGTGCAGTCCATAGCCGCCTCCATCATTCGCTGGGCGCGTATCACCTGATGTGCAATGCGATCGCGGAATTGAAGGCCAGGGGGACGGATATCGGCAAGGAAGAGGAGTTGGGCGCCAAGACGGCGATCCTGCTGCACGATATCGGTCATGGCCCTTACTCGCACGCACTGGAGCAGGTCCTGATCCCCGGCGCGGCGCACGAGACGCTCTCGCTGGCGCTGATGCGGACGTTGGATAAGCAATTCGACGGCGGGCTCGATATCGCGATCCGTATTTTTACGAACGAGTACCACAAACAGTACCTGCATCCCCTTGTCTCGGGACAGCTCGATATGGACCGGATGGATTACCTGACCAGGGACAGCTTCTTTACCGGGGTCTCGGAAGGCGTTATTGGTTATGACCGGATCCTGAAGATGCTGACGGTCCACGAGGGCAGGCTGATGGTGGAAGAGAAAGCCATCTACTCCATCGAAAAATTTCTCGTCGCGCGCCGCCTCATGTATTGGCAGGTCTACCTGCACAAGACCGTCCTTAGCGCCGAAAAGATGCTGGTCCGGATCGTGGAACGCGCAAAGGAGCTGATCCGCTCGGGTACCTCTGTTTTATCGGGTTCGCCGGTCCTCGATTATTTCCTGCGGAGCGACGGGTTGACGAGCACCGCTATCGAACCGAATCTGGACCAATTCTGTCTGCTCGACGACTTCGATGTGATGAGCGCCGTCAAACTGTGGATGTTTCACCGGGATAAGGTCTTGTCCCATTTGTGCCGGCGACTGATCGATCGAAGACTGTTAAAAGTGCGTTTCCAGGCAACTCCCTTCGACCAAAACTACGTCACGGAAATACGGTCGGCGGCGGCGCGGGACCTGTCGGTCAGCCCGGAAGAAGCCGCCTATTTCGTGTTTACGGGCGAGGCGGTCAATACGACCTATAACCCCGGAGACGAAAGGATCAATATCCTGTTCAAAGACGGTTCGGTAAGAGATATCTCCCGGGTCGACAACGCCCTGATCCATCAAACCCTGGCCAGCCCTGTAAAAAAATTTTATCTTTGTTACACAGAATCAATTCCCAACTATGCAATTTTCAGCCGCACAGATAGCCCTGCTGGTCAACGGTAAAGTCGAAGGCGACCCGAATGCTGCCGTCGGGGCATTCGGAAAGATAGAAGATGCGATGCCCGGACAGCTTTCCTTTCTGGCGAATCCGAAATACGAAGAATACCTGTACGCGACGGGCGCATCGGTCATCATTGTCAACGACACGCTGGAACTGAAGCAGCCCGTCCATGCGACCCTGATCCGCGTCGCCGACGCGTATTCCGCTTTCGCCAGCCTGCTGACCAGGTACCAGGAGATCCAGTCGCAACAATTGACCGGGATCCAGGAACCATCCTACATCGCCAAATCCGCAAAACTGGGAGAAATGCTGTTCGTCGGCGCATTCGCTTATCTCGGGGAAGGCGTCGTCGTGGGGAACAATGTCAAGATCCACCCCCAGGTCTATCTGGGCGCGAATGTCCGCGTGGGCGACAACAGTATCCTGCATCCCGGCGTGAAGATATACCACGATTGCGTCATCGGCTCGAACGTCACGATCCATGCCGGGTCGGTGATCGGCGGCGATGGCTTCGGCTTCGCGCCGCAACCGGACGGAAGCTTTTCAAAGATCCCCCAGATCGGCAACGTGCAGATCGAGGATTTTGTCGAGATCGGCGCCAATGCGACCATCGATCGCGCTACGATCGGTTCGACGCTGATCCGCAGGGGGGCAAAGTTGGACAACCTGATCCAGATCGCGCACAACGTCGATGTCGGCGCCAACACGGTCATCGCCGCCCAGGCGGGCGTCAGCGGAAGTACCAAGATCGGCAGCGGTGTCATGATCGGCGGCCAGGCCGGTATCGTCGGCCATTTGCAGATTGCCGACGGCGTCCGGATCAACGCCCAGTCCGGGGTTTCAAAATCGATCAAGGAAAAAGGCGGCGCCGTAACAGGCAGCCCCGCCTATGATTATACAAGTGCGCTGCGCAGCCAGGCGGTCAGCCGTAACCTGCCCGAGCTGCAGAAAAAGCTGCGGGAGCTCGAGGAACAGATCAGGCAATTGCTGGCGGAAAAAGTGTAAGCCGCCGGGCGGCCGGACTCAACGATTGTTCCGCAGGCAGTTGTCGCAGACACCGCAATCCCCCGCTTCCTTATCGCCGAAATAATTGGCCAGCCACCTGCTCCGGCATTCCGATGTCAGGCCAAGATAACGAATGACCGCCCGGACCCTTGCGGCATATAATTCCTTTCTTTCCCGGTACCTCACCGGGTCGATGTACAACTCCCCGGCCGCCGGCCGGCCGCGGAGAAAATAAAGTTGCGGCGTGTCCTTCTGCGGCTGGTAGTCGATGATCCGGAAAGCCTGCAACTGCGTCAAGGCCGCCCGCACGGCTTTGGGTTCGCTCCTCAGGGCATATGCCAGCTGCCGCTCCCGGATAGATACCGGCTGGTCGAAGATGCCGGGGTAGCCGCGCATCAGAGCATGCGTCAATGGTCGCAGCGCCGGGTGTCCTTCCTCGAATTCATACAATAGCGCTTTCGATGTGACGAAGCGGGCATTTGCGGGTACCCATGCCTGTGCCTGAAAGCTCAGCAGGCCCTCCTGCTCCAGCAGCCGGATGACATCGGTCGCGGCAGGGAGCTCGACCCCGAACCGGCCGCAGAAATCCACCGGATCGAAGTCGAAATATTGGCCTTCGCCCCCGCCCGCGGGAAGTTGCAGGTAATTCATCACCTGTTGGTACAATTCGCGGATGGTCGCAAGCGGCGGAAACTTCGCCTCGGGAAGCGCCTCAAGGCGGCCCGCTTCCTGGGTTCCCGCCAGGAGGACCGCATATGCTTTCATCCCGTCACGGCCGGCCCGGCCGGACTCCTGGTAGTAAGCCTCGATCGAATCGGGTACATCCGCATGGATAACGGTGCGGACGGCCTGTTTGTCGATCCCCATGCCGAAGGCATTGGTACTGACGATCACCCGCAGTCTGTCTTTCAGCCAGTCTTCCTGCCGCTGCTCCCGATCCTCGCGGGACAGCCCCGCATGATAGGATGCCGCGGGTATGCCCTGCCTGGTCAGCCACTCGCTGATCTCCCGGGTGGTCTTGCGTGTCCTGCAGTATACGATGCCGCTACCTGCAACCTTCTGCAGGATCTCGGTGATCTTGCGAATTTTGTCCGCCTCCCGGAACAGGCTGTAGGACAGTTCCGGTCGGGTAAAGGGCTGGCGGAATACCGCTGCTGCATTCAATTCCAGTCGGACCTGGATATCGTTCATGACGTCCTCGGTGGCGGAAGCGGTCAACGCGAGCACAGGCACGCCGGGCAACGCGGTCCGCAACGCCGCGATGCGCAGATAGGCGGGTCTGAAGTCATATCCCCACTGGGACACGCAGTGTGCCTCATCGACAGCGATCAGCCTGACGTCCAGCGACGCGAGCCAATCGTTGAACAGCTCCGTTTCCAATCTTTCCGGCGAAACGTAAAGGAACTTGCAATTGCTGGTTGCTGCAGCCCGTAACGTGGCGGCCAATTCATGTCGGGCCATGCCCGTATGCAGAAAGAAGGCGGTGATGTTTTTCCGGCGGAGGCTGTCCGTCTGATCTTTCATTAACGCGATCAGGGGACTGATCACCAGGCAAAGGCCAGGCCGGGCCAGTGTCGGCAATTGGTAGCAAAGGGACTTCCCGCCCCCGGTTGGCAACAAGGCGAGCGTATCGCGCCCATCAAGGACCGAACGGATGATTTCCTCCTGCTGCGGCCTGAAACTCGTGAATCGCCAGTGCTCCTGCAACAGCTGCTTCAATTGTTCGCCGCTTGGAGAAGGGGGATCAATGGGCATGGCAGGGGCTGGCGATTTTTTTTGAATAGAGCCGCAGTGAGTTGGCAGCCAGGACCACGTCGCTCAGTCCCATCGCCAGGGCGGCCACGGCAGGATTTAACCCGCCCAGCGCGGCGACCGGGATTGCGATCACATTGTAACAAAAAGCCCAGAACAAATTGCCGCGGATGGTGGAAAAGGTATAACGGCCCAGCTCCAGCGCAGCCGGAAGCCGGCTCAGCCCCCGTTCGATCAGTACCACATCCGCCGTCTGCATCGCGAGACGGGAGGCATCGCTCAGCGATATGCCGATCGTCGCCTTGGCAAGCGCAGGGGCGTCGTTGATTCCGTCTCCGACCATTGCCGCCGGCAGCCGCGCGTTTAGCCGTGCGACTTCTTCCAACTTTTGTTCGGGTGTCCTTTCGGCCAGCACTTCGGGAATGCCCAGTTCCTTTGCTACGGCATCACAGATTTCCTTGCGGTCGCCGCTGAGCAGAACCACATGCATGCCCTTTTCACGCAGCCATCGGATCACCGTAGCTGCCTCGGGCCGCGGCGCGTCCCTGACGTCGATCCAGCCCAGGAGCCGGTCGTTGCAGACCACATAAACACTATGCGATGCGTCCGCAGTCAGGCGCTCGGCGACTTTATAGGATCCGGCCCAGTAAATATCGCCCTCCGCGGTTGTCCCGCGCATACCGAGCCCCCTGATCTCTTCGACATTCGCCCAGCGGGTATTGGGCCTGTCTTTCCATTCCCGTGTAATACTCCTCGCGATCGGGTGATTCGAATATTTTTCCAGCGAATAGACTATTTGTCTGAACTCCTCCGGGCTTCCGGAAAGCGCCTGCCAGTCGCGCACCGAGAATTCGCCGGTGGTAAGCGTACCGGTCTTATCGAAAATTACCTGGCGGATATGCCGGAAGGCTTCCAGGTGACGGGCATTCCGGATCAGGACGCCGTTCCTGGCAGCGCGGCCCAGTCCAACGGCGATGGCCGCGGGAGTGGCCAGGCCCATCGCGCAGGGACAGGCGATGACCATCACCGCTACGCTTCGCATCAGCGCGGGTCCCGCCGCATGCAGATAAAGGTAATTCGCGATCAGGCACACCGCCGCCAGGCCCAATACCACAGGCACGAAGACCGCGCTGATCCGGTCCGCCAGCTGCTGGAGCGGGGGCTTCTCCCCTTGCGCCTGCTGAACGAGCCGAACGATACCGGCCAGGACGGATTGATCCGCCGCAGCGGTTACCTGGGCCTTGACCGTACCGGAAACCAGCCAGCTGCCGCCGATCAGGCCGTCTTTGGCGCCCTTGTCGAGCGGGAGGCTTTCCCCCGTGAGGATCGACTGGTCGACGCCGGCTGCGCCCCAGAGGATCCGGCAGTCCGCGGGAACTTGTTCGCCGGCGCGGATGAGGACCAGGTCGCCGCTCCGCAGCTGACCGCTTTCGACCGGAAAAATGATTTCCTGGTGCCGGTCGTCGAAAGCGATCATATTCGCCATTGTCTTTTGCGAGATCGCCAGCCGCTTCAGCGAGCGCTGCGTAGCCTCGACCGATGCATCCTCGACATAATAGCCGAGCAAGACGAGCATGATGATCCACGCCGCCGTCTCATAAAATTGATAATCGGGACCAAGCCGCAGCAGCGTGCCTGCTAAACTATACCCGAATGCGGCCGTCGCCCCGGTGATGATCAGGAGGTTCATGTTCGGCATCCCGTTCCGAAGGCCCTTCCAGGCGCTGCGGCCAAAGAAGGCGAGGCCGGTAAGATACGCCGGCAGGGCGATGGCGAATTGCACCCAGGGCTGCATGAATACGTGCATTGCCGCCCGGGGGATGCCCGGGACCATCGGCAGGCCCAGCAGAATGCCGGAGGGCAGGCAGAAGAGGAAATATCGCAGATGCCGGTTCATCCGCCTGCGGCTGACTGCCTTGCCATCCCGCTCCGTCATCACGTTGTAACCCAGCTCATGGATGCCTTCACGAAGCTGGCCGCTGTCCTGGTCGCCATTGAGGTCAAAACTGACGTCGCCGCTCGCCAGGCTTACCTTGACATTCCGGCCTCCCTTTTTCTCGAGGTATTTTCCGATCGTCAGGGCGCAGGTCGCGCAGCTCATTCCTTCCACTTTCCAGTTAATGGTTTCCATATAATGTCATCCGACGGCCGGTGAAGGCCATTGACAAAGTTACGAAAATGAACGGGCTCGTCCGCGCCGGATCCAATATCTTTACGGCATGGAACTCCGCTTTCGCCTGCCGGAAATCGAGGCTGCGGCCGCCGGCTTCTGGCGGCATTTCCCCACGCAAAAAGTATTCGCCTTTCACGGTGAGATGGGCGCCGGCAAAACCACCTTTATTCACGCACTGTGTGCCGAAAAAGGGGTAACGGACACCGTGGGCAGCCCGACCTTCCCGATCATCAACGAATACAGCTATCCCGCCGGCAAGTTGTATCATATCGATCTGTACCGCTTGAAGGACGAGGAAGAAGCCATGCGTGCCGGGGTCGGGGACGTCCTGTACAGCGGTGATTTGTGCCTGGTGGAATGGCCGGAACGGGCGCCGGGGATTTTTCCCCCCGGCACAGTCGATCTCGCGATCACAGCCGTCGACCGGGATATTCGGGAAATTATTGTAATTTGACGGTTCGACCAAAACAGCAGGGCCGAAGGGCCCACAAAGCGGCCTTGGCCGCCGGCCGAAGGCCCATCATTAGCGATGTTGGGCCCGGGGCATAAATTTCAAAACAGGCCGAAGGGCCCACAAAGCGGCCCTGGCCGCCGGCCGAAGGCCCATCATTAGCAATGTTGGGCCCGGGGCATAAATTTCAAAACAGGCCTCGGGCCCAACTATGACGCAGCAAAAACCAGTCATCAGCACGTCTTTCAGCTATGAGACCTTGGAGGAAACCCTGGACGTAAAGCCGAAAAGCATCCCCTTGCATATCGGAATGCCCAAAGAGACAGCCTTCCAGGAAAACCGGATCGCACTGACGCCCGACGCCGTGGGTGTACTGGTCAGCAACGGGCATAATGTGATCATCGAGCACAATGCGGGCGAGGCATCCCATTATCGCGACAAGGACTATAGCGAGATGGGGGCAAAGATCGTTTTTGAGAAGGCAGAGGTGCTGAAAGCGCCGATCCTGGTCAAGAGCGCGCCGGTTATAGACGAGGACGTGCCGCTGTTGCACATGAACCAGATCGTCATTTCCCCGATCCACCTGTCGGCGATGAAGGCGGAGCTGCTGCAAAAAATGATGGACAAGCGGATCACGGGCATCTCCTTCGAAAACCTAAAGGACGACAGCGGCACCTACCCGATCGTCAGGAGCATGAGCGAGATCGCGGGCAGCGCAGTCATGCTGATCGCCGGGCAGTACCTGAGTTCTGCAAACCACGGGAAGGGAGTGCTGCTGGGCGGTATTTCTGGCATCCCGCCCACCAAGGTGATCATCCTCGGCGCCGGCATCGTCGGCGAATTCGCCGCCCGGGCCGCGCTCGCGCTGGGCGCCAGCGTCAAAGTATTCGATAATAGCGTATACCGGCTGAAAAGGCTCCAAAACAATATCGGTCAGCGCATGTGGACCTCCGTCATGGAACCGCGCATTCTCGCCAAACAGATAAAGACCTGTGAGATCGCCGTGGGGGCCCTGTCTTCCCAGAGCGGACGGACGCCGGTGGTCGTCACCGAAGAGATGGTCAGTAACATGCGGCCGGGCAGCGTGATCATCGATGTGAGTATTGACCGGGGCGGGTGCTTTGAGACTTCCGAGATCACGACGCACGAACATCCCATCTTTCAGAGATACGGGGTCATCCACTACTGCGTCCCCAATATCCCCTCCGGCTTTGCCAGGACCGCCTCGCATGCGATCAGTAATGTGCTCATGCCGCTGCTCCTCGAGGCGGGAGAAGAAGGCGGGTTCGAGAACCTGGTCTGGCACAAGATCCATCTTCGCAGCGGCATCTATCTGTTTAAGGGAGCGCTGACCAACTTCCATCTCAGCCAGCGTTTCGACCTGAAATATACCGACCTCAATTTGCTGATCGCGAGTCAGCGGTGAGCTGCCGCGGGCTTGTATTGCAGAATGTCGAGCGTTTCTGTGCAAAAATCGTATTCCTGCGGATCGTTGGAGCTGACGATGATCAGCCGGCCGCCACCATATTCGCCGATAAGGCGCCGGTACATCGCGACCCCCTCGGCATCGAGATTGGTGCAGGGCTCGTCCAGCAGCAGGACGGCGGTGTCCGAGAACAGAGCCTGGGCGAGTTTGAGGCGTTGTTTCATTCCCGAGGAGAAGAATCGGATCTGCTTGTCGGCTGCGGCGCCCAGCCCCACGGCCGTCAGCATCGCGCTGACCTGCAACCCTGTCAGAAAAGGCTTAAAAACTTCATGAAAGCGCAGGAACTCCGTCGCCGTCAGTTCCTCGACCAGGTCGAGATATGGCGCCGACAGCGAAAGATACCGGTAAGCGTGGTCGGGCTGGATGGGATCGCCCGCGGGGTAACTCAGGTAGTCCGCCCGGCCTTCGCTGATGCCGATCGCGCCGGCGATCACCTGTAAAAGCGTGGATTTCCCGGAACCGTTGGGGCCGGTAATGGCGTAATGCTGTCGGGGAATGAATTCGTAGTTCAGATGACGAAAGATCCAGTCGCGGTTGAACCGTTTACCCGCATCAGTCAGCGTAATCTTCATCAAAGCTGCTTTTGCTGTAGCGTTTAATGATGCCACGTCCGCTCTCGCGGATAAATCCGATGATCTCGTCCCGTTCGTCGCTCGCGGGGAACTCTTCTTCGAGGAATTCCAGCGCCTGGCTGGTATTCATCCCCTTGTTGTAGATGACCCGGTAGATATCGAGGATGTGATTGATCTTATCGATGGTGAACCCTCTGCGTTTCAGACCGACGGAATTTACGCCCGAATAGCTGAGCGGCAGACGCGCGGCTTTGATATAGGGCGGGATATCCTTGCCGACAAGCGACCCGCCGCCGATAAAGACGTGTGATCCGACCTTGACGAACTGATGGATGGCACACATGCCGCCGAGAATGACCCAATCGCCGAGCACAACGTGGCCGGCTACCTGGGAATTGTTACTGAGGATACAATTGTCACCGATGATACAATCGTGGGCGATATGGCTATACGCCAGGATCATGCAGTTCTTGCCCACGGTCGTCTTCCAGCGGTCGCGCGTGCCGCGATGGATCGTGACAAATTCCCGGATGGTTGTGTTGTCGTCGATCTCAACGGTTGTCTCTTCGCCATCGAATTTAAGGTCTTGGGGATCAGCAGAGATTACCGCCCCCGGGAAAATTTTGCAATTCTTTCCGATCCTGGCTCCTTCCATGATCGTGACA
>DATNBP010000212.1:0-53400 GCA_035572015.1 Puia sp. | reverse complement strand
CGTATTTTACCAACGTCAGTTCCATCGCCGTCTACGGCGGCGGGGATGGCAGCAATTTCTCCACCGAGAAACAGGCGCTTTCCCGTGGCGCCGATGTCGTGATCTGCACGCCGGGCCGCATGATCGCGCACCTCAATATGGGCTATGTGAAGCTGTCCGGCTTACAGTACCTGGTACTCGACGAAGCGGACCGCATGCTGGACATGGGCTTCTTTGATGACATCATGAAGATCATTTCCTTTCTGCCGCCCAAGCGCCAGAACCTCCTCTTTTCCGCCACCATGCCGGTCAAGATCAGGGACCTCGCCCGCAAGATCCTCGTCGATCCTGCCGAGATCAATATCGCGATCTCGAAGCCCCCCGCGAGGATCGTGCAAAAGGCATACGTGGTATACGAGCCGCAAAAGATCCCGCTGGTAAAATGGTTGTTGAAGTCCAGCAACAACAAGAGCACGCTGGTCTTCTGTTCGAAGAAGCATAACGTGAAACAGCTCACGATGGAGCTTCGCCGCTCGAAGTTCAATGTCAATGAGATCCATTCCGACCTCGATCAGTCGGCCCGGGAACAGGTGTTGCTCGATTTCAAGAGCCGCCGCCTGCCCGTCCTTATCGCGACCGATATCCTTTCCCGCGGCATAGATATCGACAATATCGAAATGGTCATCAACTATGACGTGCCCAACGACGGAGAAGACTATATCCACCGCATCGGCCGGACGGCCAGGGCGGAGACCGACGGCACCGCATTCACCTTCATCAGCGAAAAGGAACAGAACAAGTTCAAAACGATCGAAGACCTGCTGGGTCACGCCGTCAATAAGGCGCCGCTGCCCGAACAGTTTGGAGAGGCGCCGGATTATCATCCGGGAAGCCGCGGCGGGAAAAGCGGCAGGGGCAGAAGGAACCGGGGTCACGACGGTCCGCCGGACAGGAGACCGCATTCCGGGAACGGCCAGTCGGGCGGCGGACGCAGCAGCCAGCCCGGCGCCCCGTCCCAACGCAACGATCGCCAGCAGGGCGGCCAGGGACGCAACTCAAAGCACAATCACCACCCAACCCAGCGCCAGCCAAATCAGAACGATAACCGGCGAAGGGAGCCGGGTCAGACTCAACAGGACCCAGGTTCCACCGATCACGCCTAAGCCGATCCCGATATCCTGCCAGCTGTTCCGCCAAAGGTCCTTCATCATGTATAATGCGGAGGCGATAATGATCCCCACGACCACCGCGTTGATCCCCTCCAATGCGCGGTAAACGATCGCATATTTTTTCAGGTTGTTCCAGATCGGGAAGAAGAAGAGCACCAGCAGGGCGCTGGGCAGAAATATCCCTGTCGCGCCGATGAAACAGCCGAACGCCTGCCAGGCCGGGCCCCGGTCCTTCATGGCGACCCCGCCCATATAACTGGCAACCGAAAAAGTAGGTCCTGGGATCGCCCGCACCATCCCCGCGCCGGAATAGAACTCGTCTTTATCGATCCGGATGATATGCGGGTTGCGCTGGATCAGTTGCTGGGACTGCGGCCGCGCTACGAACTGTTCGTACATCATCGGCACCAACACATTTCCGCCTCCAAACACCAGACTGCCAAAGCGATACGTATTCTCAAAAAGGTTCAATGGCCTTCGGTTCGGCCAATTGTTCTTTCTCGCCAGTTCGCTGCTCGCCCCCGCCAGGATAAAGATGATCGCGAAGAGCCAGATATTCCCCCATTTGATCTTCCGCGGCAGGACGTCTTTCTGCGGGATCCGGCGATCGCTCAGGTTCGTCACGAAACCGCCCAGCACCAGCAGGGCCGGAAATATCCAGGGCGACTTAAAGAGCAAAAAGGTCGTGACCGCGGTGATGGCAAGGATCACGCGCGTGATCGTATTATGGATCGAGATCGCAAACGCCTTCTGCGCCGCGAAGGCCAGGAAGCCGATCGTCATGGGTGCGATATAGCGGAAGATCGCCGTATTGTCCGTGGGAAAGAAAGAGAAGAGGCCCATCAGCAGACAGGCCGGCAACGTCCAGATCAGCATGGTGATCACCGCGAGCACCACCCCGCCGCGTTTGTAGCCGATCAGGGTCAGCGTCTGCGTGGAGGAAGCACCGGGGAGCAACTGGCAAAAAGCGTTGTACTCCATCAACTCTTCCGCTGTCACATCGCGCCGCTTCTGAACAAAAGTCTTCAACATCATGGCGAAATGCCCCTGCGGACCCCCAAAGGCCGTGAGGCTATACAACAGTACTGCTTTAAGAAAGGCGATATGGCGGAATAATACTGTCAATCCCGCACAAATTATTGAATGTTGCGGTAATAGCCACTTTTTTCAATCTCTTCGAGAACCGTGTCGGGCAGGAGATATCTCACCGAATGACCGGTCCTGATCTTGTCGCGGATATCGGTGGAGGAAATCGGAAGGAGCGGCGCCTCCATGATCTGCACCTCCCTGGCTTGCGGGTAGACGGGAAGTTTTTCAGGTTCGGATCGTCGATAGACATAGATGGGAAAGTTGCGGAGCAGCCAGTCATAATTTTTCCATTTGGGCAAGTTCTGGAAACTGTCACTACCCAGTATGATCGCAAACTCCTCTTTCGGATACTTTTCCTGCAAATACGCCAGCGTATCCACCGTATAACTCGGCCGGGGCAGCCGGAATTCGATATCGGAGGCTTTTAGCCGGGACTCTCCCTCGACCGCCAACCTGACCAGGTGGAGACGCTGGTATTCGTTCAGGAGTGAGCCCTGGGGTTTGAGCGGATTTTGCGGAGAAACGATGAACCAGACCTGGTCGAGCCCGGCATGTTCAAGAATATAATTGGCAATCAGCAAATGGCCATGATGGATGGGGTTAAAGGACCCAAAGTACAGGCCGACCTTCATGGTGCCGCTTCCTCCATAAAAATGTTGTCAGCCTCGTCCAGCCTCAAGCTCAGGTTATAACCGGCCACCGTAATCGAGATCGGATCGCCCAGGGGGGCGATCTGCTCTACCCGCACCAATTCCCCCGGAACACACCCCATCTCCATCAGTTTCAAAAAGAGGTCGTTTTTTTCGAATGAATGGATTCTTGCAATGGTACCCGGTTGAAGTTCAGATAATCGCTTCATTTTCTTTTTCGTTAATACTACCTTTAGTAAAATTATGACAATCTCCCCTACTATCGGGTTTCATTTTGTGAAGAAAATCAGCCTTCGCAACCGGCGACTGATCAAGGATACGCTCAAGAAGCTGTTCCGGTCCGAAAAGTCCCCGTTGGCCGAGCTGCAGTATATCTTCGTATCGGACGAACGGCTACTTGAAATTAACCGGCGGTTTCTTGGGCATGACTACTATACCGACATCGTCACCTTTCCTCTATCCGAACCCGGCCAACCCATTGTGGGTGAGATCTATATAAGTGTGGACCGGGTGCGGGAAAATGCCGGGACGTTTAAAACGCCGGTACACAAGGAGTTACTTCGGGTGATGTTCCACGGCGCCCTGCATCTCTGTAGTCACGCAGATAAGACCAATCGGGAGCAAGAGAAGATGAGGCGCCTGGAAGACAAATACTTGCGACTCCACCACTTGCACCTTCGCGCGCATGTTTCACGTGAAACATAGCAGGAAATATTTCGCAAACCTAAATCGTTCCCCGTGGAACGTTTTTTGGCTCAAATTATTCCGCTATCTCGCTTTTTTAACCTGCTGCCAATCCGTAACCCTAGCAAGTTGTTATATATCTCTCACATTCGTTATATATATTCGCCACACTCCTTGCATCCACAAACACCCCTTTGCCTCCCTACAACTCCTTGGCTTCCCACAACCCTTATATCTCCAGTGTACCCTACCCCCCCCACATTCCTGGGATAATCTTCGTAAATCTTCCAAATCGCCCTAGCTTTGCAAAATGTTTCCGGAATATGATGTCATAGTGGTAGGTGCAGGACACGCCGGCTGTGAAGCGGCCGCGGCTGCCGCCAACCTGGGTTCAAAGGTGCTGCTGATCACCATGAACATGCAAACCATTGCCCAAATGAGCTGCAACCCGGCGATGGGGGGTATCGCCAAGGGCCAGATCGTCCGGGAAATAGATGCTATGGGTGGTTATTCCGGCCTGGTCAGCGACAAGAGCATGATCCAGTTTCGGATGTTGAACCGTTCTAAAGGACCAGCCATGTGGAGCCCTCGTACCCAAAACGACCGGATGCTCTTCGCCCAAACCTGGCGCGAGATGCTGGAACAGACACCTAATGTCGATTTTTACCAGGATATGGTCAACAGCCTCCTCGTGGACGACGACCGCGTAACCGGCGTCGTCACGGGTCTTGGCCATCGGATCGCTGCCAGGGTGGTCGTCGTCACCAGCGGCACCTTCCTGAACGGTGTGATCCATATCGGGGAAAAACGCTTTGGCGGCGGCCGTGTCGCGGAAAAAGCAGCAACCGGCATCACGGAGCAACTGATTAGCCTTGGCTTTGAAAGCGATCGCCTGAAAACCGGCACCCCACCCCGCATCGACGGCCGAAGCCTGGATTATTCTAAAATGGAAGAACAAAAGGGAGACCCTGGGATTGTCGGCTTTTCCTTTCTTCCGACGCCAAAACCCTTGCGGCAAAAGAGCTGCTGGATCACCTACACCAACCAAACCGTACATGATATCCTGAAAACGGGATTTGACCGCAGTCCCATGTATACCGGCCGGATTGAAGGCGTGGGCCCGCGCTACTGCCCCAGCATCGAAGACAAGATCAACCGGTTTGCCGAAAGGGAAAGACACCAATTGTTCATCGAGCCGGAAGGCTGGAACACCGTGGAGATCTATGTGAATGGATTTTCGACCTCCCTTCCCGAAGAAGTGCAATATGCTGCCTTGCGCCAGGTCCCGGGTTTCGAAAACGTTCGCATGTTCCGACCGGGGTACGCCATCGAATATGATTACTTCCCACCCACCCAACTCGGCCACTCGTTGGAAACAAAAAGCCTGCACAACCTCTTTTTTGCCGGCCAGATCAACGGCACGACGGGCTATGAGGAAGCGGCTTGTCAGGGAATGATGGCAGGGATCAACGCGCACCAAAAGATCAATCAACTCGATCCTGTCATCCTGAAAAGAAGTGAGGCCTATATCGGCGTGTTGATAGACGACCTGATCAGCAAGGGAACCGAGGAACCGTACCGGATGTTTACCTCCCGCGCGGAATTCAGGACCCTGCTTCGACAGGATAATGCCGACCTCCGCCTCACCGAACTCAGCTATAACATCGGATTGGCCAGTGAAGAACGCATGCAACGCGCGACCGCCAAACGGGAAGCAGTACAAGATATCATCTCCATCTTGCAACAGTTTTCCATCGCCCCCGAAGAATCGACGGACTATCTCCTCGAACATAGCAGTGCGCCGCTCACCCAAAAACAACGCGCTGCCCAGGTCCTGCTCCGTCCGAACCTCGGCCTCAACTCGATGGCCACGGCCATGCCGCGCCTGCAGCAAGCACTCGCGCCCTTCGATGCCGAAATGTGGGAGCAAGCCGAGATCCAACTCAAGTATGAGGTCTATATCGGAAAGGAAAAGGAATTGGTGGAAAAAATGGCCCAGCTCGAAGACCTGCTGATCCCGGACAACTTCAACTACGACCGGCTGGGGTCGCTCTCCAACGAGGCGCTGCAAAAGTTCAAGAAGATCCGCCCCAGGACGTTGGGACAGGCCAGCAGGATCAGCGGCGTCAATCCAAGCGACGTACAAATTCTCTTAGTTTACATGGGTAGATAATTGATTATCAATATCTTATTAATACAAAACGGGACCGCGTCGATCCCATCCCCCCTTTATAACCCATAACGCGCGCTGATCTCCAGCATCCGCTCGATCGGCTTTTTTGCCGCTACCATCAACTCCGGATCCATGACCAGTTCCGGTTGTTCATATTCCATGCACAGATACAGCTTCTCGAGCGTATTCAGCTTCATATGCGGGCAATCGTTACAGGCGCAGTTGCTGGTAGGCGGCGCGGGGATAAAGACCTTCTCCGGCGATGACAATTGCATCTGATGCAGGATTCCGGTCTCTGTAGCCACGATGTACTCCTTGCCTGGATCTTTCTTCGTAAAATTCAACAACCCCGTGGTAGACCCTATATAATCCGCCAGGCGAAGGATAGGTTCCTCGCATTCGGGGTGCGCGATCAGTTTGGCCTTAGGATGCCGCACTTTCAACCGCGTGATCTTTTCCAGGCTGAAGATCTCGTGCACCATACAGGCGCCGTCCCACAATACCATATCCCGCCCCGTCTTCTTGATCAGGTAAGCCCCCAGGTTCCGGTCGGGCGCGAAAATGATCTTTTGATCGCGCGGCACGCTCTCCACGATCTTTTCCGCGTTGGAGGACGTACAAATGATATCGCTCAAGGCCTTTACTTCCGCCGAACAATTGATATAAGAAATGAGGATATGATCGGGGTATTTGGCTTTAAAAGCGCGAAACAAATACCCGGGAGCGGAATCCGCCAGCGAACAACCCGCCTTCAGATCGGGAAGCACTACCTTTTTCCCCGGGTTGAGGATCTTCGCGGTTTCCGCCATGAAGTGTACACCGGCAAAGACGATCATCTCCGCAGGCGTCTTTGCGGCCTGTTGCGCCAGGCCCAGGCTATCTCCGATATAGTCCGCGACATCCTGGATATCGGCCTCCTGGTAATAATGTGCGAGCACTACCGCACTTTTTTCCCGCTTTAGCCGTTCTATTTCGAAAAACAGATCCAACTCCGGCGAAACCGGCATATCCAGAAAACCTTTCTCCGCAATTTGCATGTTCATATCTGCCATAGTATTTAATAATATTCCAATTATTTTTATAAAAGACTATTACTACTAGTCGCGTGAATTCGTGGAAAAGAATATTGCGGGACCCTTTGATTATTCAAAAACCCTTGGTTATTCACGCTCATCCACAAATAACTAACAATCGGAATGCCTGTTTGGATTGGCCTTGTAGTGGCTTTTCCACACCGGTGGAGGGGAAAAGCATCCGGATAACTTCCCGCCTTGCCTCTTGTCAACTCGTGTGGAATAATCCTGCGGTTGTCCACGACCCCCGGGCGGCAATCCGGTCCGCGCTCATTTATACTCCAACTATACCCAGGTGAAGAGGGTCCAAAACTGCCGTTTTTCCACGGCCAAACGTCGTTTTCCACAATTTGTTCATAAGCGTTTTTTGCCCTATTTTCGCCCTCCTAAATCTGGACGGGGGACCAAAGGGGTCTAGTCGAAATTACAACGGAGAATCAACATTATGTCAATTATTCAGCAACTTCGGGAAAGAGCGGGCTGGTTACTCGGAGGATTGATCGCGCTCAGTCTCATCGGATTTCTATTGATGGATGCCAGGAGCAGCCGCTTTTTTGGCGGCGGCGGGCGGGGCACGGTGATCGGGGTGGTGGACGGCCACGATATCGAGGTCGACGAGTACAACACCCAGGTGACCAGTTTTGAAGACGGATATAAGCAAAGGAGCCAGGCGCAAACCGTCGATGACCAGACCCGGCAGCAAATCCGGGATATGGTCTGGAACCAGGATATCATGGAGCAACTGCTGTCAAAGAAATGCGCGGCGCTCGGAATGACCGTCAGCGACAAGGAGCTCAATGATATGCTCGCTGGCGACGATCCTGTTTCCGAGATCCGCCAGGCGTTTACCGACCGCAAAACCGGCGTTTTCAATTCGCAGGCCGCGGCCGAGCAGATCAACCAGATCCGGACGATCTACCGCGCAGGTCCCAGGAGAAACGCCAATGCCGACAACCGCCAATATGAGATGGCCAGGTCCTTCTTTGAAGTATCGGTACCTCAGTGGATCAAACAGCGGCTGGAGCAAAAATTCGTGACCCTCCTCACCAACAGCGCCTACGTCCCGAAATGGATGGCCGAAAAGGAATTGGCGGACAACAGCCAGATTTCTGCCTTCTCTTACGTCAACACACCATATTATACGATATCGGACAGCGCGGCGAAGGTCAGCGATGCGGAGATCAACGACTATGTCAACCAGCATCCTTCCCAGTTCCGCCAGGAGGACAGCCGCAGCATCGCCTATGTTTCGTTTGACGCCAGCCCCACGGCCAGGGACAGCGACCGGGTTCGCAAGTCGCTCGCCGACCTCTCGAAGGAATTTGCGACGACAAAGGATCCGGGTGAATTTCTGGCCCGCGTTGGCACCGAGCTTCCGTATGCGGATACGACGATCGCCAAATCGATGTTGCACGTTCCCGCCAAAGATTCGATCGTCAACCTGAAAAAGGGCGAACTGTACGGTCCCTATCTCGACGGCGGCAATTATACGATCGCCAGGCTGATCGATGAGCACCAGGTGCCGGACTCGGTCGAAGCGCGCCATATTCTCGTCGCCACCAACGACCCGCAGACGGGTCAGGCCATCATGGATGACAGCACCGCGTTGAAAAAGATCGACAGCATCCGCGACCTCATCCAGAAGGGCGGACAAAAGTTTGACAGCGTTGCCGCGCATTTGTCGGACGACGCCGGTTCGAAAGTGAAAGGGGGAAAGCTCGGGTGGTTTGGTCCCAACCAGATGGTAAAGGAATTCCAGGACTTCGCTTTTGGTCACAAAGTGGGCGATAAAGGAATCGTAAAAAGCCAGTTTGGCTATCACTATATTGAGATCACCGGCCAAAAGAATTTCGAGCCGGGCTATAAGGTCGCCTACCTGAGCCGAAAGATCGACGCGAGCCAGGAAACGGATCAGGCCGCCAGCGGTCTCGCCAGCCAGTTCGCGGGGGAAAGTCGCGATGCCCAGGCTTTCGAAGCCAATCTCAAAAAGGATCACCTCACCCGGCTCGTCGCCTCGGACATCGATCCGTCGGCGATCATTATCCCCGGTGTTGGCGCCAACCGGCAGCTCGTGCAATGGATGTACGAAGCCGATCTTGGCGCGGTCTCCGATCCCTTCCCGGTCGGCGATAAATACATCGTGGCCCTGCTGGTGGAGATCAATAAAGCCGGACTGATGTCCGCTTCGAAGGCGCGCCCGACCGTCGAGCCGATCCTGCGCAACCGGAAGAAAGCCGAATTGATCACCAAAAATCTTGGCAACCCCGCCACGCTCGACGCGGCGGCCGCCGCCAGCAAGCAACCGCTGATGCACGCCGATTCCGTCAGCTTCACCACCAGCGAGATCCCGCGCGGCGGCAGGGAACCCAAAGTGGTCGGCGCGTCGTTTGACAAGGGCCTCAACGGTAAGGCCATCTCCCCGGCCATTGCGGGGAACGCCGGCGTATACTTTATCCGCGTGGAGAAATTGAGCGCCCAGTCCAATCCCAACGCGGATATCAACCAGCAAAAGTTCACCATGGAGCAGCAGCAACGCCAGATCGCACAGAACCTCGTTCTGCAGCAGATCCGAAGGTTTGCAACCGTGAAGGACTACCGCGGCAAATTCTTTTAGGCGTCTTTTCGGAGACCAGCCGCCTTCCGGTCGCCAACCTCCTCCGGCCGCTGCTGTTCCGATACCATCCTCTTGTTGCCCCCGTCCATGCGGGGGCTATTTTTTATCGTACTTTTGCCCTATGAGCGACGAGATCGTCAACCGGGTGGCGCAAAGCGGGCTTCATACCCTGGACCTCGAGGAATACTATCCGCGGGAAGAAATTGTCGTCCTGGACCTCCGCCCCTTTCTCTTCCGGGAGATGATCCTGAAAGAAAAGGAGTTCCGGGCCGCCCTCCAGGAAATAGACTGGAGCAAATACACCGGGAAGATCCTCGCGGTTACCTGCACCGCGGATGCCATCATTCCGGCCTGGGCCTATATGCTGGTGGCCGCACAGGCGGCGGGCTTTGCGCGCAACATCGTATTGGGCGACCGCCAGGCCGCATGGCAACAGACATTCCTGGCCAACCTGCAAAAGATCGACACCGAAGCGCTGGCCGGCCAGCGCGTCATCGTCAAAGGCTGCGGCGACCTTTCCGTCGGTCCGTTCGCCTATCTTGAGATCACCCGGCTGCTCCAACCGAAGGTGAAGAGCATCATGTACGGCGAGGCCTGCAGCAATGTCCCGGTCTACAAGAAGAAATGATGTGAATCGCGACGCGTCGCGGCAGCTGCGGCAGGCTGCCTTTGCCCGGCCCGCTCCACCCCGTGCGTAACCCCCCGCCGCCCTAATGCGCATGTCCCCCCATCACGACCGAGCCGACGGTAAAATAAATGATCAGCCCCGTTACGTCGACCAGCGTGGCGACAAATGGCGCCGAAGAGGCCGCCGGATCCGCGCCGAGCCGCTTCAGCACCAGCGGCAGCATACTCCCCGCGAGGGTCCCCCACATGACGACCCCGACCAGCGCGAAGAAGACGACCAGGCCGACCTTGACCCAATCATGGCCATAGCTGAAAATGTGGAATTCCTGCCAGGCGGCGATGCGCAGGAAGCCGACGAGACCGAGGATGAACCCGAGTGTCAGACCGGACAAGATCTCCTTCCGCATGACCCGCCACCAGTCCCTGAACCCGATTTCTCCGACGGCCATCGCGCGGATAATGATCGACGAGGCCTGGCTGCCCGAGTTACCGCCGCTGGAGATGATGAGCGGGATAAACAGCGACAGCACGAGCCATTTGTCGAGCTCACCCTGCACGCCCTGCATGACCGTCGCCGTGAGCATCTCGCCAATGAATAAAATCGTCAGCCACCCGGCGCGCTTGCGGATCAGCCGGGTAAAGCTGATGGTGGTATAGGGTTCGTCCAGCGCTTCGGAACCCCCGATCTTCTGGATCTCGCGCGTTCCCTCTTCTTCCGCCAGCCGCAGCACGTCGTCGAGCGTGACGATGCCCAGCATCACACCCTGTTCGTCGGTGACGGGCAGCGCATAGCGGCTGTTGTTCCGAAAGATCTTGATGACGTCCTTTTGCGAATCGTGGACATTGAGGGCCAGGAACTGGTAGTCCATGATCTGCGCGACCGGCGTGCCCGGATCGACCACCAGGAAATCCTTGATGTTGATATCGTCGATCAGCACCCCTTTCTCATCCACCACGAAAAGCCAGTTGAGCGTCTCCGTCGCCTGGCCCAACTGGCGGATCTGCGCCAGGACATCCGAGCAGGTTTCCGTCCTTTTAATGATCATGTAATCCGGCGTCATCAGCCGGCCGACCGATCCTTCTTCGTAACCCAGGAGCTCCAGGGTTTCCGCGCGGCGCTCGGGCGTCAGCACTTTCAGGAGCTCCTTCACATGACTGCCGGACAGCTCTTCGAGAAAGGCCGTCCGGTCATCCGGCTGCAGGGCATTCAGCAACTCCGCCGCCTTCTCTTCGGGCAGGGCCTTCATGATCTCTTCCTGCGTGTCGTTCTCCACGAACTTGAAGGCCTTGGCCGCGTGCTTCGCGTCGAGGTTCTGGAACAGTTTTACGGCCGACTTGGTGTGCCGGTTGGCAAACTCCGCGATATCCCGGGGGGTTAGCTTGTTCAGCTTGACAAAATCGGTGATCTTGTTGTGCTGGAGGAGGTTCTTGATATCGTTAAAATTGAGCATAGGTCAAAAATAAGTCACGGCCCCCTTTCCGCGGAAACCCGCTGTAGTTATTTTAATGTTATACGGGCGGGGGTGTGAGGAGCGCTCAGGGCGACAACAGGCCGTCGGTCTTGTGCAGGATGATATGGGAGCCGGAGATGGAATTGCCACTTAGCCAATTGACCGGTACGGCATTGCCGCTGGCTGAAAACTGCAACTGGCTGTTCAGCAGTCCGACGGTCACCGGGTTGCCCAACAGATCGGTCACGGGTCCGGGCACCGGGAAGCTGTTCGTCAGGTAGGCACCCTTCAGGATCTGGCCTTCCACCAGCGCCCTCAGGCTGTCGATGTTCGCCGAATCGATGGCGCCGACGCTGTCATAGCCTGCCCGTATAAAGGCGGAGTCGACAGGGGCCAGGATCGTATAGCTGCCGGTCAGGAGCGCTGAATCATAAAGGTTCGTCACGGCCATCGCGGCGGCAAAAAAGCTAAGGGTGCTGTCAGACTGCAGTAAGGCCGGCAGGGAATCCGCGGCGGCCGGCACGAGCGATCCGAGATAATAGACCGACGCCTTGCCGACCGTTACAGCGGCTGATGAAGCGGTGGCGGTCCCGTTCAGGAGCAGCAACCCCGACGCCGAGTCTTTTTCGATATATAGTGACGCGCCCAGCAGCGTTGGAAAGGCCGTATAGACGCCGGCGGCAGGAGCGATCGCCGGGGCTTCCACATAATTGTACCGCAGCATTTCATCCAGCACGAAGGCGCTCGTCGAATCGATGTTCAGGCTGCTGTACCCCGCCTCCCGCAACACGGCATTGGTGGGGATAAGCAGGCTGAATGTGCTGTCCGCCAGCAACCCGACGTCATTGGCGTCGATGAGCATCTGGTGAAAAAGCGTGAGCGTGGTGTCCGAATTGACAAGCGCCTGTAGCGGCGTGATTTGAACGGGTTTTGGGGGCGGCGACTTCTTGCACGAAGAAAGGCCGGCGAACAGAAGCCCCGAAAGCGCGGGCACCCATATGAAAACCCGGTATTTCATGATTACAGTTTCTCGTAAAGCGCCCGAAGCCGGTCGCGGGTCATCACCTTCTCCCAATCCTTCCCGAGCGCGTTTTCCCACAACGGCTTCATGACAAGAGAAACGTCAATCATGGCGTTGAATTGTTCCTCCGACAGCCCTTTTGTGATGTGTTGGGGGATGTCGATGTTATTCTTTTCCACCATTTTCTTAAATTCGGCGACGCCGGCGGGGTAGAACTCCTCTAGCTTGTCGAAGACGATGCAATTGCCGACCCCGTGTTTGGTCCCCAACAAATAGGAAAGCCCGTAACTCACCGCGTGTGCCACTCCCACCTGTGAATAGGCAATGCTCATGCCGCCTGCATAGGAGGCCATCATCAGTTTCTCATCGCTGTCTTCATCCCACACCTGCTTTTTCACAAACACTTCCTGGCAGAGCTGCAACGCCTTTTCCCCGTATGATTTGCTGAACTCGTTCAGATAGGTTCCCGTGAGGCTTTCGATACAGTGGATATAGCAGTCCATACCAGTGTAGAAGCGCTGATTGACCGGGGCGTTTGCCGTGAGCTCCGGGTCCAGCACGATCTGGTCGAATGGCGTATAATCCGAATTCATGCCCAGCTTTTTACTGGGTCCGGTCAGCACCGTCGTCCTCGACACCTCCGCCCCCGTCCCGCTGAGGGTGGGGATACCGGCCTTGTAGACGCCCGGTTGTTTGACGAGGTCCCAGCCCTGGTAATCGGCCGACGAACCCGGGTTGGTCATCATCAGCGACACCGCCTTGGCCAGGTCCATCGCCGACCCGCCGCCGATCCCGATCACGCCGCTCACGGTGCCGAATTCCTGTTTCAACCCGCCCGCCAGCTTGTCCACATAGCTGGTCTTGGGCTCATGCGTCACATCCACAAAGATGATCTTGTCCTTTCCCCGGAGCGGGATCCGCTTCGCCAGCGGCCGGTTTTCAAAGAAATGATCGAGCAGAAAAACCATCGGCGCCTCCCCCTTCCGCCGGGGCGAAAGGATCTCATCCAGCTGATTGAAACTGCCGCGCCCATAGACGACATAGCCTACCATCTTAAAGTTCCGGAACGCCATAACGAATTGATTTGAACGGCAAAATTACGGGAAAATTCGCCTTGCCCAACCGATCGCGCCGCCGTCCCGCCGCCACTTCCTCCCGCCGTCCCGCCGTCTGCCGCCGCGCGCTTACGCGTCCGCCACCAATGCGGCGGCGCCGAATACCCCCGCACTGTCGCCGAGCAGCGGTTTGAGCAGCGGCACCTCGACCCGGTTGTTGAAGATCGACCGGCCGATCTGCTCCAGCCCCGAAGTATAGAGCGCATCGATATTGCCCACGCCGCCGCCCACGACGATCACGTCCGGGTCGAGCAGGTTGGTCACGACCGAAACGGCCTTTCCGAAAAAATGACAAAGCCGGTCTATGGTCGCGCTGGCCGCGGCGTCCGACCCCTCCGCGGCGCGGGTGACGATTTCCCTTAGCGCCAGCCGCTGCCCGGTGAGCCCGGCATAATACCGTTCCGTCGCCGGCCCCGAGATGACCGTTTCCACACAACCCGATCTCCCGCAGTAACAGGGGCCACCCGACTCGTCGAGAAAATTGTGCCCCCACTCCCCCGCGATCCCATGACGTCCTGCCCAGATCCTGCCATCGATGACGATGCCGCCCCCGACGCCCGTACCCATAATGATCCCAAACACCATCCTGGACACGGGCACCTCCCGGTTGACCACACCCCAATGCGTTTCGGCGAGCGCAAAACAATTAGCATCATTGGCGAGCTCGACGCGGATGCCCAGCCGGGCCACCAGGTCGTCGCGCAACGGCCTTCCGTTCAAAACGACGGTATTGCAGTTCTTCATCGTGTGGAGCGTGGGATCGAGGATGCCGGGTGTTCCGATTCCGATGGCGTGTGGCGTCAACCCCGACTGGCGTTCCATTTCTGCCACGAGCCTGGCCAACTGGCCGACCAGGTGATCGTATCCTTTTGCGGCTTCGGTGTCGATCCGGGTTCGGACGATAGGACGAGGTTCATGCAGGGAAGGCAGGATGGCGCCTTCGATCTTGGTTCCTCCGAGATCGATTCCCCATAAAGGTTGGTTCATGATCGAATGTAATGATTCCCGCGTTTAGCAAATCCGCGGCGCGGAAATTTTAATGCGGCTAGGCTCTCGCGTGGTCGGCCGCGCGCTTCACAAAGGTCCGCGCGCTCACCCCGCCCGCTCACAAAAGCCCGGCCGCCCGGCTGAGGTCTTCCGGCGTATCGATCTCCACGCCCATATAACTGGTCACGGCCATCCGGATCGGGACGCCGTTTTCCAGGTACCGCAGGCATTCGATCTTCTCGACCGCCTCCAGCGGACTCACCGGCCAGGACGTAAATTGCAGCAGCATCTCCCTCCGGAATGCGTAGACGCCGATATGTTCATAATAGCAGGCCTTCGCCGCGGGATCCCGCGGATAGGGAATGACGCTGCGGCTGAAAAAAAGTGCGTTGTTGTGCTTGTCCAGCGCCACCTTGACATAATTGGGATCCTCGATGAACCGTCGCTCTTTCAGCACCTGCACCAGCGAGGCAACCTGCACCTGCGGGCCGTCATCGCCCCAGAACAGGGACAACAGCTTCTCGAGCGGTTCCCTGCGAACGAAGGGCTCGTCACCCTGGACATTGACGATCACCTCCGCGTCGGTACCGGCCGCCGCTTCCGCGATCCGGTCGGTGCCGCTTTCGTGCGCGCGCCGGCTCATGACGGCGGCGCCTCCATGACGGGTAATCTCGTCATAGATCAGCTCGCTGTCCGTCACGACGACGACATCGTGGAACAGTCCGGTGGCTACCGTGTTGTCATAGGTGTGGCGGATAACGGTTTTGGTACCCAACACCTGCATGAGCTTGGCGGGGAATCTCGTCGCCGCATAGCGCGCGGGTATCATAGCAATGATCTTCGTCATGATGCGTCGTCTGAGTCTTGTGGTTCGTCGTTTGGTTCGAGGATGGCCAGCGCCCGCTCCACCTGCGGCTCCGCCACCATGAGTTTTATTCCGCCGAGCGCGGGGCTCAGCAAGGGGTCGATGGTGATCGTGTATTCGTCCTGCAAATGACAATTGATGCCGGAGTCCTGCAGCCTCGCCAGGACAATATGCGCGGAAAGATAATTATCGTAGGCTCGTATCTGTACAAAACGGATCATAATGGCAGCCGGGGTTACTGCCTAGCTGTTCAGCATCAACGGCATAACCAGCATCAGCACTTCTTCGTTCTCGTCCTGGTCGGTGGGTTTGATGATACCGGCCTTGGTCGGTGTGGACAGCTCCATGCGGACCTCGTCCGAGTCGGCAGAAGCGAGCATTTCTATCAGAAAACGGGCATTGAATGCGATCGCCAGGTCTTCGCCATCATACTGGCACTTCATTCTTTCGTTGCCTTCAAAAGAAAAGTCCACGTCCTGGGCGGTCAACTGGAGCTCGCTTCCATGGATATTCAGCACGACCTGGTTGGTGCTCTTGTTGCTGAAGATGCTGACCCGGCGAAGCGCACCCTGGAAATCGTTGCGGCCGACCGTCAGCTTGTAAGGGTTGTCGGCGGGGATCACCACCTTATAGTCGGGGAAACGTGCGTCGATCAGACGACAGCTCATCTGCGTCGTTCCGTGCGTCACGAAAAGATGATTGCTGTTGTAGCTGATCGTGATCTCGTCCTCGTTGGCCGGCAGCGCCGATTTCAGCAGGTTCAGCGGCTTTTTGGGGACGATCAGCGAATCGCTTTTGGGACAGGAGACATCCTTGCGTTTATACCGGACGAGCCGGTGGGCATCCGTCGCCACGAACTGCAGCCCCTTTTTATCCATTTCGAAAAACACGCCCGTCATCGCCGGCCGCAGATCGTCGTTGCTGACCGCAAATAAGGTTTTGTTGATCGCGGTCACCAGCGCCAGCGACGTCGTGGTGAAGGAGGTCGTTTCATCGGAGGTGGGTTCCTTGGGGAAATTGTCGGGATTTTCACCCATCACCTTGTATTTGCCGTTGTCGCTCGTCAGTTCGACTGCGAAATGTTTGTCAATATTAAAGGTCAGCGGCTGGTCGGGGATGTTCTTGAGCGAGTCCATCAGGATCTTTGCCGGGATGCAAACTTTACCACTGTCCTTTGCTTCCACTTCCAGGTGGACCTTCATCACCGTTTCGAGATCGGTGGCGACGACCGTGAGCTTATTTTTTTCCACCTCGAACAGGAAATCTTCCAGGATCGGGAGCACCGTATTCGCGTTGATCACCCCGCTAATCTGCTGCAGTTGTTTCAATAATGCCGAGGAGGAAACAATGAACTTCATGGAGTATGTCTTTGGTGGCGAAACTACTGATTTTTGCGTAATGGCCAAGATTACTTGTAATTTTGCGCTTATCAATTGTTTATGATCAAACGCGCCTCCCTGTCGCCGGAACAGGCCTTGCAGAAACTCCGTCATTATTGCGGCTACCAGGAACGATGCCACCAGGAGGTGAGGGAAAAATTGTACGCGTTTGGCCTGCACCGGAACGCGGTGGAGGACGCCGTGGCCACCCTCATCCAGGAGGACATGTTGAACGAAGAACGGTTTGCCATCCAGTTCGCGGGCGGACATTTCCGGCTGCGGCAGTGGGGGAGGATCAAGATCCGTTACGAGCTCCGCCTGCGAAAGATCAGCGACTATTGCATCGACAAGGCGCTCGCCGCGCTCGATGAAGAAGCCTATCATCAAACCCTCGCCGCATTGGCCGCTAAAAAATGGGAAAGCCTGGGCGGCTCCGGCCACCCCGCGCGCCCCACCAACGCCACCAGCTTCACCGGCCGCACCAATGCCACCAACGCCACCAGCCCCACCAACACCACCGACGACGCCAGCCCCGCCATGCGCCGCCACAAGACCCAGGAGTACCTCCTGCAAAAAGGCTACGAGCCCGACCTGATCGCCGCCGCGATCAAAGACCTTCTCGCTACCGCTGGCAGCCCGCCCCCGGCAGCCGGCTAAAAAACCTTATTTTGCACTCATGTCCAAGCTCACCGTCACGACCATCCAGGCCGATCTCTACTGGGAAGACAAGACCGCCAATCTCCGGCGGCTGGAAGAAAAGATCGACGGGATCAGTGAGCCGACGGAGCTGGTCATCCTTCCCGAAATGTTCAGCACCGGCTTCAGCATGCAGCCGCGGGACCTCGCCGAGCCGATGGATGGACCCACCGTGTCGTGGATGCGCGACATCGCCGCACGCAAGGGCATCATCCTGACGGGCAGCCTGATCATCCGGGAAGAAGGGCAGTATTACAACCGGCTCATCTGGATGCTTCCCAACGGGCAGGCCGGTCATTACGACAAACGGCACCGCTTTGCGTATGCGGGTGAGCACGAGCGGTACACCGCAGGCAACAAGCGGCTCGTGGCCTCCGTCAAAGGCTGGCGGATACTGTTGCTCATCTGCTACGACCTTCGTTTCCCGGTCTGGAGCCGCCAGCAACCCGCTGACGGCGGCGCGCTGGAATACGACCTGGTGATATACGTGGCCAACTGGCCGGAGCGTCGCTCCCATGCCTGGAAGACGCTCCTGCAGGCCCGGGCGATAGAAAATGAGGCGTTCGTGATCGGGGTCAACCGGGTGGGAGACGACGGCCACAAGATCCGGCACGCGGGCGATTCGATGATCGTCGACCCGCTCGGCGCGATCCTTTATCAAGGGGAAGAAAAGGAGGAAGTCTTTACGATGACGCTGGAAAAGGAAACGCTCGGGTCGATCCGGGAGCGGTTTCCCTTTTGGCGGGACGCAGACCATTTTTATATAGAACCCTAAAAAGAGCAGCTCTATGTCTATCGCACTCATCGCCCGCGAGGTCTTCACCGGCCAGGAGATCCTGACCGGGACGGCCGTCCTGATCCGGGATGGCAAGGTCGCCGGTCTGGTACCTGCAGCCGACGTGCCCGCCGGATACCGCGTCCGCGAGCTTCCCGGCTATATGCTGGCGCCCGCCTTTATCGACCTGCAGATTTACGGAGGCAACGGTCTGATGTTCTCGTCGGAGCTCTCGACGGCGGCGCTCGAGGCAACCTATGAGTACTGCCTCCAGGGCGGCTGCACGCGGTTCATGATCACGATGGCGACCAATTCGATCGACAAATTCATCCGCGGACTCGAAGTCGCACGCGAATACCGCACCAACGGCGGGAAAGGATTGCTTGGCGTACACCTCGAGGGGCCCTATATCAACCCGGCCAAAAAGGGCGCCCACCTCGAGAAATTCATCAAGACGCCGACCATCGCGGAGATCGACCTGTTGCTGCAGAAGGGAAAGGATATTTTTAAGATGATGACCTTGGCTCCGGAACGTTGTGACCGCGCCTGCATCGAACGGCTCCAGCGCAACGGCATCATCGTTTCGGCCGGCCACAGCAATGCCACCTACGAGGAGGCGATCGACGGCTTCTACCAGGGCATCCCCGCAGCCACCCACCTGTTCAACGCCATGTCCCCGCTTCAGGGCCGGCAACCGGGTATGCTCGGCGCCATCTATGACCACAATGAGGTCCGCAGCAGCATCGTCTGCGACGGCGTGCATGTCGATTTCGCCGCGGTCCGCATCAGCAAGAAGATCATGCAGGACCGGCTCTTCTTTATTACGGATGCCGTAACCGAAGTTCAGTACGGCGAATATATCCATATCTTCAAGGGGGACCGGTACACCCTGCCCGACGGCACGCTTTCCGGCTCCTCGCTGACCATGCTCCGTTGCGTGACCAATGCAGTGGAAAAGGCCGGCATCCCGCTGCCCGAAGCGCTCCGGATGGCCTCGCTGTATCCCGCGAGGGTCCTCGGCCAGCAGGACACGCTGGGGTGCATCAGCCCCGGCGCCTGCGCGGACCTGGTGCTGCTCGACGACCAATTGAACATCCTGGAAGTGATCGTGGCCGGCGACGAATAAACATAAAAAACTAGTGGTATCCATGTAACCGTCCTTTTGGTTCCCCTTATTCCGCGGAAAAAGGCCCTCAACTATTTCCGGCTCGGCCCAGCGGGTATTAATATAGCGGTACTCTTATGGAAAACAATATCTTCTCGAAGAACTACCCCCTCAACATCCTGATTGCCGAACACCATCACGATGCCCGGTCCTCCGCAAAGGACCTCCTGCTCCGGCTCGGCTACCAGCCCGTAGTGGTGACGACCAGCCAGGAAATGCTGAAGCTGACCCGTAAAAAAAGGTTTGATGTCGTATTGATGGACGTCCAGATGCCCGAAATGGACGGCGTGCTGGCTTCCCGGACCGGCGAGACCGGTACGCGGAAACCGATCTTTATTGCGATGACCATCAGCGACCCGGATGGGATCGGCGAGATCTATCTCCGGCCCGGTATGGACCATTCCATCGCCAAACCGGTGGACCCGGACGAGCTGACGCTCCAGCTGAAGGCTTGCTCGGTGCTCGCGGGAACCCGCCGCATCCGCACCGGGGAATAGACTGCCCTCATGGCCGCCCCGCGCTATCCGCTGATTTGAGGCGGATCAGCTCCCGCGCCTTCGCTGTCTTGAAATCTTCGCCCTTGCTCAGCGCCTCGAGGCTCGGCAGCGCCGGCACATCGGGCATCACCCCCCTTCCGTTCTTTACGCGTTGCCGGTCGATGACCAGCCGGTACCGCGGCAGGCGAAAGCGAATATGCGTCTCCGGTAGCGTCACGTCCGGGATCATCCAGGCGGTGTTGCCGTAGTATCCCCCGCCCGTCTCTTCGCCGACCAGCGTGATGTTGGACTGGCCTTTCAGCGCGCCAGCAAAAAGACAGGTCGCGGAAAACGAATACCCCCCGGTAAGAATGTACACGGAGCCGTTAAAATGATCCTCCTTTTCGGGTGTGTAGTAATGCCGTTCGAAATAGCCAAAATGATATAGCCCGTCGTCGTGCCGCCTGCTCGTGAAATAACCAAGCAGGTCGTATATGAGCCCGTGCTGGATATAGCGGTCGTAGCGGCTGTGCCGTCTGACTGAATACAGCGAATCACCGATCTTGAACTTCCTGTCCGTCAAATACCGGGTCAGCATCGTCGAGATGCCGGCATCCCCGCCGCCGTTCGTCCGTACATCGATCACGAGGTTCCTGACCTTTTTTTCCTTCAGGGTGCGGAACGTATGCCGGAAGAAAGATTTGAGGTGATACCCGCGCTCAAAGGTGTTAAGGGTCAGGAAGGCGGTTTGGGAGGCGCTGTCCAGTTGGAGGCTGCGCAGGAAGATCAGTTCCCTCGCCTTCCGCCGGCGTCGGCCGTGCGGCCGTGTGCGACCCGGCGTACCCGGCCGCTTCTGAGCGGTCCCGGGCATCAACTCGTGCCCGAGGCTCCGGCGCACCGTGTCCTTGCTGGGATCATAGATCGGGATCCTGGTCTCGCGTTCCACGCCGGCCGTGTCGCGGTACCGGATCCGGTAAGAGGAATCGAGGCCGAACAGGTCCTTGTACCAGGAAGAGAAGTGCAGCCCGGAACTGAGGTACTGATATTTCCCTGTGAGGTTGTATCCGTCGGTGACGATATACCGGAACATGGTATCGGTGAGCTGGCGCGCCGACCGGCCGTCGATGCTGTAGATCAACGTGCCCCTTTTCAGGATGGAGTCGCCGCGGTTCAGGTTGCCGATCACCGCCATGGTGTCGGACCAGAATTTCAGGATAAGCGGAAATTGCCGGAGCCTGGCCGTATCCAGATAGGCGGCATAGGACTTCGACGTGCCCACCGATGTATGCCCGCACCGCACCTTGGCGATCACGAAACTCAATACTTTTCTGAACTCGGGCTCCGTCATGGAATCTTTCAATTCGGCATATCCCCGGTCGAAATAATAGTTCATGGTATCCCGCGGGGTGTACCAGTACAGGCTGGGATGCCAGGCCTCCAGGGTACCGCGGAAAACCTGGTAATCCTTTTGCAGCTCGGCGGGCGAATACTTGTGATCGGGCCGGAAATCTTTCCGCGAGGCCCCGCAGGAACAGAGGATAAGCGTCGTGACGTAGTAGGTGAGTGAAAGAACTTTCTTCATGCACTGCTATTTGGAGGAAAAGGCGTTCCAGCCCTGCGCCGTGATATCGAAACTGTTGCCTCCCTTGGTCATGATCTTCCGCCCTTCTTCCGGTTCCGTCATATACCCGATGACGGCGATCTGCTCGTTGAGGACCAGCTTGTCATAGTCCTCCTGCGCGATCGTGAAGAGCAGTTCGTAGTCTTCGCCGCCGCTGAGCGCGCAGGCCGTCGGATCGATCTCAAACTTAAAAGCGGCCATCCGCGTCGCTTCCGCTATCGGGATCTTTTCCTCATAGAGGACACAGCCCAGGTTGCTTTGCCGGCAGATATGAAGGATCTCGGAGCTCAGCCCGTCGCTGATATCCATCATCGCCGTCGGGAGGACGCCGGATTGTTGAAAGAACTCGATGGTGTCCTTTCTGGCCTCCGGTTTCAGCAGTCTGCCGATCACGTATTTTTCGTTCTCGAGGTCGGCCTTTACCTGGGGGTTCTCCAAAAAGATCTTCTTTTCGCGCTCGAGCAGGATCAGGCCGAGATAGGCGGCGCCGAGATCGCCCGTGCAGCAGAGGAGATCTCCCTTTTTGGCGGTGCTCCGCCGGACGAACTTGTCCGGCGCGACCTCCCCGATCGCCGTCGCCGAAATGATAAAGCCCTTTCGCGAAGAAACGGTGTCCCCGCCGGCCAGGTCGACCCCGTATGCCTCACAGGCCGCATACACGCCTTCGTAGAATTCGTCTATCGCTTCCACGCTGAACCGGTTGCTGATCCCGACGGCCAGGACGAGCTGGGTCGGCGTGGCATTCATGGCGTAGATATCGCTCAGGTTCACGATCACCGACTTGTAACCCAGGTGCCGGAGCGGAGTGTATACGAGGTCGAAATGCACGTCCTCGACGAGCATGTCCGTGCTGATGACGGTCTGGCGCCCGAAATGGTCGATCACCGCGGCGTCATCCCCGACACCCACGAGGGTGGAGGCATTCCTGATCTCGATATGGGCGGTCAGGCGGTCGATCAATCCAAATTCCCCCAGCGATGATATTTCGGTTCTGGTCTCGCTCATAATGGTAATTGTTGCGGTGTTATGGATCACCACCCCGGGTGCCGGTCATTCACGACCTGCACCAGTTCGTCGTGGATCCTGCCGTTGGTGGCGACGATATGCGGTTGGTACGGCGAATAAGGTCCTCCCGTAAAGTCGGAGACCCGTCCTCCCGCTTCCTCCACGATCAGGTACCCGGCCGCGCTGTCCCACGCGTTCAGCTTATGTTCATAAAAGCCATCAAACCTTCCTGCCGCAACCCAGCACAGGTCCATCGCCGCGGACCCCAGCCGTCTGACGGGCACCCCTGCCCGGATCAGCCGCGCGAATACTTCGAGCGGTCCGTTGGGCCGGTCCAGGTAGGTATAGGGAAACCCCGTCACGAGGCAGGCTTTTGCGACGGAAGTCTCCTCGCTGACCGTGATCCGCTTGTCATTCAGGGTCGCGCCATAGCCGCGCTGCGCAAAAAAGAACTCCTTGAGGAAGGGGTTATATACCGCGCCCATGATCACCTCTCCCCGCTGCTCGATGCCGATCGACACGCAACAGATCGGCAGCCCGTGAGCGAAATTGACGGTCCCGTCGATCGGATCGATGATCCATTTGTATTCGGAGCCGGTCACCACCTCCCCCGTTTCCTCGCTCAACAGGAAATGATCGGGAAAATCGTGCCGAATGACCTCGAAAATCGCTTTTTCCGATGCATGGTCGGCTTCGGTGACCAGGTTGTTGACCCCTTCTTTATTGGAAATGACGAATTCTCCCTCGAAATAATGTTGCATGACGGCCGCCCCCGCCTCGGCCGCCCTGATAAGTGTCGATTTTAGCATGGCGCAAAGATAGGCAGCCCCGCGGATATCAATTTTTAGCACTTGACGAAAAAAAGTCGTAATTCGCAACTCAACACGCAGCATGACCCTCTCCGTCATCATCGTCCATTACCGCGTACCGTATTTTCTCGAGCTTTGCCTCCTGTCGGTAGAAAAAGCCCTGCAGGGGTTGGATGCGGAGATCCTGGTCGTGGACAACGACTCGGGCGACGGGACGCCGGAACTTCTCGCACCGCGGTTCCCGCGGGTAAAGTGGATCGTCAACACGGAGAACAAAGGGTTTGCCCGCGCCAACAATCAGGGTCTGGCGGAGGCAAGCGGGGAATATCTCCTTTTTCTCAACCCGGATACCGTGCTGCCGGAGGACTTCGCCGGCAGCTGTCTCGACTTTTATCGCAGGGCCGCCTCTTTTTTCCCACCGGTTCCACCCGGCGGCATCGGCGTCCGGATGATCGACGGCAGCGGGCGTTTTCTGAAGGAATCCCGTCGCGGGTTCCCTTCTCCCTGGGTGGCGTTTTGTAAGCTGACGGGGCTGACCGCGCTGTTTCCCCGGTCGCGCCGTTTCGCCGGCTATTATCTTGGCTGGCTTCCCGCCGACCGCCCGCACCCTGCCCCCGTGCTCTCCGGCGCCTGCCTCCTGGTCAGCCGCGCGGCCCTCGCCGCCGCCGGATCCTTCGACGAAAGCTTCTTCATGTACGGCGAAGACATCGACCTCAGTTATCGCCTGGAAAAGGCGGGGTTCCGGAACTACTATTTCCCCGGCGTCACCATCATTCATTTCAAGGGCGCCAGCACGCCAAAAGATACCCGATATGTCCGCCGGTTCTACGGCGCCATGAGGCGGTTCCGGCAAAAGCATTTCCAACGTTCGACGCCGGCGGTCTTCCGCTTTGCGATGGCATCGGCCATCGGGATCCGCGGAGCGCTCGGCGCGGCAGGGAATGCGCTGCGGAATGGGTTTCGGGGGATTGTCGCACGCGACGACCGGACCCCGGCAAGCCGTCCCGCCCCGGATCAACCTCCCCTGCGTTCCCCCCTGTCCTGGCCGACCGGCGATCCGCTGCAGACGCAACGCGTGACAACATGGTTGAACGAAGCCGGGCAGCTTGCCGCGGATGAGCGGACGGCCGGTGAGGTTATTTTCTGCCAGGGCGAGCAGTATTCGTTCCGGGAGATGATCTCGGCGCTTCAACAAAAGCCGGCCGCTCAGCGCGCCGCCTTCTATGCGGCAGGCGGACAAGCCGTGATCGGCAGCCCGCACCGCGACAATAGGGGAACCGTCCGGGTGTTAGAGGGAAAGTTCGCGGATGAAACCCTTCAGCCACCGGGCCGTTAGAAAGCAACCGATGCCGAGTACGACAGTCCACAGACCCACCGCGATATAGGTGCTCGTCAGTGTCGCATCCGGGCCGATGAACCAATGCGTGAGTTGCCGGCTCCAGGTCCGCACGATCCATTCCGGCAGAAGCAGTAACAGCGGAAAGGCGATCAGTTTGCCCTTATAACCGGGCAGCCGCAGGAACGCCCGCACCAGCGGCGGTATGACGAGCAGCAGGATCAGCACGAGCCCGGCCCGGTGCACGAAATGCACGTTGCTGGTGGGACCGTGTTGCTGGATCCAGGCGATACTTTCCGTCAGCTCGCCGCCGCCCCTGAATGCAGCGATCAGGTCCGGTAACGGCCGCGCTGCAAACACCAGCGCGACGCCTATCGAGTTCTCTTCGGCCGTGCCTTCGGGATGCAGCAGGCTCCACCCGACCCATAACAGCGCAAAATTGATCAGCGAACCCGAGATCGAGATCAGCGCATGCTGGCCACCGGAAGCGCTGCCGCAAATCGTCCAACCCTCGAATACCCGGTGACCCCAGCAATGACAGATCGCCCGGACGGTCAGGATATGCGTCCAGTCATGGAGTTGCTGGACAAGGAATAAAAGGATAAGGAAAGCCAGGATATGCAGCGGTGAGAGTTTCAGGTTCATGAAATAAATGTAATAAAAATATCATCCAAAACGTTAATTTCGCCGCAGATAAAAGACCGGGCTAATCAATGGCATTGATTGAAATTCAATTACCTAAATCCTTGGCTAAAGCGCTGCGCCTGCCCCAGAAGTCACCCCGGCGGCAACAGCTGAAAGTATTGCGGAAATTGTTGCGAAAGGCCAGGTTCACGGAGTTCGGTCAGCGATATCGGTTCGATGAGATCCTGTTGGACCGGCACCCCGCCAAAAAGTTCCAGCAGATCGTTCCCACATACGACTATAGTTCCATCTACGCGGCCTGGTGGAACCAGACCCTTGAGGGCAAGGCCGACGTCTGCTGGCCGGGCAAGATCAAGTATTACGCCTTGTCGTCCGGCACCTCCGAAGCGGGCAGCAAGTATATTCCGATCACCAACGACATGCTTCGAGGGAACCGGATCGTCATGATCAAACAGTTGCTGACGCTCCGCACCTACCGGGATATTCCGGTGAAAAGCCTGAGCAAGGGCTGGCTGATGATCGGCGGCACGACGAGCCTGCAGCGCGGTTCGGGCTATTATTCCGGTGACCTGAGCGGGATCACCGCAAGAAAAGTTCCGTTCTGGTTCCAGCCGTTCTACAAACCCGGAAAGAAGATCGCGCGCACGATCGACTGGACAAAGAAACTGGAAGAGGTGGTCCGCCTCGCGCCGCAATGGGATATCGGCTTCGTGGTCGGCGTGCCGGGCTGGATCCAGCTCTGCATGGAAAAGATTATCGAACGATACAAACTGAACAATATCCACGAGATCTGGCCCAACCTGGGCTTTTTCGTTCATGGCGGCGTCTCGTTCGAACCTTACCGCATCGGTTTCGAGAAACTGCTCGGGAAGCCGCTCACCTATATCGAAACCTATCTGGCCTCCGAAGGTTTCATCGCCTACCAGGACGCGCAGAATTCCAGGGGTATGCGGCTTGTCACCAACCAGCACATTTTCCTCGAGTTCGTCCCTTTCGACAGCAGGAATTTCGACGCCGACGGAAACCTCGTCGCCAACCCCGAAGTGTACATGGTGCACGAAGTGGAAGAGGGCCGGGATTACGCGCTTCTGCTCAGCACGGCGGCCGGCGCCTGGCGGTACCTGATCGGCGATACGATCCGGTTCACGGACAAGGAACGCTGTGAGATCGTCATCACGGGCAGGACGAAACATTTTCTCAGCCTGGTGGGCGAACACCTGAGCGTGGAAAACATGAACAGGGCCATTCAGCTGGTCAGTGAGGAATTGAACCTTTCCGTCAGGGAATTTACCGTGGCTGGCGTGCCCCATGGCCTGTTCTTTGCACATCAATGGTGGTTGTCCTGCGACGATCCGGCTGACGAAACCCTGTTGAAAACGAAGATCGATGAGAAATTGAAGCAACTCAACGACGATTACGCCGTCGAAAGGAACAGTGCCCTGAAGGACGTGTATGTCCGGGTGCTGCCGGAGCATACCTTTATGGACTTCATGCGCCTGAAGGGAAAGATCGGCGGTCAGCATAAGTTTCCGCGGGTGCTGAAAGGCAAAATGCTCCAGGATTGGCAAAAATTCCTGGAAACAGGAAGTATCTAATAGATCCCGTTATGATGGACGCCGTATGGAAAGGATTGGCGCTGGGACTCGTTCTTGCCTTGTCGGTGGGCCCTGTCATCTTTACCATCATCAAGCAAAGCCTCAACAATGGCCATAAAGGCGGTTTCAGTTTCGTAGCCGGCGTATGGATCAGCGACATCCTGCTGGTCACCCTCAGCAACACCCTCACGGCGCTGGTCAGTTCGCTGCAGGAGCATTCTCGGACGATCGCCTATGGCGGCGGCGCCTTCCTGATCGCCATGGGCGTCTATTTCGTCTTCTTCAAAAAAACGGTGATCGCCGGAGAAGCGCTCGGCGGCGAAGGCAGGTTCCGGAAGCGCGATATGGCGCGCATTTTTGCATCGGGTTTCATCATCAACACGCTAAATCCCGGCGTCATCCTGTTCTGGCTGGGCAACGCGACAGCCCTCTCCGTCAGCCACACCCTCAAACAACGGATCGTCATCTTTGCCGTCTGCCTGCTCATCAATATGGGGGCGGATGTGGGAAAGGTAATGGCGGCGGGTACCCTCGGCCGAAAGCTGACGCCGCGCACGCTGTCGATCATCAACAAGATCGCGGGGATCATCCTGATCGGATTCGGGATCGCACTGATCTGGGACGTCGTCGTTTTTCATCAGCTCCCAAAATAGTTTTGTTAATCGACCGGCAAGAACCAAACCAAGCTCGGGCAATAGTTGTATGTTTGAAACCGGATGATCCGCAAGGTATTCATATTATTAATTTGCCTCATCCCCGTGGTTTGCCGGGCCCAGCACGATGTGCTCGTGTTGCAGCGGCGGGGGATGCACGTACGGGCATATACGATCGGCGACCAGATGGTCTTTAAGACGGTGTATGGCCAATGGTTCAACGGCACGATCGAAGACTTGCATCACGATACGGTCTTTATCGCCGGCCAGGGTTTCAGCTACAATGAGATCGCGGTCATCCGGCGGATCAACACCAGGATCGACTGGGCGCAGGCGGGCAAACTGATGATGGTCGTGGGCGGAGGTTTCACGGCGATCAGCGTCATCAACGGCGCGCTCCGGCAGGACCACCCGAACCAGTGGTTCACGACCAGCGGGTATGTCATTGGCGGCGTCCTCCTCGCGGGAGGCTTCCTGCTGGCCGAACTGGCCCCTAAGTATTACAAACTGGGCAGCCGGTATAAACTCACCTATCTGCAATTGACGAAGTGACGACTGCGCGCAATAATCAAAAAGGGCTGTTTTCGCGGGTCTGGCGCGTGATCCGCCGGGTCTTCCTCATCCTCTTCATCCTGCAATTGGTGTACATCGTTCTCCTGAAATGGGTCAATCCCCCCATCACGATGACCCAACTCGGCAGCCTGTTTGGCGGCGACGGTCTCAAACGGACCTATGTCAGCCTGGCGGATATCTCGCCCAATGTCCGGCTGGCGGTCATCAGCACCGAGGACCAGCTTTTCCCGGACCACGACGGGTTCGATTTCAAGAATATCGAGAAGGCGATGAAACATAACCAGAAAAGCAAGTCGCTGCACGGCGCCAGCACCATCAGCCAGCAGGTCGCCAAAAACGTTTTTCTCTGGCAGGGCCGCTCCTGGTTCAGAAAAGGCCTGGAAGTCTACTTCACCTTCATGATCGAAATGATCTGGGGAAAAAAGCGGATCCTCGAAATGTACCTCAACGTCGCGGAGATGGGGAAGGGGATCTATGGCATCGAGGCGGCGTCCCGCAACTATTATCATATCTCCGCGAAGAACCTCTCCCGCCTGCAGGCTGCCCGCATTGCGTCCTGTCTGCCGAACCCGCGGGTCTACACCGTCAAACCCCTGTCCAACTATGTCGCCTGGAAGTCCGTCTGGGCGATGGAGCAAATGGATCATCTGCAAAACGACGCCGACATCCGGAAGCTATTGCAATAACCGGCCGACGGCCGCAATCCCGTTCCTCACCCGCTCGTCCGCTTCACCGCCGATCTCGGCCCAGGGTACTTTCTGATTGATGAGCAAGTCGCGGTAGATATGATATAGCCGCCACCGGACGTGGGGATCGGGATACTCCCGAAGCGGATCTTCGGCCCAGGGCAGGTCGGGTTTGCACAGCAGGTAGGCGTCGTACCGGCGGCGGGCGATCTCCTCCAGCACCCAGGTCTCGCAGCGCCCGAATACATATTCGCTCCAGACCTTGATGACATAAAGATCGGTGTCGATAAAGAGGAGCGCCGGTCCTTCTCCCGCGGCCCGGTCCTCATTCTCAAGTTGCCGGCTTGCGATCAGCGCCAGATCCTCATAGCGATAGCCCATCCCGTGCTCCTCGAGATATTCCCGCGCATATTCGCGCACCCACCCGGTCCGGTAGTGCGCTGCCAGCGCCGCGCAGAGCGTCGATTTGCCCGTGGATTCGGGCCCGATCACCACCACTTTCTTACGCTGCATACCGCAATGGTTTTGCCCGCTGCGTCCATTCTTTCAGACCGGAGACCGCCAGGACCAGCAGGATGACATAGTATACGCTCGTGAGCGCATAGTGTTTTACGAAATACAGGGGAACGGACGCCAGGTTGGTCGCGATCCACCAGTACCAGCTCTCCACTTTCTTTTTCGCCATCAGCCACATCCCGGTATAGGCGGTCGCCGAAGCAAAGGCGTCCGCCCACGGGATCGCCATGGGCGCGAAGCCCTTTTTAAGATAGGTCAGCGAAAAAAAGACCACGGCGTAAAAGAAGGCAAAGAAGGCGAGCTCCTGCGCCCATTCCAGCCGGGAGGACCAGGAGATGCGAAGGACGTGTTCCCGCAGCTCGTTTTTTCTTGCCCAGAGGATCCAGCCGTAAACACTCACCACCGTGTAATAAAAATTTACGCTGGCCTCGCCGAACAGCGATTCCTTACAGCTGAGATAAATGTACAGGATAGTATTGACCAGGCCGACGGGGTAGACCCAGATATGCTCGATCTTGCTCAGCCACACGCTGCCGATGCCGCTGATCACGGCGATGAGTTCGAGCCAGATGGTCGGTGCGGTAAGATCGGCGAGAAGCTGATGCCAGAAATCGGAAAACATCATTCAGTTTCGGCCACCACTTCTTTGACCTCGGGGATCATCCGTTTCATCATCCCTTCAATCCCGGCCTTGAGCGTGATCATCGAGGAAGGACAGCCGGAGCAGGAGCCCTGGAGCATCAGGTTGACCGTTCCCTCATGATAGCTCTTGAACTGGATGGCGCCGCCGTCCATCTCGACAGCCGGCTTGACATAGTTCTCCAGCAGTTCCTTGATCCGTTTGACGACGTCGTCGTCATCGGCATCGATATGATTGCCTTCCGGTTTGACCAGCACGATCTCCTCCTCATTGATGACGGGCTTGTTCTCCTCCAGGTATTCCTTCAGAAATTGGCGGATGGCAGGGATCACGTCATCCCAGTCCGTATCGGGGGTCTTGGTGAGCGTCACGAAATTGCTGGCGATGAATACGCTTTTGATAAAGGGGAAACCGAACAACTCGATGGCCAGCGGCGACGGCCTGGCCGATTCCGTGTCCGGGAAATCGATGCTCTTGCCGGGGTAGAGGAGCTTGTTGGCCACGAACTTCATCGTTTCCGGGTTGGGCGTCATTTCCGTATAAATGCTGATCACCGGGTTTCCTGTTCTAATCATAACACGTCGTTTGAAATGCGGTACAAAGATAAGCAACCCGCGGGGAGGTAAGAAATCCGCGCGGGGCAACCGCAAAAGTACTAAATTGCAACGGAGTTGCAAAAAATGTCATTCACGTCAGCAGTACTACCTTTGTGTATGTTATGAACAAGAAAAAATTGGGGTTTCTGATCGGGTTCTTTATCGTGCTTTTCCTCGCGTTCTATTTCGCGCTCACGCGTCTTGTCCCCGGCTTCGGCAACCCCAGCCTGCCGGTCCTCAGCCAGGTGCCGCATTTCTTTTTCGAGAACCAGGAAGGAAAGCTGGTGACCGACAAGGACTTGCTCGGGAAGGTCTACGTAGCGGAATATTTTTTTACGACCTGCAGGGGGATCTGTCCCAAACTCAACCGCAATATGAAAGAAGTCGCGGAAGCGATGGCCAGCCAGCCCGATTTCCGCATTCTCTCCTACACCGTGGACCCCGAGACGGACAGCGTGGCCAGGATGAAGCACTATGCCGACTCACTCGGCGCCGACCCGCAGCGCTGGTGGTTCCTGACCGGCCGGAAAGACAGCTTGTACCGGCTGGCCCGTAATGGCTACCTGCTGGATGACCCGAAGAACAATGCCCTCAACATCAACGAGCAGTTCCTCCACACGCAGTTCCTGGCGCTTGTCGACAAGGGCGGCCGCGTGAGAAAGATCTTTGATGGCCTGAAAAAGGACGAATTGAAAGAATTGGAAAAAGACGTGACGGGATTGCTGAAGGAAAATGTGGATGCCCCGCGCTTCGCGAATTCCCTGTTCAAATAAGACGCAACAATCCGGGTTGATCTCATGGAAAAAAAGATTGACGAACTCCTCAGGAAGAGCCAGCTGAGCGTAACGGCCGGTCGCCGCAAGATCCTCGAATTATTTCTCCAGCAGGACGGCGCGCTTTCGCATGGAGACATCGAAAAGAAAGCGGGGGAGAAATTCGACCGGGTGACCGTCTATCGGACCCTGCAGGCGTTCCTCGAAAAGGGTTTGATCCACAGTATCCCCACGGCGGACAATTCCATACGCTATGCGTTGTGCAGCGATGATTGCTCCGCAGGCCGGCACCGCGACGACCATGTGCATTTTATTTGCAACCATTGCGGCAATGCCGTCTGCCTGGAAGACGTCGTCGTTCCGTCGATCAGGCTTCCGCGTGGGTATGTCGTGCAACAGGTGGAGATGCTCGTGAGTGGCGTGTGTAGGAATTGTGCCGCGCAGTGAAATCCTGAAACAGAAAGCCCCGATGTAGAAACACCGGGACTTTTGGTTAAGGCTCTGATTAGTAGCTTCTTTATGATGATGGTGGAAACCCACCTCTCTTTTTGATCAAGCGCTTCTTGCAAATATAGCCGGAAAAAAGCATATCGACAAACGGAAAGTGGACTAGTTTTTTTCCATCTCTTCCCCTACAAACTCCATCAGTTGCCGGATCTGCTCTTTTGCGAAGCCGAACGACAGGCCTGCCGCTTCATACAATTCGGGCAGCGTCCGGGTGGCGCCGAGGCTCAGCGCCGCCATGTAATGTTGTAATGCTTTGTCTTTATTACGCTTATACTGCATCCAAAGCCCCAGCGCTCCTAACTGTGCGATGCCGTATTCGATGTAGTAAAACGGCACCTCGAAAAGATGCAGCTGCCGTTGCCAGCTGAACTCCCTGAACGGCTCCAAGCCGCTCCAGTCAACGGATCCCGAAGAAAACTCCTCCAGGATCTCCATCCACTTATTCTTTCGTTCTTCCAGGCTGTGCTGCGGGTTTTCGTATATCCAATGTTGAAATTTGTCAATAGTTGCGATCCAGGGGAAAATGGTGATGACGCGCTCCAGTTGGTGTTCGCGCGCACGTGCTAAATCGTTTTTATCTTCAAAAAAGAGATCCCAGTGATCCATCGTGAACAATTCCATCGACATGCTGGCCACCTCCGCGATCTCCATCGGGTATTCTTTGAAAGCGCTCAGTTTAAGCGGGTGCGCCAGAAAAGAATGGATGGCATGGCCGCCTTCATGCACCATCGTCGTCAGGTCGCCCATTTGTCCCGAGGCGTTCATAAAGATAAACGGCGCGCCGGTCTCCGCTAACGGACAGTTGTAACCGCCGGGCGCCTTGCCCTTCCGGCTTTCCAGGTCGAACCGGCCCATCTTCATCATCGTCTGCAGACAATCGGCGAAAAAGGGGTTCAGCCGGTTGAAACAGGCGATCGTCTTCGACAGCAGCTCGTCCCCGTTGCTGAACGGCCGCAGCGGCTGGACCCCTTCGGGCTCGGCTTCCACATCCCACGGCCGCAACGTCGCCAGCCCCAGTTTCTTCTTCTTTTTCTCGTTGATCTTGTTGACCAGCGGCACGACGTACTCCCTGACCGCTTCATGGAAGCGGAAACAATCTTCTTTGGTATAATCGAACCGGCCGAGTTCCTCGAATTTGAAGTCCCGGTAATTGGCGAACCCGGCGTTGAGCGCTTGCTGGTGCCGGATCGCGATCAGCTTGGAAAAAAGATCGTTCAGCGCGTCCTTATCCCTGAGCCGGCGCTCCTGTATCTTGCGGTAGACCGACTCCCGCAGGTCCCTGTCGGGATTTTCCAGGAATTTGCTCGCCTGCTGCAAAGTGTACTCCCTGCCATCCACTTCTACGGTCATCTTTCCCGAGATGACGCCGAATTGTTGGGCGAGCACGCTGGCTTCCGCATACAACGGGATGTTTGCTTCCCGGAAAAGTTCTATTCGCTTTTTGACGGCCCGCAGGTAGGTGAAGTAGTCCCGTTGATCCAGTTCCCGGGTGTGCGGGTTGTCGACAAGCCGCCTGTTGAGCCGGTCGGCATAGGGCTGTATCTTGGGTTGTATCTCGAGAAAGAAATAATTGAATGCTTCTTCCAGTTCCTTATTTTCCGTGTCGCAGGTCATCCGGATCTGGCGCCAGCAAGCATCCTCGCTGACCACCGCCTCGAGCTCGCTCATATCGAGCAGCCATTTCTCCAGGGCTTCCCGCGTTTCCAGCGGCCGGCGCTCCAGGTCTTCAAAATAGGGTTCCAGGCCTTTCCAGTCCGTCAGCACATAGTCGGCCGGCAGGAAATGCCGCACCGGCCTTTTCAGATCAGCAGTAGGTGTCGTCATGAATATATCTTTTTGCGGTCATTTCTTTTTTGCGGGCTTCTTCGCCTTGTCCGCGGATTTCGGCGCGGCCTTCTTTTCCTTTTCGGCTTTCGCGGGTTTTGCCTTGGTCTCGCTCTTCGCCGCAGCCTTCTTCTCCGGTTTCGCCGCGGCCGTCTTTTGCGACTCCGACGTCTTCCGCGACTCCGACGTCTTTTGCGATTCCGCCGCTTTCTTTGACGCCGGCTTCTCGTCCGCACTTTCCTTCGCGGTTTTCCCCGCTACTGCGGCCGGTTTCTTTGCGGTTGTTTCGGGGGCGGCCTTGCCGGCGGCGACAGACTTTTCGCTCACCCCGCCTTCCCGCGTTGCGGAAGATTTCGCCGCTCCCGCCCCGGCCCTGCTCGCGGCCTCTTCCGTCGCTTCTTCGTCCGAAACCTCATTTTCTTCTTCGGGCTCGCTGAGTTTGATCTCGACGTTGTTTGCCTTCAGGACCGTCAGCCATTTGACCATTTTTTTCAGGTCGCTGCTGTACACGCGCGTAAAATCAAGGTCCGGATAGACCTTGGTGAAATAGGCCTTCAGTGCATTTCCATCTTTCTCGTCCGGCAACTTTTCGTTGCTGGCCTCCATCGCCTGGAGGATTTCCGCCAGGTTGACGTTGTCCCGGACCGTATATACTTCGATACTTTCCAGGTGCGAAAAATTATGAACGCGGCTCGACACGAACCGGGTCGTCTTGTCGTCCAGCGAGCGGACGATCGCTCCGTCGGTCTTGCTGCTGAGCAATTCATATAGCCCGGGCAAACCGGTCACTGCAATGATCTTGTTGTATTCCATGATGATGTTTAATATTTCCTCTCCCGGACGGCCGCGCGGGGCCGATTTCGGGGACATGCAAGTTAATGTTAATCGCACATTTGCAGCCAATTATTTTCCTTTTCAGGGGAGCTTCCCGCACACTTCTTCCAGGTTCTTTTTTAGGGTCTCATAGTCGGTGTATCCCCGGCTCAGCAAATGCAATTTGGATGCGCCGACCTGCAAAAAGATGGTCGGGAAACCGGTAACCCCCAGTTGCTTGATCAGCGCAAATTCCTGATAGGCCTTCTCCTGATAGGCCGGATCTTTCAATTTGTCGTAGAATTCCCGTTCCGGCAGCCCGTATTTTTCCACGAGGTGGCGGTACGCTTCATCGTCGGTCAGGTCGCGGCCTTCGTAGTGCAACGCATACTGAAGCTCTGCGCTGAACGGGATGCAAAGGCCGGGGTGATAATCGCGGAACACGCACATCGCGATCGCGGGCTTCTCCGAACTGGGATACCAGTCGCTTTCTTCCGGATGAAAGATATGCCACCGCCAATCTTCTCCGAAACGGATGCCCGTGCGTTCCTCGACCGTCCTGTAGGCCTGTTGAATATAGGCTGCCATTACCCCGATCGGCTGAGGCCTCGCCGGAAGGATCATGCCGCCGGAAAGAACTTCCCACGCGAGCGCCGACTTGTATTCCTCAAAAAGCCTGCTGATCACCGGGCTGAATCCATAGCACCAGCCGCAGTACGCATCGTAGCAATAATAGACCGTGGGAGTCATTCGGCAAAAATAAGATGCCGGGACCTGCTGACGGCAAGTCCCGGCAATAAATTAAAAAGGGTAGACTAGTGGTGACCGCGTGAGCCACCGCCCCCCGAAGGTCGGCCACCCCCGCCTCCCGAAGGCCTGCCGCCCCCGCCGGAAGGTCTGCCACCGCCCCCTGAAGGCCGGGAGAAACCGCCGCCCGAGGGCCTGAACCCGCCGGATGGCCGGGAATACCCGCCGGGCCTCGGCGCGTTCGCGTGCGCCTGGTTAAAATTCCTGTTCATGATTTGTCCCCTGTTCCTCATCTCCTGCTGCCGGTCTAGGTTCTGCCGCATGGCCGGATTGTTTTGCACCGGTCTCCAGCCGTTCACCGAACGCTGCTGCCATTGATTGGTTCCCGGATTGCTCCGGTACACATTCCCCGAGCGGTCGCTGAAGACATTATTCCGGAAGGCCGGCCGGCCGCCGTTGACGACTCCGCCGGGTCTTCCGCCGGGAAATCCTGTCCGGCTGAAGTTCCGTTGTACGAAACTGTGGTTGTCACGCGTGATCACGCCCCGGCGGCTCGCATAGATATTCGTATGATAGTTGTTCACAAAGACGTTCCGGTTGCGGCCAAAACCCGCGCCATAGTAACCGACCGTGCGGTAACGGTTCCAGGCAAAGGCCGGATGGTACACCGCCGGACCCCACCAGCCGCCGCGCCAGCCACCCCAGCCGCCCCAGCCACGATAGCCCGCGCCCGCGCCCCAGCCGAAATGGAACCAGCCAAATCCGTAGCCGAAACCCAGCGTCCACCCTACATAGGGGTTGAACCCGAATCCGAAGCCCCAGGACCAGGGCCGTGGGTAGTAATATCCGTTCCACCAGGGATTGTAATAGAACCCCGTCCCGTATACGCAAGTCGGACCATAGACGAAATCATTCAGGTATCCCGGCGTATACCCCATGTACACATAGTCGGGCGTCACGTCATATACGTATACATACTTGATGTTGTAGAGCGGACTGGTGGGCGGGATCGCATCGACGCCGTCCGGCCGGTCGGTCGCAACGGTCCAGGGACCATTGGGTCCGGGCGCCTGGAACCAGACCCCGTTATCCACCGAGTAATACACGCCGTTTTCCTGGATGACCTGCGAGGGCGTATTGGTCGCATACTGCATATCCGTGCCCTGCAGGGGCGCAAATTGCGGGTCGCCGTCGTAGTTGATGGAAGTGGTAGCCGTGTTCCGGTCCACTTTTGCAGTTTGCGGGATCTGCGCATCCATGATCGCCTCGCGGGCGGCGTTGGTACCCGCCACGCTGGCTAATACGTTGTCTTTCGGCGACCCTTCGGGAATACGCGCGAAATCGGCCGGCAGATCGTTGGCGGCGACATAGTGCCAACCACCGGTGAGCGAACCGGATTCATACCACCGTCCAGAGATCAGCACATAGTATTTGCCGTTCTGTTCCTGGAAAATATCGTTGGGAGAATTGGAGGCATAAGAGAGATTCGTGCCGTCTATGGGCGTAAAACTCGGCCGGCCGTTTGTCTGGATAAGCTCCGCCGGACCCGTGGCGATCACGACATCGGAAGCCTGTTGATCCTGTGCGGCGGTGGCAGAGTCGGTATAGCCGGGGTTGGACGCATTCGCGTTGTCCACGGCCGACTGGACTTGCTGCAATTCGGAGGGGATATTGCCCGCGGGGGAATAGGGGCCGGTGGCTTCCTGGGCCGTATACCAATGTTTCCCGCCATAGAGGTAGAACTGGTTGTCGTGTCCCTTTACGATCGTAAACGGCGTGTTCACTACGACATCCAGACCCCAGTCCTTATTAGGCTGCAGCTTGGGCTGGCCGTCGATGACCACGAGCAGGGAAGGATGGTCGGCATAAATGATCCGGGGCGCCGCCGTACTGAGGTTCTTCGACATTTTCTGCTGTTCCATATCCTGGTCCAGCGACGCAAGCAACTCGTCCAGCGATAAATCTCCGGCGGTAGCGGGCAGATTGGCCTCCAGCGCGGTCTTCATATCGTTGATGAAGTTCTCGTCCGGCTGGCCGGGGAATTTGACATTGGGGACCTTTGCGGATTGGATTACCACCCGGCGCGCATCCCGGTCGGTCTCGACATTGGCCACCGACCAAAACGTGCCGAAGATGGGATCCTGTTTGCCGGGTTGAAGGACGGAGATCGCCCAGCGCGACTTCAGGATGTTGTTGGAAAAAGACTCCGGCTGCGGCTGGTAGATCTTTACCACCGTCCCGTCGTCCAGGGTGAAACTTCGCGGCCAGTCTTGTTGCTGGGCCTGCTGCGGCGGGGGTCCCGCAGGGGTCTGCGAAAAGGCGGTGCCGGAGAGAAGGCTAACAGCCAGTAGCATGACCAATAACCTATGTGTGCTTCTCATATTTCGTATTTTATTCGTTTACAAGGCCCAGGGGTAGCCGCCCCTGGGTGCGCGGGCAAGCTGGAATACTGCATATATGACTGGCGCCGGGCACCAAAGTTTGACCGCATTTCCAAATGAGATGTTAAAAAGTGATTAAGAATCCGGCCTAGTGGGCCTCCAGCCAGTTGACCCCCACGCCGATCTCCGCCGTGGCCGGCACCCCCTGCGGCAGCGGGAGCGCGCTCTGCATACAACGCATGATGATCGGTTTAATTATCTCCAGCTCGCTCTTATGGGCATCGAACACCAATTCGTCGTGCACCTGCAGGAGCATTTTTGAGCGCAACTTCAGCCTGCGGAATTCGTCGTGTACCCGGATCATGGCCAGCTTGATCATATCGGCGGCCGTCCCCTGGATGGGGGAATTGATCGCATTGCGCTCCGCGAAGCCCCGGATGGTAAAATTCGCGGAATTGATGTCTTTCAGCCACCGTTTCCGGCCCATCAGGGTCTCGACATACCCGTGTTCCCGCGCAAAGTTGATCGTGGCGTCCATATACCGCTGGATACCCGCAAATTGTTTTTTGTAATTGTCGATGATTTCCTTCGCCTCCGTGCGGCTGATGCCCAGGTTATCCGCCAGGCCAAACGCCCCCTGACCGTAGATGATGCCGAAATTCACGCTCTTCGCCTTGTACCGCATCTCCTTGGTCACGGCCTGCTCTTCCACCCCGAAAACCTTCGCCGCCGTGGCGGTGTGGATGTCTTTCCCTTCCAGGAAGGCCGCACACATATTCGGGTCTTCACTGATCGCCGCGACGATCCGCAATTCGATCTGCGAATAGTCCGCCGAGACCAGCACGTATTCCTCGTTACGCGGGATAAAGGCCTTCCGGATCTCCCGGCCCCGCTCGGTGCGGATGGGAATATTCTGCAGATTGGGGTTGTTGGAGCTCAGCCGGCCGGTCACCGCGACGGCCTGCGCATAGCTGGTATGCACCCGTCCCGTCTTGCGGTTGATCATTTCGGGAAGGGCGTCCACATAGGTCGACCGCAGCTTGGTCAGCTCCCGGAAAGCCAGGATATCGTCCACGATCTGGTGGCGGGCGGCCAGTTTCAACAGCACGTCTTCCCCCGTCGCATACTGCCCCGTCTTTGTCTTCTTAGCCTTTGGATCGAGTTGCATTTTCTCGAACAGCACTTCCCCCAGCTGCCGGGGTGAAGAGAGGTTGAACCTTTCACCGGCTTGCTGATACACCTTCTCCTCGGACTGCCGCGCTTCCCGCTCAAGCTCTTTTGAATATTCGCGGAGGAATTCCATGTCGACCCGTATGCCCTCAAACTCCATGTCCGTCAACACCCGCACCAGCGGGTTTTCAACCTCGTAGAACACTTTCTCGACCACCTTATCCTTCAACTGCGGGTAAAATACCTGCTTTAACTGGAGGGTGATATCCGCATCCTCCGCCGCATAGTCTTTTATCTTCTCCAGCTCGACATCACGCATATTGCCCTGCCCCTTTCCTTTTTTCCCGATCAGTTCCTCGATGTGGACCGGCTCATATCCCAGGTATTGCGCGCTCAGCAGGTCCATGCCGCGCTTGCCCTCGGGCTCGATGACGTAATGCGCCAGCATCGTGTCGAATATGGGCCCCCTGGGCTCTACGTCGTACCACTTCAGCATCAGCCAGTCGTACTTCAGGTTCTGCCCGATCCAGGTGATGGCTTCGGAATCCCACAGGACGCGGAACCCTTCCAGGATTTTTTTCGCCTCAGCCCGATCCGGCGGGCAGGGCACATACCAGGCCTCACCCGGCCGGTAGGAGAAACTCAGACCCACCAGGTCGGCGTCATTCGGATCGATACCCGTGGTCTCGGTATCGAAGCAAATCTCCTTTTGTTTGGCCAGCAAGCCAGCCAACGCTGCGATCTCCTTTTCCCCCACGACCGCCGTATACGTGTGGGCAGTATTATGAATGTTCCGGCTTCCGTGTGGCGCCGCCGCTTCCACAGTCCCGTTTTCACCCTCCTCCCCGATATTTTCCGTTCCTCGTTCCACCGCAGCCTCCAGCCGCGTCGATGCTTCCGCCATGCGGGTCTCACCCGCCGAAGCCTCCGGCGAAGGCGGGCCTTTCTTCTTTCCCCCCGCCGGGCTTACCACATTCCCAAAGAGGTCGGTCTGGACGCCTTCCGGCGCGACATATCCGCCGCCGCCTGCCCCGCCACCCGACCCAAACGTCTCGCCCAATATCCTTTTCCCAAGCGTCCGGAACTCCAGGGCGGCAAACACCTCGTTCAGCTTCTCCCTGTTCCATTCCTTCAGCCTGAAATTTTCTTCATGGAATTCCACCGGCACATCCGTAATGATGGTCGCCAGCTTCCGGCTCATCAGTGCCAGCTCCTTGCCGGCGCGGACTTTTTCTCCCAGCGCGCCCTTGATGTTTTCGGCGTTGGCGACGACGTTCTCCAGGGTGCCCCATTCGGCGAGCAGCTTTGCAGCCGTCTTTTCACCTACGCCTTTGATCCCGGGAATATTGTCGACGGCATCCCCCATCAGCCCGAGGATGTCGATGACCTGCGCCACATCCTTGATGTTCCACTTCTCGCAGACCTGGGTGGGGCCCAGCACTTCCGCGGCGCCTCCCTGGTATCCCGGCTTGTAAATCTTCACTTTTTCCGTCACCAGTTGTCCGTAGTCCTTGTCCGGCGTCACCATGAATACTTCATAGCCGGCGGCCGCGGCCTGCTTGCTCAGGGTCCCGATCACGTCGTCGGCCTCGTACCCGTCCAGCTCGATGCAGGGGATATTGAAACCCGTCACGATCTCCTTGATGTCCGGCAGCGCTGAGATCAGGTCTTCGGGCGCCTCCTGGCGGTTAGCCTTATAGGCGGCGAAATCGGTGTGCCGCTCCGTCGGTGCCTCCGTATCGAAGCACACGGCCATGTGCGACGGATGCTGGTTATTGATCAGATCGATCAGCGCGTTGGTGAATCCGAACTGTGCGTTGGTGTTGCGTCCTTTCGAGGTGATCCGCGGGCTGCTGATCAATGCATAATACGCCCGGAAGATCAACGCCATCGCGTCGAGAAGGAATACTCTCTTATCGGTATTTTCCATGGTGCCAAAATTAGGCATTTCTACATCTAAGGCGCTCGATCTCCTTACTCCTTCATCTCCTTTAACTTCTTTTGTAACCCGAACATCTCATCCCGTAACCTCGCCGCCTCCATAAAATCGAGATCGCGGGCTGCCTTTTCCATCTCCTTTTTGGTCCTGGAGATCGCCTTTTCGACCTGCGGGATGGTCTGGTAAACGGGCTGCTCGTCCTCGGCCACGCCCACCAGTTCCTCGTCGGGTGCCAGCGCATAGGGATCACCGGGGTTATAGCCTTTGATATCGAGCACGGAGGTTTGGGCAAAGACCTGTTCTTTCGATTTGAGGATCGTCCGGGGGATGATCCCGTGCGCCTCGTTGTAGGCCAGTTGCTTTTCCCGCCGCCGCAGCGTCTCATCCATCGTCCGCTGCATGCTCTCGGTGATGCTGTCGGCATAAAAGATCACCAGCCCGTCGACGTTTCGCGCAGCGCGGCCCGCGGTCTGGGTGAGCGACTTTTCATTCCGCAGGAAACCCTCCTTATCCGCGTCGAGGATCGCCACCAGCGACACTTCGGGCAGGTCGAGGCCCTCGCGCAACAGGTTCACGCCCACCAGGACGTCGATTTCGCCGAGCCGCAGCTGCCGCAGGATCTCGACGCGCTCGAGCGTGTCTACCTCGCTGTGGATATATTTCGATTTGATGTCGATCCGGTGCAGGTATTTATCCATTTCCTCGGCCATCCGCTTCGTGAGCGTCGTGACGAGCACCCGGTCGCCTTTTTTCACCCTTTTGTCGATCTCATCCAGCAGGTCGTCGATCTGGTTGACGCTGGGTCTGACATCGATGGGCGGATCCAGTAGGCCGGTGGGACGCACGACCTGCTCGACCACCACCCCGCCTGTCTTTTCCAGCTCATAGTCGCCGGGCGTCGCGGATACAAAGATCGTCTGGCCCGTCATCGACTCGAATTCGTGGAAGTTCAGGGGGCGGTTGTCCAGCGCGCTCGGGAGCCGGAAACCGTAGTCCACGAGCACTAACTTCCGGCTGCGGTCGCCTCCATACATCCCGCTGATCTGGGGAACGGTCTGATGGCTCTCATCCAGGACCAGCATGAAATCCTTTGGAAAATAGTCCAGCAGACAGAATGGCCTGGTCCCCGGCTGCCGCCGGTCGAAGAACCGCGAATAATTCTCCACGCCGTTGCAATAACCCAGCTCCCGGATCATCTCGACATCGTAATTGACGCGCTCGCTCAGCCGCTGCGCTTCGATATAACGGCCGATGTTCTTGAAGTAGGCAACCTGCGCGGCCAGCTCGTCCTGGATCTCGTAGATCACCTGTTGCAGGATGTCCTTTGGCGCCAGGTAGAGGTTGGCCGGGAAAATCGCCGCATCCTCCATCACGCCGATCCGCTTTCCGGATTGGATATCGAAGCTTTCGATGGAGTCGATCTCATCCCCGAAAAAGCTGATCCGGTACCCGTAGTCCACATAGGGGAGATGGATATCCACGGTATCGCCTTTTACGCGAAAATGTCCGCGTGGGAACTCTATTTCCGTGCGCTTATACAACGAATTGACCAGCGAATGCAGGAAGCTTTGCCGCGAGACCGTCTGACCGCGCTTCAGCCGGATGATCCCGTTCTCGAATTCCGCGGGGTTGCCGATACCATAGATGCAACTGACCGAGGCCACGACGATGATGTCCCTCCTTCCGCTGAGCAGCTGGGTCGTCGCCTGCAACCGCAGCTTCTCCAGTTCCTCATTGATCGAAAGGTCCTTTTCGATATAGGTGTTGCTGACCGGCATATAGGCCTCCGGCTGGTAGTAATCGTAGTAGGAGACAAAATACCCGACCGCGTTGTCGGGGAAGAATTGCCGGAATTCCCCGTAAAGTTGCGCGACGAGCGTTTTATTGTGCGTGAGGACCAGGGTCGGGCGCTGAACATTCTGTATGACGTTTGCGATCGTAAAAGTCTTCCCCGAACCCGTTACGCCCAGTAAAGTATGATAACGCTCTCCTTCCAGGATACCCTCGGTCAGCTGGCGGATCGCCTCGGGCTGATCGCCTGCCGGTAGATAAGGAGCGTGAAGTTTGAATGCCATGAAGAAATTTTGCTAACCGGTAAAGTTAGTGCTTTTTCGCTTTTTTGAGCGCCCGCCGGAAAGGATCCCAGCTGACCTTTAGCTGTCCGTCGGGCGCGGTCCTGGCCCGGAGGCGAAGGCTGACCCCCGCCCTGCTGTCGTTGCCCCTGCTTTCGGGCGGCACGTCGGTTGCCCTCGACTTGAGGTTGCTGATCGGGACCTGCAAGCTCATATCCGTACCTTTCCGGAGGTCATACGTCCCCTGGACATAGAAGGTGAAGGCGGTCGAGCGGATTTCCATCCGGTGCAGGGTGATGGTGGTCGAGTCGATCTCCAGCCGGTTTTGCAGCGTTCCGAAGCGGATCTCGCTCAGATCGCGCTTTTTCAGGACGGTCTCGTGGATCCTTTCCATCGGCGGGAAGTCGATCAATTGACCGTCCGTGATCGTAAAATCGATCGTGCCCCGCAAACTGTTTGGCGCCACCTTGGCGCGGTCCGTCAACATGCCGGTCATGCGGATATCGGCGCTCATCCTGCCCTTCAGGTTCCTCGCGCCGATCGCTTCCTGGCCAAAGTCATCGAAGGCCGTAAAGAGTCCGGGGAGGTCCACATGATCGAGATGCGATTCCAGCGTAACCGGGTTTCCTCCCCTCGGCCGCCGGTCGATCGTGGCCTCCAGGTCGAGCGCGCCGGAACTCTGTTCGAGCCTGACCTGCGATAACCGGATCTGATGTTGCCGGAACAGGATGTCGGCTTTCGCATGCGCGCCGTAAAAATGCTCGTAGCTGACATCCGCCGCGTCGAGATGCAGCCGGATCATTCCGTTTTTCAGGAAATCGTCAATGCGTCCGGCCACCGCGCCAAACAGCGGCCCCGCCGTTCCTGCCGCCGATCTCCGTGCCGACCCTGCCGACCCTTCCGTCGCCGGCCCGCTCCCCGACCCAGCCGCCGCCTCCGCCGCCTGCCCCGCCGATCCACTCCCGGCCAGACCGGCAAAATCTTCCAGCGCGAGGTGAGCGGCATTAAGACTCCAGTCCATACTTACGTTTCCCGCATTATGATCGATGAGTGCGATCAGGTTTCGCGCGACACCCTTAACCCGGATAGCGGTCTTCCCCGTCCGCGCCGACAACCGGTCGACCACCAGGTCCTGGCCCCGCAACTCCAGCCGGCCGTTCACCTGGTCCAGCCCGAATGAATAAGGGAGATATTCGATGCCCGCGCTGTCGAGGTCCAGTTCCCCGTTGACGGCCGTGCTGCTGCTGTCGTTTTCGGATAGCGGCCCGGCATAACGGACATCCATCAGGCATCTCCCTTTCCGGAAAGCGAGCGTCTGGCTTCCAAGAAGGCTGTTCAGGTCCCTGAGCAAAAATGCCGAATGCAGGTCGCAGTTCAGCTGGGGAAATTGCAGGTTGGAGATGACGGCGGTGTCGGACCTGAGCGGGATATCTTCCAGCCGGCCGGTGAAGCCGGTGAGCCGGATCGCCGAATTTGCGTCTTCCCGGCCCTTCCCCCGCACCCATTCGTTTGTGAAACTCCCCAGGAAGGAGACTTCCCCGAAGCGCCCGGCGGGCGTTCGGACCTCAGCCCTTTCCACGTTCATCCGGACCTGCAGTTGTGGCTGTATTTCATCCGCTACTCCCGCGTCGAGCCGTGCATGGATCGTGACGGGCTTGTCGATATCGTACTCGCCAAGCTTCTGTTCCAAACGCGGCGTAAGGAGGGCGGCGGCCCGCCCGAAGGGGATCGGACCGGCATCGATCGACAAAAAGAAGGGGTCCGGCTTGACGGTCGGGAAGAAACGGCCGCTGAACACGAAAGGGTAGCCGTCGATCTTTACCCTGGCCTTTTCCATTTGCAGGATATGGCTGGCGGTGTTGTAGGTCAGTTTGAAATGTCCGGCTATCGATTTGCCCCGGATAAAACTGCCCTTCTCCAGGCGGAAGGAGAAGGCGGAGGCGATCGCCTCCGTGCGGACGTCCACCACCAGCGACCGGTCGTCCCGGCCGATCGCGGCTGTCAGCTTCCTGATCCGGAAATCAAACAATTTCCGCTTGTCCTCCTTGTCGATCACCCAGCGAACGTTCCTGAGCGCGACATGCGGCCAGTCGCCGCCACCGCCGCCCTTTTCGCGGCCCGCTCGCAGGACGCCCGTATTGCTGTAGCCCGAACTGTCGGTGTAAAAATATACCGTCCCCTGCTCCACGGCCACCTCGTCCAACTCCAGCTTTCCCCGGAACAGGCCGCGCAACGGGGCGATCCCGATATCTACGTGCGTGGCGCGCAGCAGCTCGTGCCCATGGCGCGACCAGGCGCTGTCGCGGACAAAGACGTCGCTGAGCCGGATCATCACCGACGGAAAGTGCCGGAAGAGCGATACATCCATCTTGCCGATCCCGACCTGGCCGTTGATCCTGCCGTTGATCGCCGCCCTCGCCTCCTCGAGCAGACCCTGCTTGTTCCACTCGACATAGACCGCCAGCACGGCCCAGAATAAGAATAGCAGGCATAAGACGGCGCCTGCTATTCTGAGCGTGTATCGTATGATTTTTTTCAATTCGCCATGGCCCTGCTATTTGGCAATCGCCGCAAGGTATTCGGAAAACCGGGTCAGGACCGCCGCATCGACCTCGATCTGCTCCTGGGCCTCTTTCCAATTCCGCTGTTCGATGGCCTCCCGGATACCGGGCAGGGTCTTTACGCCATAGCCGGTGTAGAAGCCGGGAGCGTAGATGCTGTGGCGGTACCACGGACGGCGGGGAAGTCCCTTATCGGAAAGCAATTGTTGTTCCGCTTTGAAAAGGGCCTCGTTCACGGCTTCTGAAGGATTCCCGGCCAGCTGCGATTTAGCCAGGCTGTCGGCCAGCCTGTTGCTTACCTTTTCCAGCATGCCCAGCGCATTTTGAAGGCTGGAGAAGTTGAGATAGGGTACCTCATTCTTCAGCGCCGGCGGCGCCAGGTGGAGGGCGGTATCGGTCGCTTCACTGAACTCATGTCCCCGGATCAGGTCATTGGTCAGCGTAGTGGTTTCCCGCATCTGGTCGAGCTCCGTCATCAGTTCGGCAGCATATCCGTCGATGGTCTTGTATAGCGCCCGGAAATCAAACGGCAGAAGGTTGGCGTCGGCCATCCTCAGCGTCGTCCGACCGGCGGTCTCGGCGAGCGCCACCCCGTATTGGAAACTGGGGTCTTTGAACCGCCGGTAGTTGTCATAGGAATCATAAATGGAATGGTATTCGCCTCCGGGGTCTTCACCGCCAAAGCCAAGATTAAAGGACGGGATTCCCAGATGCTGGATAAAGGGCGAATAATCGGATCCGGACCCCATGGCGCCGATCGTGAAAGGTTTTTTCTGGAACATGTCTTTTTTGAGGCGGCCCCCGTTTGCAGCATTGACCAGGCCCCGAACACGCATCCGTTCGCCAACGGAAAGATGGGTTTCCGGATCGGTGACGTCCCGGGCTACCTCGTTCATGAACGGTTCGAGGGCATGCGAGCCTTCCACGCCGAGATAGCCGCGGCCGTTGTCATCGGAATTGATATATACGACGGCCTTTTGCTGAAGCTCCGCCGCGTGTTCCTCCACCCATTCGGTGGAACCCAGCAGACCGGGTTCTTCTCCATCCCAGGCGCAGTACAGGATGGTGCGTTTCGGCTTCCACCCGCTTTTGACGAGTTCGCTCACCGCCCGGGCCTCTTCCAGCATCGCTGCCTGGCCGCTGATGGGATCGTCGGCGCCGTTGACCCAGGCGTCATGGTGATTCCCGCGGATAACCCATTCGTCGGGCCATTCCGAGCCCGGCAGCTTTGCTATCACGTCATGCAGTTCTTTCATATCCCAGTTAAAGGCCAGCTTCAGATGGACATGCGTCTTCCCCGGTCCGATATGATAGGTGATCGGCAGCGCCCCGCGCCATTCTGCCGGAGCAACGGGCCCGTCCAGCGCCCGCAATAGCGGCTCGGCATCGTGGTACGAGATGGGCAGTACCGGTATCTTTAGCAGGGTGGGGGCTTCGGACCGTTCGAGGCGTTTGGCGTCTTTGGTGGCGCCGACGCCCGGCGTCAGCGGGTCCCCCGGATAGATCGGCATGTCCAGGACGGACCCGCGTTGTACGCCCCACTCGTTCTTGAATGCGCCCTTCGGGTAGACGTCTCCTTCAAAATAGCCGTCATCGCGCGGATCGGAATAGATGAGACAACCGATCGCCCCGTGTTCCTGCGCGACCTTCGGCTTGATGCCCCGCCAGGACCGGCCATATTTGGCGATGACGATCTTGCCTTTAACCGATATCCCCAGCCGGGCCAGGTAGTCATAGTCTTCCGGGATGCCGTAGTTGACAAAGACAAGCTCTCCGGTCACATCCCCGTCAGGGGACCAGCAATTATAGGTAGGCAGTTGTTCGGCGGTCTGCCCGGAAGTAGCGTCCTCCTTCAGGGGTCTTTCGGCCAGGGACGCTTTGAACGGCGTTGGCCCGGTCATTTCCAGCAGCCGTTCCTTTGGCGTGGGAAAGGGAACATAGAAGGTCTCGATGTGTACGTCATAGCCCCAGCCTTTCAGCTTGCCGGAAATATATTCGACGACCGCCCTGTCGCCGGGCGAACCGACATGATGGGGGCGGGCGGACATGATCCGGTCGGCGCTGTCGATATTGGCTGCTGTCAGATAGCCGTCCAATTTCGTCTCGAGGGCCAGCTCCTGGCGGGCATCCGCCTCGGTGAAGCCCGACAGCGGCTTCGTCTGCGACCGGCCCGGCAGGGTGGCCATTAAAAAGAAAGCGAGGGCAAGTTTTCTCATGTAGATTGTTTTATGCCTGCGCCGGAGGCGGCTGCAGGCGGTTATTATAGGTGGAATAGTCGGGGGGAAGGATCTCGTAGTCGGTCATCATGAGGGGAGACGTAAAGAGAAAATCCGCGGTCGCACGGTCGCAGGCAAAAGGGATATTCCAGGTAACGGCAAGGCGTAGCAGCGCTTTGATGTCCGGATCGTGGGGCTGGGCTTCCATGGGATCCCAGAAAAAGATGAGCATGTCTATCTTCCCTTCGGCGATGCGGGCGCCGATCTGCTGATCGCCGCCAAGGGGGCCGCTCAGGAATTTACTGACGGGCTGGCCCAGGGCTTGTTCGACCAGGGCGCCCGTGGTACCGGTGGCGTAGAGCCGGTGTTGGGCCAGCGCTGCCTTGTTATAGACGGCCCATTCGATCAGCTCGTTCTTTTTGTTGTCGTGCGCGACGAGCGCTATCCGCTTGGACCCGCTCATTTTTCTCACGGGCGTTTGCATACGCAGAAGGTTATGGATTGGAAAGGTACGCGGAAAAGTTTTTTGGTTTTAAGAAGATTATAACAACTGGCGAAAAATTTTCACCGGACCGCTGCGTTTTCATCTGCTCTGCCCTTTATAAAAATGAAAAAGTGTTTTTGGCCATTCCTGTTGTCGATGGCCGTTGGTCGTACCAGCTTTGCCCAGCTTCCGCGCCAGGCGGGTCCCGCGCCGGACTCCCTGAGCGGAACACATCCGGGACCGCATCCGGTGAACACTGCCATGTTCACCGATTGTTCGGCAACATCGAGGGGAACTAACCGGGTGTTTCTTGAGTGGGATGCGGACAGCGCCATCGGCGGCGACTATTTCGTGGTGGAAAGGAGCCCGGATGAAACGCACTATGAAACGATCGCCGTGCAGCAGGCGGTGCCCGGTACCAGCCACTATGAGATGACCGATGGCACGGCGCCAAACGGGCCGGAATATTACCGGATCAGATATATCACCCGCACAGGCGCACAGGTGTATTCGAAAGCCATGCAGTTGAGCCTGTCCGGCGCCGTGGATTTCAAGTTTTATCCGAACCCCGTAGACAAACTCTTTATTGTACGTACGGAGCATACGATAGACCTTCAGGTGATCGACGCCGCAGGTTTGGTTCGGTTAAGCAAACGGTTGCAACCCGGGATACAGGTCGTGAACGTCTCTTTTCTCGAGAAAGGGGTGTATATTCTGCGAGTAACTGATAAAGAAAGCAATAGGGCCATTTCACAGCAGCTTTTGAAGAATTAAAATGACCTTAAAAATGAAATTACCACAAAATGGTATTGCAGATTTGATTATTATCCTCTACCTTTATCTCGGTTTTTCATAGGATATTGGATTTTAAAACGGGGTTGAATTTCTATTCAGACCCCTTTTTTGTTTTTAGCCCTTTCCGCAGAGCGCCATCCAGCTCTTTCTGCAGCTCGCCACCCACCCTTTCTGCAGCTCTCCACCCATCCTTTCTGCAGCTCTCCACCCATCCTTTCCGCAGATCCCCACCCACCTTCACGCAAAAAAAATCCGGCAAAGAGATACTCCTTGCCGGGAAGCCACCTAAAAATAGACGGCCGATACTCACTAACTCAATTAAGCGCTTTGCATTTCCTTGACCTTTTCGCGGATCTTCGTCTCGATCTCCGCGGCCAGTTCGGGGTTGTCGTGCATCAGTTGCTTGACCGTGTCCCGGCCCTGCCCCAGTTTGTCGCTGCCATAGCTGAACCAGCTGCCGCTTTTCTGGATGATCCCGAGCTCAACCCCCATGTCGATGATCTCGCCCATTTTCGAGACACCCTCGCCAAAGACAATATCGAATTCGGCGGCCCGGAAGGGCGGCGCCACCTTATTCTTCACCACCTTTACCTTTACCCTGTTCCCGATCGCCTCTTCCCCGTCCTTGATCTGCGCCATCCGGCGGATGTCCAGGCGCACCGAAGCATAGAACTTCAGCGCGTTCCCGCCGGTTGTCGTCTCGGGATTGCCGAACATCACTCCGATCTTTTCCCGCAGCTGGTTGATGAAAATGCAGATGGTATTGGTCTTGCTGATCGTCGCGGTCAACTTTCTGAGGGCCTGGGACATCAGCCGGGCCTGTAACCCCATCTTGCTGTCCCCCATTTCCCCTTCCAGCTCGCCTTTGGGCACCAGCGCCGCCACCGAGTCGATCACCACCACATCCAGCGCCCCCGACAGGATCAGGCGGTCTGCTATCTCGAGCGCCTGCTCGCCATAGTCCGGCTGGGAGATGAGCAAATTGTCGATATCGACGCCCAGCTTCTGCGCATAGGCGCTGTCAAAAGCATGTTCCGCGTCGATGATCGCGCACATGCCGCCCTTTTTCTGGGCTTCCGCAATGATATGAGTGGCGATGGTCGTTTTACCGGAGGATTCGGGCCCATATATTTCAACGACCCTGCCTTTTGGCAGCCCCCCAACCCCCAGCGCCATGTCCAGCCCTATCGAACCGGTGGAGATCACTTCCATGGGCTCCTGGCTTCTTTCATTCATCATCATCACGCTCCCCTTGCCAAAGTCTTTATCGATCTTATCCATCGTCAACTTTAAAGCCTTCAATTTTTCTGCGTTTGACATAATCGTAGTTTTTAGTTCACCCAAATTTATTGATTCACTAAAGGTAGGGTAAATAATTTATACACACTAATTTTTTTAGTATTTTTTCGCTAAATTTATTGGATTGCCATCCGCCGGTCTTCCGCACCCCCAAAATTTTGGTTCCCGTCCCATTTCGGGGGCGCGATACAATTTGGATGTAAAAGCGGCCCGCCCCGGGGCCGACGCCGTCAACTACAAAAGCTTTTATTATATAAATCGTTATGCGAGTGCAATTTTGGCATTAAATATGCCTAATTTTACCCGCAAACAAATTAGCTAATCTGGTTTGTTGATTTATCTTTGACATCATTTCTTCACCGATCGCATGACCATCAGCGGAAGGGTAGAATGATCTTTTTTAAAAAAATATTACTATGAAGCTTAAACAATCACTGCTTTTCGCTGCGTTCGCAGTATTCCTCTTCTCATGCGTAAGTCAGAAAAAATTCAAGGCCGAAGTAGCGAAAAACGACTCGCTGAACGCGGCGAACGCCAAGCTGGCCGCGGATCTCAAGAACTGTAACGACCAAACCGCTTCAGACGCCAGCAAGGCGGCCCAGCTCCAGAGCCAGCTGGATGCGGCCAACAAACAGGTCGATTTCCTGAAACAGAACCACGACGCGACCCTGAAACAGCTGCAGGACCTCTCCGTCATCTCCAACGCTCAGGCCGAAAGCATCAAGAAGTCCCTGGATAACATCGGCACCAAGGACGCCTACATCCAGAACCTGCAGGAACAACTCGCGCACAAGGACTCCCTGAACATGGCCCTGGTGACGAACCTGAAAGGCGCGTTGGCGGACGTCAACGACCAGGACGTCAACATCAAGGTGGACAAGGGGGTGGTATATATCGATATCTCCGACAAATTGCTTTTTGCCAGCGGCAAATGGAACGTCACGGAAAAGGCCAAGACCGTCCTCGGAAAAGTGGCCGCGGTCCTGAAAGCCCAGCCCGATATCGAATTCATGGTGGAAGGCCATACCGATAACAAGCCCTACAACCACCCGGGCGAGATCAAGGACAACTGGGACCTCAGCGTCAAGCGCGCCACCTCCGTCGTCCGGATCCTCCAGAAGCAGTACGGCCTGGATCCCGCCCATATCACCGCAGCCGGCCGGAGCGAATACGTGCCTGTTGCTTCGAACGACACGGAAGACGGCCGCGCCGCCAACCGCCGTACCCGGATCGTGATCCTCCCGCAGCTCGACCAGTTCTTCAAGCTGCTTGAACACAAATAGCCAGTAATACAAGAAGCTAAGAGCCGTTTTCCGGACCGGGAAACGGCTTTCTTTTTTCCCCGCCAATCAATTTTATCGGCTAAATGCCGTTATCTGAACAATCCTTTTCAAGCACTTACCAGTATCCGGCTTATGAGATGCAAATGGTTGAATTTTGTGGGTATCGCGCTGGTGGCGGTCATTGGCATTTCCTGTTCGGCCGACGGGCAGGCGCCGGTTGCCCGCAAGGGACTGATCGACCTCCGGGACCGGAATTTCTTCGGCAACTCTTTCGCACTCAACGGTGAGTGGGGCTTTTACTGGAATCGCCTCCTGCCGCCCGACAGCGCAGCGGGCGCCGCCCCGGCCTACGTCCCGTTTCCTGTACTTTGGAACGACCTGACCGTCGACGGCCACAAGCTCCCGACCCGGGGATATGCGACCTACACCCTTACCGTCCTGCTGCCCCGCAAACGACCGCGGATCGGGATGGAGCTTCCGCACACCTATTGCTCCTTCAAGTTATGGGTAAACGGCGTGGTCCAGACTCAAAATGGTATTCCCGCCACTACCCGCGACAGCGCGGTCCCGTTTTGGGCGACGCGCAATATCGCGTTGCCGCCCGGCGAACCGGATACCCTCGTCCTCGAGATGCAGATCGCCAATTTCTGGCACGCCCGCGGCGGCCCGTTCGGCGAGGTCCTAATAGGGGACAAGGATGAACTTTTTCTGAAAAAGAACCGCGACGCCGCATACGATTTTATGATGGCGGGATGCATGTTCATGGGCGGCCTGTTCTTCCTGGGACTCTTCGTATTCAGCAGCCACGATAAGACGATCCTCTATTTCTCGCTCTTTTGCATCGTATTCAGCTACCGCATGGTGGGAACCCAGCACTATTCCCTCCATTCGCTGTTTGCGGACCTCGATTGGTTCGTCACCATCCGCGTCGAATACCTTTCCTTGTCGCTCTCGATGGCGTTCTTTTGCGCCTACACCCGAAGGCTTTACCCGGAAGACATCATTCCGGCCGTCACAAAGGGGTTGATCTGGTTTTGCCTTGGCTACAGCGCCATTGTACTCTTCCTGCCGACACTTGTCTTCACCCGGTTGCTCATCGTATTCCTCGGAATGATGTTCTTTTGCATCGCTTATTCGATGTACGTCTTTCTTCAGGCGGCGCGACACCGGCGAAGCGGGTCGGTATTCGCTCTGGCCAGCACCGCGGTCATGCTTTTCATCGGGTCGGTCATGAACCTGCATTATTTTGCTTTCATTTCCGACTGGCGTATCGTCCTGTTCATTTCCAACATCGCCTTCTTCTTCCTCCAATCCCTGGCGCTTTCGCACCGGTTCGCCCATACCTTCCGCCACGCCGCCTGGCTGGCGCAGCAGGGACTGCAAAGCAAGTCCGAGTTCCTGTCCACCATGTCTCACGAGATCCGCACGCCGCTGAACGCGGTCATCGGCATGACCCACCTGATGTTGCGCAACGAACCGCGCGCCGATCAGAAAGAAGACCTGGACGTTCTTCTTTTTTCCGCCAGCAACCTGCTCTCGATCGTTAACAATATCCTGGACTATAACAAGATCGAGGAGGGGAAGATCGGGTTCGAGGAAGTTCCCATGGACCTCGCGGCAATCGCCCGGAATATCGTCGCCGGCCTCAGAAGTGCGGCGGACGAACGCGGCATCCAGCTGCGGGCGGAGATCGATCCGGGTCTGAACCGGAAGGTCATCGGCGACCCCACCCGGATCAGCCAGGTGATCAACAACCTGGTGCACAACGCCGTCAAATTCACAAAAGTCGGTTCGGTGCTGCTCTCCGTTACCGTGGATGCCATGGCGAATGGCCGCGTGACCGTGACGGTAAGGGTGGAGGACACGGGCATCG
>DATNBP010000211.1:0-7802 GCA_035572015.1 Puia sp. | reverse complement strand
TGTTGGTAATCGCCCGGGCTTCGCTCATGAACTTGTCGACCGCCAACAGGAACGCCAGCCCCTCGACAGGAATCTTTTGAAGGGCGGTCAGGGTGGAGGCCAGTACGGTAAATCCGCTGCCGGTCACCCCGGCGGCGCCTTTCGAAGTAATCATCAGGATGCCGAGAATGCTGAGTAGTTCCCCGAAGCCGAGATGGATATTGTAGAGCTGTGCCAGGAAAATAACCGACATGGACAAGTAGATGGACGTCCCGTCAAGGTTGAAGGAGTATCCGGTGGGGACAACAAGGCCGACCACCGGCTGGCTGCAGCCCATTGTTTCGAGCTTTGCCATCAGGGAGGGCTGGGCCGCTTCCGAGGAAGAAGTTCCGAGTACGATGAGGATCTCTTCGCGGATATCCCTGAGATAGGTCCAGATATTGAATTTGAAATAGCGCATGATGAGGCCCAGGACGACAACAACGAAGACGATCATGGTCGCATAGACCGTTCCCATCAGCATGGCCAGGGGCCGGAGGGTCCGAAGTCCGAACTTGCCGATCGTATAGGCCATTCCACCAAAGGCGCCGAGCGGGGCGAAGAACATGAAAAATTTCAGCACCTGGAACACAAAATGGGTCGCTTCGCGTATCGGCGAAAGGAATTTGCCGCGCCGCGGATGGCGGCTGACCAGGATGCCGATGACAATCGCCGCCAGCAAGACCTGGAGGGTCAGGTTGTGAGCGAAGAATGCGCCCCAATCGAATTGCGTCGATCTTGCGATTTGCGTGGCATCTCCGGTGGGCAGCCCCTGCTTGTCAATGCGGCCGGGTTGGATCAGATAGGCCAGGACGATACCGATAGAAAGGGAAAGCGTCGTGACAACCTCGAAATAAATCAGTGCTTTGATACCGATCCGACCCACCTTTTTCAGGTCGGTCATGCCGCTGATGCCGGAGACGATGGTGAGAAAAATAATAAATGGGATAAAGACCTTGATCCCTGTAATGAAGTCGTCGCCGAGGAATTTCATTTTCACGGCGATACCAGGAAAAAATTGCCCCAATAGCACAGCGGCTATCAGGGCAATCAATACCAAAAAGGTGAGGTGTCGGCTAAGCCAGGCGAAACATGCGCGTATTGACGTTCGGAACGAGGTCAGGTGCATTCGCTAAGATACCGAAACCTCCGTATTGTCCTTGTCTTTATCCTTATCCTTATCCTTCTCCTTTGCTTTGTCCTTTTGCTTGTCCCTGCTGTGCCTGGTCCGGGGACCCCCATCGTTGTCTTCATCGCCGTCGTTGTCTCCCACCGTGGACAGCCGCAGGCTGCCAAACTCGCTTTTTACTTTGATTTGCGCCTTCCCGTTGCCGATCGTTCCGCTGTAGTCGTGGTCGAAGACCGGGCCGGCATCTTCATTTTCCCGTTTTTCCTGGATGGTAAACTCGGTTTCATTGTGGAATTCCCCAAAGTTGGTGTGGATATTGATCTGGGCCGAAAGGTTCTTGTCCACCACCAGCCGCACACCCGAATAGGATTCCGTCACGACCAGCTGGTCGATGCTCTCGCCGACGTTGATCTGGATGCGGCTGGAGAATTCGCTGACGATATGGACATTGCCGGTGATCTTGCCAAGCCTGGTCGGTCCGTCATATTGGAGGACGATCTTGCCGTTATTCACGTTGCCGATCGTGGCTTTACCGAATTCCACGTCGATGGTGCCCACGTTCGCCAGGTTGCCCGCGGTCAGGTTTCCGTATTTGCTCGTCAGGTTGACCAGGCCTTTCATATCAGGGACTTCCGTTGCCCCGAAATCGTTGTGCAGGTCCAGGGGATTGTCCGCGGGCATGTGGACGACGTAATCGATATAAAAGGTCCTGCTGTCTCCGCCGTCCCGATGGCGGCCTCCGCCATGGTTGTGGATCTCGCCGACCTTGGTCTTGAAACCGATCGTATGGCCGTCCTTCGATTCGCGGACGTCGATTTGGTTTAGGATATCCTGGACTCTTTCATCCGAGTTGGCGCGAGCGCCGATCTCAATGTCGACAGTGATCTTCGGTTGATCCCAGGTATTGACGGTGACGTTTCCGAACTGATTGTCGATCTGCAACTTATCTTCGGCTGTGACGTTATAGGAGCGGTTGATGAGCTTGGTTTTTCTCACATCTCCACGGGTATCTCCTTGGGCCAGGCTTAGTAAGGGAGCAGATAAGACAAGCGATAGCGTGAGTACATTAAGTAGTCTTATATGCCTTTTCATATGCTGTTTTTTTAGAATGATTGATTTGTTTAATGATGTCGAGCTGATGATTCAGTAATCCCATCTGCAGCTGAAGATTCTGTAACATGGCCTCGAGTATTTGTTCCCGGTTGGGCGTCCTGGTCAATTGGGCCTGTAATCCATGATAGGCGCTATCCAGTTTATCTACGTCCATGGAAAACTTCTTGTATAAGAGCGGTTCGTCCTTTTCGATGGTTTTCAGTTGTTGTTGCTTGATTTCCACCAATTTAGCATAGTGGTACATCTCCTCATTCTGCTCGGCTCGAAGCTCGGCTGCCTCATTGGCTTTGCTGTCCGGTCTGATCGCACCGCCGTTACCGCCCTCCGGGTTGGCCGGGTTTGCGGTTTGAGCCTCGTCGCGTCCCGGATTGGCGACAGGGCTGTCTGATCGGGCGGGTTGCGGCCGGGTCACGGGTTGGTTGGCTGCGACCTGGGGCTGGGTACCGGGTTTGCGGCTATTCCCTATCCATACCGTTCCCCCGATCAGGACGAGGACGGCGGCGGCCACTGCCAAAGCGGCCCGGTAAAGCCGGACGACCGAGCCCGGTTTTTTTTTGGTCGGATCCTCTCCAAGCCCCATATCCTTCCGGATCGCCTCCCAGATCTTACCGTCCGGCTCGTCGCCGTCGAATTCATCGCGGTGATCGTGGACAAATTGTTCTAACCTGTTGCTCATGACTATGCTGCTTGTTTGATCAATTGTAATAATTTTTGTTTCGCCCGCATATACTGCGTCCGGACCGTTGCATGGGAGACCTGCAGGATCTCGGCGATCTCCTCCTGGTCGTATCCTTCGAACAGGTAGAGGGTGAGCACCGTCCTGTATCCGTTGGGGAGCCGGGCCACCGCCTTTTTGATCTCCTCCACTTTCAGCGCCCGCTCGTCTTCATCCTCATCGGCTTCCTCGGGCAGGTAGCCGACATTCGTCTTTTCTATGTCGATCAGGTCCATCCGCCGTTTCCGAAGCAGATTGATCGACTTGTTGATCACGATGCGCTTCAGCCAGGCGCCGAACGTCGACTTGTAATGAAAGTCCTCCAGCGACCGGAAAGCATCGGTGAACGCTTCCTGCAGCACATCTTCGGCATCTCCCGTGTGGTTGACGATCCTCAGGCTGGTATTGTACATCGCCCTGGCATATTTTTGATATAGCTCTGCAAATCCGCGGCTGTCACCCCGCTTGCAGCGTTCCACCAACTCGTCGTACAGTATTGGTTCCGTTACTTCCAATGCAGCTGATTTAGCGTTCATTTCGTCCGGGCCCCTTCAGGCTTCCGCCCGCCGGGGCGATTGTTTGATATAAAGTACACTCATTTTCGTCCCATGTTGCATGAAATGGGAAAAAAGCCGGCAAAAGGGAAAAAGGGGCGATTTTTCTTACTTTCGTGGCACATAAATCGCTCGCCATGGCCGTCAACTCCAGATCAGACAATTTCCAGAGTCCGGATTATTATCTCGTTGATGAACTGTTGTCCGAGGAGCACAGGCTGGTTCGCGATTCGGTGCGAAACTATGTAAAAAAAGAGATTTCTCCGGTCATTGAAGAATATGCGCAAGCGGCCGAGTTTCCCCAACATATTGTGCGGCAATTGGGCGAATTGGGCTGTTTCGGCCCTACTATTCCGGAGCAGTACGGGGGTGGCGGGATGGACTATATCAGTTACGGCCTGATGATGCAGGAATTGGAGCGGGGAGACAGCGGGGTAAGGTCTACCGCATCGGTGCAGGGATCGCTGGTCATGTTCCCTATATACGAATATGGAAGCGAAGAACAGCGGCGAAAATACCTGCCGAAGTTGGCGAGCGGGGAGTGGCTGGGGTGCTTCGGTTTAACGGAACCCGACCACGGCAGCGACCCTGCGGGGATGCTAAGCCGTTTTAAGGAAGAAGGCGATCATGTCATTCTGACCGGAAGTAAGATGTGGATCAGCAATGCACCCTTTTCGCAGGTTGCAGTGGTTTGGGCCAAGGACGAAACAGACGAAGTGCGGGGGCTGATCCTCGAGCGTGGGATGGAAGGCTTCAGCACGCCCACTACCCACGGGAAATGGAGCCTTCGTGCGTCAGCCACCGGTGAACTCGTGTTCGACAACGTAAGGATCCCCAAGGCAAATATCCTTCCCGGTGTAAAAGGGCTCAAAGGTCCCCTGAGCTGTTTGACAAAGGCGCGTTACGGGATCGCATGGGGGGTCGTTGGCGCGGCAATGGATTGTTACGACACGGCGCTACGGTACAGCAAGGAGCGCGTACAGTTCGGGCGTCCGATCGGGGGCTTCCAGTTGCAGCAAAAAAAGCTGGCCGAAATGCTCACGGAGATCACGAAAGCTCAGTTGCTTAACTGGCGGCTGGGAGTGCTGATGGGCGAAGGAAGGGCGACACCCGCGCAGGTATCGATGGCCAAGCGCAATGGCTGCGAGATCGCGGCGCAGATAGCTCGGACTGCCCGGCAGGTACTTGGCGGCATGGGGATCACCGGCGAGTACCCGATCATGCGGCATATGATGAATATCGAGAGCGTCCTGACATATGAGGGAACGCATGACGTGCATTTGCTGATCACCGGGATGGATATTACGGGTTTCAACGCTTTTAAATGAAGATATTCCTGATAGGGTTCATGGGGTCTGGGAAGACACATTGGGGCCGATTGTTATCGGACAAACTGGGTTTGGCGTTCTTTGACCTCGATTCGGTGATCGCCGATCAGGAGAAGCGGTCGGTGGCGGATATTTTCGCGGACAAGGGGGAGGAATATTTCCGGTACCAGGAAAAGCAGACCTTGGAGCGGATTGTTGAGGAGAAGGATGGGTTCATCCTTTCCTGTGGTGGCGGGACACCGTGTTTCTTTAGCAACATCGAGTTCATGAAGAAATGCGGGAAAGTGATCTGGCTGAATACATCGACGGAGGTCCTGCAAAAGCGACTATTGAAGGAACGGAAGACAAGGCCGTTGATCAGGGGCGTGGGGGACGGCGACCTGAGCAGGTATATCCTGCGTAAGCTCAGCGAGCGCCGGATGTACTACCAGCAGGCGGACGTGATGGTTAACGAGGAGAGCGTGACATTGGACGAACTGATCCGGCTCCTGCTACAAAGCGAGCAGGAACCCGACCGGATGAAGGAAGATTTATAAAGACCAATATGCAAAAGAGTTTCCTTTCGGTAGCGGCCCTGCTGGGCGCGCTGTCGGTAGCGCTGGGCGCGTTCGCCGCCCACAAATTGAAGGATATTGCTCCACCCGATGCGGTCGCCATATTTGAAACCGGGGTGAGATATCAGTTTTATCATGTCTTTGCGCTGTTGTTTGTCGGCCTGTTGGCCGATAAGGTCTCCAACCGATGGATGGTGTGGTCGGGGAATTGCTTTATCATGGGCATCGTCTTCTTCTGCGGATCGCTGTATACCATGACTGCGCTGAAGGCGGCGGCTGTTTCGCCTGCGAAGCTCATCGGGATCGCCACGCCGGTCGGAGGGGTGTTCTTTATCGCCGGTTGGGTCTTTCTCTATCTGGCGATCATAACGTCAAATAGAAAGTAGAAAGGGTGCCCTGGCGGTTTTCAATGTTGAACTCACCATTGATCGAGGCCATCCGTTTTTTCATATTGTTAAGCCCGTTGCCGAATTTGCGCAATTTTTCGAGGTCGATCCCCACGCCGTCGTCCTGGATCTCGATGATCATCCGGTCCTGGATGCTGATGTTGATGCGGACGATGGAGCATTGTGAGTGTTTTGCCACATTATTAAGGGCTTCCTTTACCGACAAAAAAATATTCCGCCGCTTCTCGCCGCTGATCTCGCGGGGCGGGATGGCGGCGGGCATACTGAAGATGCAGTCGATCGCCGTGTTCTCGAAAAATTCGACCGCATAGGAACGAATGTACGCCACCAGGTTTTCGAGCGTGTCGTTGGAGCTGGTCATCGTCCAGATGATGGTGTTCATCTTGTTGAGCAACTCGTTGGCGGAGTGGGAAATCTTTTCGATCTCGGGAAATGTGGCGCCCTTCATTTTGCTCTTTACGATCTCGCTCATGAGCCGGATGGCGGTAACCCCTGACCCAAGCTCGTCGTGCATGTCGACGGAAATCCGGTTCCGTTCGTCCTGCTTGGCCGCGAGCACCGCAACTTGTTTCTCCATTTCCTTGCGTTCCGTTTCGAGCTTTAGCTTTTCTTCTTTTTGGATGCTGAGTATGATCTCGCGCTTATTCTTGTAGCTGAGCGCAAAGAGAAAGAACAGCAGCTCGATGGTGATGCCCGCTTCGTAATAGAAAAGGGCGAGGTTCAGGACGGAATTGTCCCCGACGACCTTGAAATTGGTGATGATCAGGATTTCCGAGACGATCGACAGCAGACAAAGGGAAATATTTCCCATGACGATATAGTTCATGAGCCGGTTGCGGTAACCGAGTCCCATGATGACAAAGCCGAGAGAGATCAGGAGGAGAAGGATCTTGATGCTGTTCTCGATCCCGTTGGCGATCCGAAAGTCGGCCGAAAAGTAATAAAATGCGATGTAGGCGGCGGTGAGCCCTGCGATGGCTACCGTACCCCAGCGAAGGAACCGGTCAAGCGGGATGAAATTCCTTTTTGTTTCCAGGAACTGGCGGTGGAAGAGGATATAGGATATATAACCAAGTGAAAAGAAGATATTATCCAGGAAGCTCTCGAAATAAAAATTGAACGGGGTGGTGACCTGGTGCAGGGTGGATTTCAAAAAAAGGAGCAGGCTGATACAGACCGCGTACCCGACATAGTATAGGAATTCGGGTTTGGCGCTTTGCATGTACTCGCTGACGGCGTAAAAAATCATCATGAGCATGATGCCGGCGAAGAGGTTGGTGATGATGTCGATGCTCGTTTTGTTCCGGTGGTTCATCAGGATGGCATCATGGATCAGAGCATCGTCAGTTACCGTGGGTTCGACTACATTGGAAGAAGCTTTGATAAATCCGAGTACGGCAAAAAAAGTGGCGGTATCCCGGGCGGCGATCGTGAGCTGGCGATAGCCGGCACTGTCGGCGTCTTCCGGCAGGATGTCCGGTAACGGGACGGCCAGGGTCCCGCCGGCAGTGAGCCGGTAAAGTCGGATCTTGTTAGCGAGAAAGCCGGGGCAGAACCAGCCGCGGGCCGGTTGGTCACTGCTGTTGGCGATAGTGAACCTAAGCACGGTCGTTTTGTTGATAGCAGCCGGCGTCAGGAAGTGGTCGGACTTACGACGGGTCCGGCGGTAGGATAAACCCGGGAGATCTCTGGCGGACAGGTCCCGGGCAGATGAAAAAAAAATCCAGGAGCTATCGAAAAGCGAAGTCAGCAGGTTGGTTTGCGCAAGGTCCGCGATGGGATAGCGGAGCGATTCCCGGGAACTGTCGGCGGCGGGAGTCTGCGAAGACAACCTGGAGGAAGTCCGACCGGAAAGGGCAGGGGGCTTCGCGGCAGCTCTTCCAGGGGTGACCGGGGAGGATCCGGGAGCGGTAGCCCGTCCGTTGAATTGGGCGCGGAGAGGCGGTAAAAACGCCAGGAGCAGGAAACAGAGCAAGCTGGTTCT
>DATNBP010000210.1:0-10947 GCA_035572015.1 Puia sp. | reverse complement strand
AGGTTATATGTTTTCTGGTTGTTGGGATAGACGCCGCCGTCCACGCCGAAAACGGTGTTGGAGCCCGGATTCAGCTCGGGGTCCAGACCGGAATACTTGGTGACGGTAAAGAGGTTCAACACCTGGGCGTAGATCCGCAGCTTATCGAAGTGGACCCGTCTGAGGCCATTGGATACTATATTATATCCCACCGTCAGGTTCCTGCAACGCAGGAATGAACCCTTTTCCATGATATAGGAATTGAAGGCGCCCGAGTTGCTGAAATTGGCGCTCTGCTCGAGCATCGGAATCTTCGTGCCCGGATTGGCGAGGTGTGCGGAGGAATCGTTGATGTTGGTGGGGTCGCCGTTTGAATTGACAAGTCGCGCGGAATTGAGGGCAACCGCCTTGCTGATCTGGTTGCCGAAACTTTGCGGGAAGTCGGTGGACGATTTGACGTTGTTCAGGATGTCGTTGCCGACGGACGCATACAGGAAGGTGTAAAAATCCCAGCTGCGGTAATTGACCGATATATTGACGCCGACGCTGAATTTGGGGTTGGGGTTCCCGAAGAAGGTACGGTCGTTGGCGTCGATCTTCCCGTTGTGGTCCACATCCGCGTATTTGAACCGGCCGGGCGCCGCATCCTGCTGGGCCGGTGAACTGGCGACGTCCTGCCAGCTTTGGAAGATGCCGGCGACCTTATAACCGAAGAAGGCGCCGAGCGGGTGGCCGGGCTGGATGCGCGATGTGATGGTTTGGGCTCCGGCTGGCTCGTCTATATACAAAGTGCCGGCGGGAAGGCTGACCACCTTGTTGTTGTAGGTAGTGAAGTTGGCGCCCACGTCGAATTTCAAGTCGCTGTTGACGATCCCGTGATAGGTGAGCGCAACGTCGACGCCCGTGTTCCTGATATTCCCCGAGTTCAGGAAGGGGTCCGCCGCGCCGCCGTTGGTTCCCGGAACCTGCGGGACGAACAACAATCCGCTGATGAGCTTGTCATACCATTCGATGCTGAAATCGATGCGGTTGTGCAGCAAGGTGGCATCCAGGCCCACATTGGTGAGGATGTCCTTTTCCCAACTGGTCTTCGGGTTACCGTACTGGCTGACATACAGCCCGGCATCCGGGCTATTGCTGGTCCCGTTGATATCGTAATACGATTCGTTGATCTGCTGGCCGTAGAGGGTGAACGCGTTGGTCGGATTGATATTGCTGATCGAGCCGAGCTTGCCCCAGCCGCCGCGGATCTTCAGGTCGTTGATCCAGTCGATATTTTTCATAAAGCTCTCCCCGGAGATCCGCCAGCCCGCGGTGATCGCGGGGAAATTGCCATAGCGCTGCGCGGGAACAAAGACTGACGAACCATCCCGTCTGAACGTGGCGCTGATCAGGTACTTGCTGTCGAAATTGTAGTCCAGGCGGCCGAACATCGAGAAGATGGCCAGTTGGTAGGGCGTCAGGATGCCGTTGTCCCCGACCACCGCCGAATTGTTGGTCTGCGTGGACGCCTGCCCGAAATTTAGGGTCCACAGGTTGGGGCTCACCGTGAGGTTGCTGGAGTCCGTAATATAGTAGTTCCCGCGGGTCGTGTTGACCGCCCTGCCGGTGTTGTAGATATACTCCACGCCGCCCAGCACGCTCAGGTCGTTCCTGCCCCAACGGTTGGCATATTTGAGCGTGTTGGTCCAAACCAGGCTGGTATTCCAGCCATAAGTTTCCTCGTAGAGGTTGGCGGCGGCGTTGTTCTCCGCGTTCTCATACGGCGTGGTGGCGAAGCCGTTGAAATAATAGTCGTCGACCGTACCGCCAACGCTGGAATGCGCGGTGAAGTGGCCCAGGAAGTCGACGTCCGCATACACGTTGCCCATGGCCTGGTAGTCGTGGTTGGTATTGTTGGCCTGCCGTTGCTGGATCGCGACGGGGTTCCAGGCATTCCCGAGACCGCGCGAGATCGTCCCGGCGTAGTTACCGGCGATATCGTAGACCGGAATGATGTTGGGGATCTGGTAAGCGGCATTGATCGAGTTCGTGCTGTTGACCCCCGGCGCGTGCAGGTAGCCGGGATTGCTTTTGTAGAAGGCAAACAGGTTTTCGCCGATACGGACGTGGTCGTCCGCAAAGCTGAACACGGTGTTGGCGCGGATCGAATAGCGCTGCAACCGGGTGTCGATCAGGGTCCCCTGCTGGTCCATGTAATTGAACGCCATAAAATAGGAAGACCTGCCCGAGCCGCCGCTGAGGGAGACGTTGTGGTCCTGGATGGGCGCCGGTTTGAAGATATCCCGGAACCAATTGTTTCCGGCCTGGTCAGCCTTCGTGATATGGTTGGTATACAAACTGTAATCCGCCGGGCTTGTATTGGGAGCGCCCTGGGGAGCGCCCGCGGGGGTGATGTAATAAGGAAGCACGGGCGTAGCGCCGGTGCCGTACTGGGGGTCGTTGGCGCTCAGCCCGTCGTTGAACGCCATTGCCCATTTGGCGACGCCGGTCTCGGCGGGCGACGCAAGATCCCAGCTTTTATGCAGCGGCCGCTGGGTGCCGTAGTAGCCGTCATACGCCACCTTGACGGCGCCCGACCCGCGTTTCGTGGTGATGATGATGACGCCGTTCGATCCGCGCACGCCATAGATGGAAGCGGCGCCCGCGTCCTTCAGCACCTGGATCGAAGCGATATCGTTCGGATTGATGTCGTGCATGCTCTCCGGCACGCCATCGATGATCACCAACGGCGCGGAATTACCGGAGGATGTTATCCCCCGGATCTGTACGACGGAGCCGCCGCCGGGCTGCCCGGTGGTAAAGACGGTTACCCCCGACGCCTGCCCCTGCAGCAGGGACTCGGTGCTGCCGGTCGGGGTCGCTTTGGCATCCGCCACATTGACGACGGAGACCGACCCGGTGATATCGGCTTTGCGCTGGGCGGTGTACCCCGTCACCACGACGTCGTTCAGCGTAGTCGAGGTAGTAGTCAGGGAAATATCGCCGGCGGCCGAACCAGCTGCGACCGGCACCTCGAGGATCGCAAAGCCTACCGCCGAGATGATCAAAACGCCGTTGCTTCGGGGAAGCCGGACCGAGAAGGTCCCATCGGCGGCCGACTGGACGAGGATCCTGGTATTTTTCACCTGGATGGTGGCTCCCGCCACGGGGCTGTTGTCTGTCTTATTGATGACGCGCCCGGTAACCGGGTTCTGGGCATTGACGTAGCCGACCAGCAGCGCAAAGAGCAACAGGAGGCAACCGGATTTTCCATGCCCTTTCCAATTTGTTGGCATAAGCAGTCGTTGTTTAATTTTCAAATAATTAGATTCGTCCGAACAAAGCTAATTTTCAAAAACGCCGACTGCTATTTTTCGACCACATCATCACTACATCACATCTCTCAAGTCAAGGAAAATCAGGCTTTTTTGCCACATCTTTCCTACATCATTTCGGTTGTTGCTCCCGCGGAACCGAGTTACTCACGAACGCGATATGCCTGCTGTCCGGAGACCAGGAAGGTGCGTTGAGCGTGCCCTGTCCGCCGTACAGATACGCGATGACCCGCGGTGCGCCGGGTCTCGTCAGCGGCATGAGCCGGAGCATGACGTTCTTATACGAGGGGTGTGCATCAGGATCGATATCTATCGGAAATGAAATAAAGACCATCCACTTCCCGTCCGGAGAAATATGCGGGAACCAGTTGTGGTATTCGTCGAAGGTCAGCTGTTCCCTGCCCGACCCGTCGGAGCGCATGCGCCAGATCTGCATGGTACCGCTGACGTTGGCGTTGTAATAGATGTATTTGCCATCGGGCGAATATTCCGGTCCGTCCACGTGCCCGGTCGTGTTCTGCGTCAATGCGGTCTCCTTCCCGTCCCTCACCGATACCTTGTAGAGGTTGTACGCGGCCGACCCGTTGCGTTTCCCCACCAGCACCAGGTCGCGCCCGTCCGGAGACCAGCCGTGGAGGTAGGAAGGCGATGCGGCCGTGATCTGCCGGGGTTCGCCGCCGGCAAGCGGCAGGACAAAAACATAAGAGCCGCCGCCCCGTCCGCCGGGTTGGTCGCTGCTGATGCCCAGCATCCGGCCATCGAAGGAAATCATGTGGTCGTTGTTGATCCGGTTAACGGCCCCGGTATTCAGCTTTTCGGGCTCGCCGCCCCCGACGGGAATGGTGTAGAGCGCGCCGCCCTCGTTGAACAGGAGGTGCTCGCCGTCGGGCATAAAATTCGGTGCTTCCAGTCTTCCCGGCGACTCATGGATCACACGGCGGTTGTCGTCCGCCAGGTCGAGGATCTCGAGCCGGCTGCCCATGACTTCGCGCATGGGTTGCGGGATCGCGTGAGGGTTGGAGCTGTATTCATGAATGACGGGCCGGTCGATCCGGACGTTGCGCACCCGTACGGTGGCCACCCGGTCCGAATCATGCGCGCAGACGTACAAACCAACAAGAACGCCCTTGTCGAGTGCGTCCGTCGAACAACTGCCGACGAGCTGGAGCGGCTCCCCCGGGTGCGCGATCTTCATCGTGATCAGCCGGCCGATCCGTTCCAATTGGATCGTCGATCCGCCCTTTTTCGGATAGAACCGCTCCTCTTCCGGGTCCCGCATGTACATGCCGCGGTAAGGCCGCCACTGGAGGACGACGAGTCCATCGATATGGCTGCAGGCATTGGCGCTGGCGGCGCCCTCGTCGGTAGACTCCCGGATCATCCAGCCCGTTTTGCGGTGGCCGACCGCCCCCGACGTATCGCCGGTGAATTCGAAATCGGCGGTAAGGATGAAATCGCCGTCGATCTTCTTGTACACGAACTGAAACTCGTCCCGGTTGAACCAGATGTTGGAACCGCCGCCCTTTATCGTATACGACTGGGTAGCGCTGTCGTAGCTCGCATCCCCGGACAGCTTCGGGTTGCCGATGTCGAGGTGGTCGTCGAAGATCCCGACCGGGTGCTGCGCCCTGGCTGCGGCAGGCGCGACCGAAAGCGCAAGTACTGCGGCGAGAAGGGAAAGGGTGAGGTGCGTGATCCTTGTGGCAAACAAGGTGCTGCTCCGCCCGTGGCAGAGAAAAATCGGTGCGGTCATATCATGAGCGTTTGTTTACTCTTTGGGGGCGCGGTTGGCGCGCACACGGTGGTGGACGCCCCCAGGGTTTGACGGGCCGTCCTCCGGGTGGTCAAGGCCACCTGTCAGTCAGGGTCTTCTGTCAGTCAGGGTCTTCTGTCAGTCAGGGTCTCCTGCCGGTCAGGGTCTCCTGCCGGTCAGGGCTTGCCCTCCAGGCTCACCGTCGCCGAACCGGTGTTCCAGCCATCCAGCCTCAGTTGCGGCGTCGCGGTCAACGAGACGGTCGGGCAGCTAACCGTCACCGTTACCGAACCCCCTGCCGGGATCGAAAAATAGTTGTCGGACCAGTAAGAGGGCAACACTTCTTCGCCACCTACGGTCACCTGCGGGTTGAGGAAGAAGGCCAGCCCGGCCGAAGTATTGGTAAATTTCAGCGACCATTCCGTATACGCGCCCTGCTTTCTCCTGCCGGCAACGGTTGTCCGCACTGTCGCCGCGGGCATCGCCCGAAGGTCGGAGAAATCATGACCGGGAGACATCCAATACGTGTTGTGCGAAACCGGCCATCCGGACGCGTCCTTTAGCCGGAGGAGCACGAAGGACACGCCTTCGGTTTTGGCCAGGACGTCGCGGATGGACAGCACCTCTTTGCTGTCGGTGGTGTCTACCGCCGCAATACCTTCCCGGTGGAAGAGGGACCTGCCGGTCATGCTCACCACGTCGACGTCATATCGCAGGTCGGGGCGGTTGCGATAGGTGCGATTCGTGATCGCGACGGCGGAGTCGTCGAGGTTCAGCTGGATATGGACGGGCTCGCAGGCGCGTTTCATGAAGTAGTAGCCGCTGTTGGGTTCCAGGTACCAGTCATATACCTGCCAGACGACGCTGGGGAATGCGGCGTTGAGCTTCCAGAGCATGACGCCGCCGGTCTCGCGCAATTTATGACCGGCCGCCTCGAAGATGCTGCGGTAGCCGCCGGCGTTGAGGAGCTGCATTTTGGTGGAAAAATCCCGGATGCTCACGGGGGCGCCGTACCGGTCGAGCATGGCCTTGTAGTAGGTATCATAGTGGCCGTTGCCGGTGCAGGCGTCGTGGTAACCCCAGGTATTGTTCAGCGGATACGGCAGGTTCCTGTCCGGAACGAGGTTGGGCACGATCCGGGAGAGTGTATTGTAGGGCGGCTGCGAGGGAAGGCCGGTTTCATCCTTGAACACCCAGTCCCGCTGGGCATCCACCAGCCGGTAGTACTGCGCGTCATCCTGCCAGGAGTAAGGGCCGCCGCTGTACACGCCGGCGGGTTGATCATCCGGCCACGACCCCTTCCAGTCTTTCGGGGCGTGGGAAAATCCCGAAGAACAGGGAATGAAGGGCCGGGTTCCGTCGAGCGTGGCGACGTTGTCGCGCATCGCGTCGTATAATTCCTTACGGGCGTGGCCCTCGTTGCCACCCGTCCAGACCAGCAGGCTGGGGTGGTTCCTGATCCGGTAGATCGTGCTGACCACGTTGTCGATGAAGACCGAGGATTGCAGGGGCCAGTCGGCCGACCCTTTAAAGCCGCCATTGGTGTCCCCGGTGATCCAGAAGTCCTGCCAAACGAGCAACCCGTAGCGATCCGCCAACTCGTAAAAATCATCCGTTTCGCCAAGGCCGCCGCCCCAGATCCGCACCATATTGACATTGGCGTTGCGGCAAAGACGCAGTTCGTAGTCATAGCGCTGCCGGTCCCGGTTAAGCATCATGTCCGGCACCCAGGCGCCGCCGACAAGATGGACCCTGCGGCCGTTGACGAAGAAATCGCGGCGCACGAATCCGCCCACCGTAGTGGCCGAGGACGCGACCGTCCGGATCCCAAACACGAGTGAAGTGTCATCCGACACCCCCGCCGCATCCGAATACCGGATGCGAAGCCGGTAGAGATTCGGTTCTCCATATCCGTTGGGCCACCAGAGCCGCGGGTGCCGGAACAGGAGGCTGGGAATATCCGCGGCCGTCAGTTTTACCGTAGCGGCGCCGGACGCCCCGACGGTTACGGACCTGGTGAAGCTGACCGGTTGCCCGGAAAAATTCTCAGGGGTGATGGAGACCTGGATCGAGCCGTGCCGCGCCGTGGCCTCGTTGTTGGTAAGCAGCAGGTCGAGGGACAGTTTCGCCACATTGGTGTCGGGCAAATCGGGGAGTTCCGTCGTGATGCGCGGCCGGGAGATCGTGACCTGCCCGGTGGTCCGCAGATAGACCGGCTGCCAGATGCCGATGTTGCGGTCGTGGACTTCGGGGATCCAGTCCCAGCCGACAGAGCTCAGCATCGTGACGTTCTTGCCGATGTCGCCGGTCGGTCCGCCATTATCAAAAAAGTCATCCAACGCCTCCAGCTGGGGCGGCGAGGGCAGGCCGGGATAATCCAGCGGATAGATCTCCACCGCCAGGCCGTTGAGGCTACCCGGCCGGATGGCCGCGCTGGCATCGAGATCGAATTCCTCGAACATCCCCACCATGCGGGCCGAGTCCGCAAGCAGGGCGCCGTTCAGCCACACCGCGGCCCGGTAGTTGATGCCCTTGAAGATGAGTTGAAAATGTTTCCCCTTATCCGACGCGGGAACAGAGAATGTAGTCCGGTACCAGTAAGGTTTTTTCCAGGGGTTCGGCTCGCCGGGCAGATAGCTGTACTGCTCCAGGTGGTAGGCCTTGTTGAAGCTGTCGTTCGCGTCGGGGATCAGCATATTGTTCATCCCGATATACGGATCCGGGTAGACTTTGTTGGCCACGAGCCCCGTGAGCACCGTACAGGGCACGGTGACGGGAAACCAATAGTTGCTGGCCGTGAAATGCGGCGAAGACAGGGAATCGCCGCCCAGGCTGATGACAGCGGAAGATTGCATCGAGAACCGGGACAGCTTTACCTCACGGACGGGCTGTGCGGGCAAAAAGACCGGCGAGAGCAGAAAGACCGGCAAAAACAGTAGGACGCAGATCGGGGAGATACGAAACATGGGATATTCATTGAATGCCGGTGAAGGTATTAATTACCGCCCATATCGGTATTGCTGACAAACGCAATCTTTTTGCTGTCCGGGGACCAGGAGGGGGTATTCATCGACCCCTGCCCTCCATAAATATAGGCCAGTACCCTGGGGGTCCCCTTGCCGTCAACCGGCAGCAGCCGGATATACACATGCTTGTAGGGCGGGTGGATGCCCGCGGGGGTTTCCTCGGGGAGGAAAGTAAGATAGACAAACCACTTGCCGTCAGGAGAAATATGCGCGAACCAGTTATCAAACCCATCGTTGGTGATCTGTTCCTGATCGCTGCCATCGGGTTTCATCCGCCAGATCTGCATCAATCCCGACCGAACCGAATTGAAATAAATGTACTTCCCGTCAGGCGTGTATTCCGGGCCGTCGTCGAGTCCCTTCGCGTCCGTCAGGCGGACCTCCTTTCCGCCGGCGGCAGGGATCTTATAGACGTCAAATTCGCCGTTTCGTTCCCCGCAGAACACCATGTCCTTCCCGTCCGGCGACCAGCCGTGGAAATAGGATGGCCCCCGCGGCGTGATCTGTTTTGGCGTGCCGCCTTCTATCGGGAGCGTATAAATGATGGAACCACCAAGGTCCCGGACGAAATTGCTCAGCCCGAGCATCTTTCCGTCGAAGGAGATGACGTGGTCGTTGTTGTTATTGGTGACCGTCCCGGACTTGATCGCTTCCGTCGTCCCCGTAGCCAAGTCGAAATTGTACAGTGTGCCCCGCGCATCATTAAAGATCAGCGATTTCCCGTCCGGTGTCCAGTTGGGCGCCTGTATCGAATAGGGAACCCTGTAGATCGTGGACAGATGGCCGGAGGCGATTTCCAGGATCTGAAGATTGCTGCCGAGGGTCATCTGTGTCGTCTGGTCGGAGACGCCTTTATGGGGGACCGTGATGCTGACATTGCTAAAGACTCCGGTTTCCAGGACGTCCGAATTGTGCGATCCGACGAAGAGCCCGACATACACGTCGTCGCCGAGGTCGACCGTGGCGGTGTCGGTCTCGAAGGGCTGGCCGTAAATCGCCGCCCGCATGATATACTGGTTGCCCCGCCGCTCCAATTGCAGGATATTGGCATGCGTAAGCTTTAGCTTGTGCTCCTGCGTCTGGGCGCCCGGCGTCGGCCGGAACTGGAGGGAAGTCAGGCCGTCGCCATGTTCCACCGCGTTAACGTGCGGAGAATTACCATCCAGCGTCTTCCGGACCATCCAGCCGACCTTCCGGTGATAATTCACCCAATTGCCGAGAAATTCCGCCCTGGCGAACAGGATGAAGTCGCCGTGCATCTTCTTATATACATACTGGAACTCATCGTGGTCGGCCCAGATATTATAGCCCGCGCCGCTGATGACGTATTGCCCCGTAGCCGGGATATAGGTGGCGGACCCGGGTTTTACGTTGGTGCCCACATCGCTATGGCCATCGAAAATTCCGACGGTTTCGGGGTCCTGGGACCGGGCGGGGCAAAGGCCGATAATGGTCAGGCAGGAGAAAAGCAGCAAAGCGTTAGATAGTGTCGATCTCATTTCAAATGTGTTGATTAGGAAGGGACGGGAACAAATATAGACCGGGTTTGCTCAAAACCGATGGGAACGGACTACATCAAGACTACATCATGGGCAGAAAATAGTTTGAGTACAGAGAATTAGACCACATCATCACTACATCAAATCGCAATTTTGATGTCCGGCGATACTTCTTTTCCAGCTGAGAGGACTAATTTAGTTTATCTTTAGAAAGAGCGATCGAATTAAAAGAAATTCGAATGAGAGCTGGTCTAACTGCCTGCCTATTTTGCCTGTTCCTGGTTGGCCGGGGTCAGAATACGATCGGGATCCCGGATATCACCAACTACCCGCGGGATGTCTATAACGCGGGTACCCAGAACCGCGGGATCGTCCAGGACCGGAACGGGGTCATGTATTTCGCCAATTACGAGGGTTTGCTGAGTTTCGACGGTAATTACTGGAAGACCTATCCGCTTCCCAACCGGACCGTGGTCCGCTCGGTGGCGATCGGCAAGGACAACCGGATCTACGCGGGCGGGCAGGATGACTTCGGCTATTTTTCACCGGATCATGCCGGCCGGCTGGTCTTCACGTCCCTAAAGCCGCTCCTTTCGGAAAAGAACTATTCCTTTTCGGACATCTGGTTCATCGTCCCCTGGGGCAACGACATTTTCTTCCTGTCGCGGGAGCGGATCTTCCAGCTCAGCAACCAGACGATGACGGTCTATCCCGCGGCTTCGGACTGGCTGTTCCTGGGGGAAAGCAACGGCCAGCTGATCGCACAGGACGGGAAGAACGGGCTCCTCGAATTCCGCGGCGGTTTGTGGACGCCCTTCCTGAAGGAAAATGCCCTGCCCCCGAATTTCCTGGTCACCTGTCTTTTCCCTTTTGGCCAGGACAGCAGTTTCGTCGGTACCGTCAACACGGGCTTCTACATCCTGTCCGGGAAGCGGATCACCCCGTTCCATTTCCGGGGCGCCGATCCGTTCAGCAACGAACGGGTACTGACCGCCATCGCCGTCAACAACGACTGGCTGGCGGTCGGGACGAACCTGGACGGGGCGTATATCGTCGACAAGCAGGGGGAGATCATCCAGAACCTGTCGCGCAAGGAGGGACTGCAGAACAATAATATATTGAACCTCTTCCTGGACCGCAGCAAGAATCTCTGGCTCGGCCTCGACAACGGGATCGATCTGATCGCCTACAACAACGCCATCAAACACATCTATCCCGAGAAACTCAACGAGGGACTGGGCTACACCTCGATCATTTTCGACAAGGAGCTATACGTGGGCACGTCCAACGGGTTGTACAGCCTGCCCATCGACGACCGCCAGGACCTCGGTTTCCTGCGCGGTGAATTCTTCCCGGTGCCGGGATCCAAGGGA
>DATNBP010000209.1:0-7455 GCA_035572015.1 Puia sp. | reverse complement strand
CGGAGCGGTCAAAAACGACCTCTTTGGCATGGATTGTGTCGCGATTTCTATTGGCCATCTCTCCGGGGAGATATATATCAGACCCTTCGGTTTAGCACTATATCTCAGAGGAATTCACATGCATCGACACAATATGACCTTCCATAAAACCAGCGTTTTTATGAAACAACCAGAAAGCATCCTAATCCGGACAATTAAAGACTATCTTGACGAGCACGTAGAGAAGTCGCACAGTATCGAATCTATTTGCCGGCAATTCATCATCAACCGGGAGAAGCTGCAATTCGGTTTTCGTGAGCTCGTCAACTCGACAGTGCATGCGTATATTATTCGTCAGCGTATGGACCGTGCCGCAAAACAATTGCTCGAGTCGGACGCATCCATCAAGTCGATAGCGCTAAGCATCGGTTATAGCAAACCGAGAAGCTTTAACAAAACATTCAAATCGATCTACAACCTCACTCCTGCCACCTATCGCAGGATATTCCAGATGCAACAGCGGCAGACCGGATGATCAATGCATCTTCACTTCCTGTTCCCAGCCGGGGCCTGCGGCGGGAAATTTGGATGGAGGGTAACGCTATTCGCTGAAAAATGTGGCGAGCCGGCGGACGATTTGGTCGAGATCGTCATTCGTGCCGGGTTTTACGAGGTATTCAACCGCGCCGAGCCGTTTGCATTTTTCCATATCCTCTGCACGTTGCGAGGTACTCCACACGACAACCACAATTTCCGCGTACCTGCGGTCAGCCATCAGGATTTGCAGGACTTCGGGGCCGCTGACGTCATGCATCTTATAGTCCAGCAGAATAACCGCCGGCAGACCTGCTGTGGGGCAATGGGCGAGATAGTCGAGCAATTCAGACCCTGAGCCGGCATATTTTACGCTGATATCCGGGTTGAGAAGCTCGAATTCGGCTCCAAACAGCAATCTGTCATCTGCGTCATCATCGGCCACCATCAAGTAAGATGAGAGTAGGGGCATGTAGGGTAGAAATTAGTTGTGGTGCAATTTATAAAAGCTTCTCAACACTTTTAACAGCTAATACTTTATATGTACCAAAATTACCGGTAGCCCGCCGCCTGCAGTTCGAACAAATGCGCATAGCGGCCACCGGCGGCCAGCAACTCCTCATGACTGCCTAACTCGGTCACTTTCCCGCCGTCGATGACGGCAATCCGGTCCGCGATGCGGACGGTCGAGAACCGATGCGAGATCACGATACCGATCCGGCCTTTCAGGTTCCCTTTCAGTTCGGCGAAGATCGCGGCTTCCGCTTCCGGGTCGAGGGACGAGGTTGGCTCGTCGAGTATCCAGATGTCGGAATTGCGGTACATGATCCGGGCAAGTGCGAGCCGCTGCCATTCCCCGCCCGAGAGGTCATGTCCGCCTTCGAACAATCGCCCGACTTTGGAGTCAAGGCCGTTAGGCAGTTTCCCGATCAGCCACTCGCTGCGCGAATCTTTCAGGGCTTTGTTGATTTTTTCCTCCTCGGACGGGCTGTATGGCCAGCCCATTTCGATATTTTCCCGCACCGATAATTCATAGGTGGCGTAGTCCTGGAAGAGAACACCGATCCGGCTCCTGAGCGCCTCGGGATCCAGGTCCCTGACATCGATTCCTCCGACCCGGACGGTCCCGTCCTGCGCATCGTAAAACCGGAGCAGCAACTTGACCAGTGTGCTTTTGCCCGCGCCGTTTTCGCCCACCAGGGCGATGAGTTCCCCCCTCCGGATCCGCAGGTTGAGGTCTTCGACCGCGTTACCGGTTCCGCCCGGGTAGGTAAAACGGACATGGTCGAATTCAATGCTTTCAATCACGCCTGGCGGAAGGTTTTGCGGCTGAGACGAAACCGCCAGCAGGGGACCAATGGAAAGGAAAGAGAAATAGTCCTCGAGAAAGGCCGTATGTTGATCGACGGCCACAAACGTGCTGGTGATCTGGCCCAGGGTCCCCGAAACCGCGGTGAAGGCGCCGATCACCAGGACTACGCCGCCCGGGCTGATGGCCCCGGTGATGCCCCGCAACGCGACGAATAAATACGCGAGCCCGAGAATGGTTCCCGCGATAATGCCGCTCAGCATGTAGATCCGCTTGCTGGATGAGAAGATCTGCTCCCGCTGGTGAAAAAGATCTTCCGACAATTTGGTATGCCTGCCGAGCAGGTAGTCGCCCAGCACATAGGCGCGGATCTCCTTGATGGTGCGCGACTGTACGAACATATCTCCGATATATTGCCGTTCCCGTTCCTCCGGCGTCTCCTTGTAATAGTATTTGTACAGCTTCGCGGTCACCCGGCTTTCGATGGCCAGCGAAACGGCAGACGCGGCAAGCGCGAGGACGACCAGCAACCAGTGCAGGCTCGCAAGCAGGCCCGACATCAGGACGATGGTCACGATATTGCCCGACAGGCCTAGCACGGACCAGGTCAGATCGCCAGGGCGCCACGAAACGTCGCGTTTGGCTCGGGCGAGCCGGTCGTGCCAGTCTGAATTGTCGAAATGTCCCATGTCGATCGTTGCGGCCTTTTTCAAGAGCCGCCGCTCAGCTTCCAGTTCCACGCGCCGCACGAAGAGATTGCGGCTGTAGCCGATATAGGAGCCCAGGGCGCGCTGGATGACGATGGTGGCCCACAGGCCGACGATGACAGGCAGGATGGCCTGAAAAGTGATGGCATGCCGGTAGGCATCTGCGATCATATTGACAAGCTTGGCGCTTAGGTAGACCGAGATTGGCGGCATGAGGGCATTGATCATGCCCAGGACGCTAAAACGGATGAGGAGCCGCGGCGACGCGTCCCAGGCCATGGCCATGGCCTGGCGCAGGTTCTTTCTGACTCGGTTGATGCGGTTGACAGAAATGGCCATCGGCGCAAAGTGGTGATGACCGTGAAAATACTATTTTTTAGCCTAATCCGGCATCTGATGGTTGAATTGGCCTGCGGAGCGCAGCTTAGGTTGACGAAACGCGTAATGAGTGGAAAATCAAGTGCTGGTCCTAGCCTGCCGGTTCATTTTTTTTGAAAGCCACGATCGGCGAATTGCGGCTCGATTTTTGACGCTTATCACCTCGCTGGGCAGCGACTGCTCACATGTTCCTTACCAATTTTGAAAACTTCAATCGATGCTTATGTGGAGACGCTTACAACAAGATGATGGTGTATTTGTCGGTGACACCATCCGTTTTTGCTCCGGCTCTCAGGTCAAGCCGCTACATGACGAAGTCTACAGAGTCGTAAAGACCGACCAGCACTATTTTGAGATCATTCGGAAGATCGAAATCTCGCTCTCGCCGGAATCGTTTCAGCGAAAGATCGTCCGGTTTATTGATATTGGCTATAATATCCTGCTGGAACGTTGGACGGACATGCAGGGTAGGCGGTCGCCCGCTTAGCTGTCGCCGGATCGCCTGTCGCCTCTTTTCACCTGTCCCGTTTCACCTGCCCCGTTTGGCCTGCCCCGATGAAAACGCAAACTTACCGATCATGCTAGAACCCTTAGACAAGCTGCCCACGTCCTTATTGCGAAAATTGCTCGTCGATGAGGTCAAGCTGTTCGCAGAATCGATCGATGTGCTTTCCGAGGAGGAACTTCAGGTGAAGAAAGACCGGCTGACTGCCATCAACAAACTGATAACCGAAAAGGAGCGGCAGGAGATCAACTATTTTGCCGAGTTGCCGGCATTCCAGGGTCGGACGCGACTGCCTGGACATGATCCACTGGACATGAACCCATCGTCATGAACGCTTACTTGTCCAGCCGGCCGGCGATCAGTCGCCCGATGTGATCGGGTTCGAGCACGAAGGTAGGGTCGTCATTGGCAATTACCGTTACCGGCATCATCGGAAACCTTGCCGTCGCGGGATCCTGGGCAATGACCATTCCGCCGTGCCTTTCCACCACAATCGCGCCTTCCAGCCCATCATAGCCGCTTCCGGATAGAATGACGCAAATGCTTTTTTCACGTGCTTCGTAGGCGATGGCCCGGAAGCATGCGTCGATCAGCCGACCCGACTTCCTGCCAGGGCCGATGTTCTCCACCGAAAGCACGCGGTCCCTGAGCTGGAACCGGCACCCGGCCGCCGGGACAAATATATGGCCGGCGCGAATCCGCTCTTTTTTGGTGACTTTGATTACGGGCAGTTGCGTAATCTCCTGAAGGTTCTGCGTCAGGCCACTGGCTTCGATAGGGTCGTTGTGCACCACGATCACTGCCGCCCGGATGCTGGCCGGCATTTGGGAAACAATGGCTTTTAGGGGTTCAAGGCCGCCTGCCGACAAGCCGATTCCAATAAGATGAAAGTTATATGGTTGATGCCGTTGATCGTCGGAATCGGCGAACGCTGACGGGATGGATGCAGACAAGATTGGAATTTTAAGTCCCGAAGCTAGGAACATTTCGTGGTTCCCAGTCCGGCCCGGACGCCAAAGATTGGCTCCAGCGGGCAAATCTGGGCCCGGTTAAGCCTTCAGGGGTGCCACTCGTCACGGATGGTCGTGGGTCTGTCACCTCCGGCTTCCATTTATTTTTTTACGATGGCCTTGTTCTGCGGTGCGGCCGACGCAACATTACCCCCGCGGTTGCGTCCTATAGATAAAGCATTGCATGTTCCACAACTATCTTAAGGTCGCTTTGCGGAATCTCTGGAAGAACAAGGGGTTTTCATTTATCAATATTGCCGGTCTTGCCGTCGGGATGGCCAGCGCCATCCTGATCCTGCTGTGGATGCAGAACGAGATCGGTTATGACGATTTCCATGTCAGTAAGGATCGGATCTATGAGGTGTGGAACCGGGCCGCGTTCAGCGGGGCGATGCATTCCTGGAATACGACGCCGAAGCCGCTGGCCGCCGCGATGCAGCGGGATCTGCCGGAGGTCGAGCATGTGTGCCGGGTGGACTGGCCGGGGCAGCATCTTTTTAGCGTGGGCGACAAGCGGCTGATGATCCGTGGCAATGCGGTGGATTCCATCTTTTTACAGGTATTCAGTTTTCCGATGATCGAGGGAGATATGCGGACGGCGCTGAATGAGCCGTACAGTATCGTGGTGACGGAAGGGATGGCCAGGTCGCTGTTTGGCGATCAGGATGCGATGGGTAAGATCGTGAAGATCGATGAAAAGGACAATTATAAGGTGACGGGTATCCTTAAGGATCTGCCTAATAATACGCGGTTCGATTTCAAATACCTGGTGCCATGGACATGGGTGAGGGAGCATGGGTATGACCAGCCTGATTGGGGGAATAATTCGACACGGACATACGTGTTGTTGAAGGAGAATGCTACGATGGCTACGATAGCGCCAAAGATGAGAGTTTTCAAGGAGCGGTATGACAGTTCGGAAAAGCATTGGGAGATGTTTGTGTATCCGATGAGCCGGTGGAGGTTGTATTCACATTTCGAGGGTTCGCAGGAATCGGGGGGAAGGATCGTGTTTGTGCGGTTATTCGGGATCGTGGCGGCGTTTATTTTGCTGATCGCGTGTATCAATTTTATGAACCTGAGTACGGCAAGGAGCGAACGGCGGGCCAAGGAGGTTGGGATCCGGAAAGTGGTGGGTGCGCCGAGGAGCCGGTTGATCAGCCTGTTCATCGGTGAGAGTGTGTTGCTGGCGTTCCTGGCGGCCTTGCTGGCGATCGGGATCGTGTTATTGTCATTGCCCGGATTTAACCAGCTAACAGACAAACATCTTTACGTGCCATTTGGGAGTGTGTGGTTTTGGGTATGTGCGTTAGGTTTTATTATTTTTACCGGGTTGCTGGCGGGCAGTTATCCGGCCTTTTTCCTAAGCTCTTTTCAGCCCGTGAAGGTGCTGAAGGGGACATTCAAGGCGGCGAATGCGTTGGTGACGCCTCGTAAAGCACTGGTGGTATTGCAATTCACGTTTGCCATTGTGCTGATCATCTGTACGATCATCGTGAAGCAGCAGATCGATCATGCGCGGGAGCGGGAGAGTGGATATGACCAGGGCAACCTGATCTTTCATTATCTCACGGGTGATCTTGAAAAAAATTATGCGATCGTACGGCAGGAATTGTTGCGTTCGGGTGTAGCGGTCTCGGTTTGCAAGACGAGTGCGCCATTGACGCAGAACAATAGCGATAGCTGGGGTTATCAATGGACGGGTAAGGATCCGAATGATAAGACCGATTTTTTAATGTTCTGCGCGGACAGAGATTTCGTGAAAACCACGAAGATGCAGCTGGTGGAGGGCAGGGATTTCGATCCGGAAAATTATCCCACCGATTCGACGGCCATGATCCTGAATGAGCGTTCGGTGAAGGCGATGCATTTCAAGCACCCGATCGGCGAGATCATCCGGTACGATCATTTCCAATATCATGTGATCGGGGTGGTCAAGGATTTTATCATCGAGTCGCCGTATTCGCCGATCAGGCCGTTTATCGTGCAGGGAACGACGGGGAGCTGGTTCGATGTGATGCATATCCGGCTGAACAATAAGAATCTGGTGGAGGATAATCTGAAGAAGGCGGAGGCCATCTTCAAGCGATATAATCCGCAATATCCATTCGATTATCATTTTGTCGATGAAGAATATTCGCGGAAATTCAGTGATGAGAAGCGGACGGGAACGTTGGCGGGGTTGTTTGCCGCGTTGACGATCTTCATTTCCTGTCTTGGGTTGTTTGGGTTGGCGACGTATATGGCGGAGAACCGGGTCAAGGAGATCGGTGTGCGGAAGGTGCTGGGCGCTTCGGTGACGGGGATCGCGGCACTTTTATCCAAGGACTTTCTGATACTGGTTTTGGTTTCCTTCACCGTGGCGGCCCCGGTCGCCTGGTATGCCATGTTCAAATGGCTGCAGGATTACAATTACCGGGTAGACATTCATTGGTGGGTGTTCGGGTTGGCCGCGGCGCTGTCGGTCAGCATCGCGTTGTTGACCGTAAGTTTCCAGGCCATTCGCGCGGCGATAGCTAATCCGGCGCGAAGCTTGCGCAGTGAGTGAGCCGTTAAAGTAATAGCGAGAATTCTGTTTTTTCGCGTTGACATTTGCCATTCCCTGACTCGAGGTCGTTGTGGTATTCATCGGGAGTTTGGTGCTTTTCGGCGGTGTGATACCCTATCCCCATCAGCTTCAAAGTGCGAATTCAGTTGGGACACAAAAAAAGCCCCCGAATCATCGAAGGCTTCCGGTGGGAGCTGAGGGTCTCGAACCCCCGACCCTCTGCTTGTAAGGCAGATGCTCTGAACCAACTGAGCTAAGCTCCCGGGTTTCACCGAACGGAACGGTGAAAGGAGGGCAAAGATAAGCCCCAAACCATTTCGATGACACTTTTGGGCTGATTTTTTTTATAAACCGTTCTGAGTCACCGCTGTTGTGTGAAATCGGAGAGCCTTAGTTCCCTGTCGCCCTCCAGCTATTGTTGTCCCGGTTGTCATCCGGCAGGGCCCGGTCAGGGTCGATCGTCGCGCTCACCAGCGGTTGGCTGG
>DATNBP010000208.1:0-6881 GCA_035572015.1 Puia sp. | reverse complement strand
AAGGGAAAATCGACGCTTCTCCGGATGATCGCCGGCACGGAGCCCTTTGACGGCGAACGCGTCTGGGGCCACAACGTCGAGGAAAGCTTCTATGCGCAGCACCAGATGGAAGCGCTGGATGTCAACAACACCCTGCTCGAGGAGATGCAGCTTTGCGGCAGCCAGAAGACCGATCTGGAGCTCCGCGTGCTGCTGGGATGCTTCCTTTTCAGCGGCGACGACGTGGAGAAAAAGATCAGGGTGCTGAGCGGTGGCGAGAAGGCGCGCGTGGCCCTCGCCAAGACCATCGTTAGCAAGGCCAATTTCCTGCTGCTCGACGAACCGACCAACCACCTGGACATGCATTCCTGCGAACTACTGATCGAAGCGCTTAACAAATACGAAGGCAGCTATCTGTTGGTCAGCCATGACCGATATTTCATCTCGAAGACGGCCAACAAGATCTGGGAGATCGACGACCACCGGATCCGGGAATTCAAAGGCACCTACGAAGAGTGGGTGGATTGGAAGGAACGGAACCTGGCAGCAAGCCAAAAGGCCGCTTCGGAAACAGTCGCTGCCACCTCCGCCGCCACCGCTGCTGCCACCGCTCCCGCAAAGGCCGCCGCCGCTGCTACCGCAAAGGCCGCCGCCGCTGCCGCCGCCCCTTCAGTGAATGCACCCGCCAACAAGGAAGCGAAGAAGGAATTGCAACGCCAACAACGGCTGTTCCAGGAACTGGAAACGAAGATTTCTGCGTTATCAAAGCAAAAAGCGGCGCTCGAAGCATACCTCGCCGACCCCTCCACGTATTCTGATAAAAATAAATTCGTCAAGACTGAAGCCGAATACAAGAAGGCCGCTGATGAACTGGACCGGGTTAACCACCAGTATGAGCAGGTCTTCGACAAGATCGTGGAGTTGGAGAAGAAGCTTTGAACACATGAAGCACTATCTCGTTTTAGCTTGCTGCCTCGCGCTTATGGCCGCGACCGGCTACGGTCAGCAACCGTCCGGGGCCCGGCCGAAGATCGGGCTTGTCCTTAGCGGCGGCGGCGCGAAAGGATTGGCCCATATCGGTATTCTGAAGGCGATCGACTCCGCGGGTCTCAAGATCGATTATATCACCGGTACGAGCATGGGCAGCATTCTCGGCGGCCTGTATGCCATTGGCTATTCCGCCGACTCAATCGAGCATATCGCGCGCAATATCGACTGGGACCTCCTGTTGTCCAACCAGTCCTCCATGCGAAGCATGATCATGGATGAAAAATCGGAGTACGGCAGATACGACGTGGAACTCCCCTGGGTCAACGACTGGTTCCGAATCTCCACCGGCGTGATCGAAGGCCAGGAACTTTGGTTGAAATTCTCCGAGTTATTCAGACCGGTATACGGCATCAAGGATTTTTCGCATTTCTCCATTCCCTTCAAATGCGTCGCCACGGACATTTCTACCGGAGAACCGGTTGTCCTTGATACCGGCGACATCGTCACCGCCGTGCGGGCAAGCATGGCCATTCCGACCATTTTCACCGCAGTGGAAGACAATGGGCGGAAACTCGTGGACGGCGGCGTGGTGCATAACTTTCCGGCCCGGGACGTCAGGGAAATGGGCGCGGACATCGTCATCGGCAGCAATGTCTCCGGGCCGCTCCGGAAACCATCGGAAGTGACCAACGCCCTGCAGGTCTTGTTGCAGATCGCCTTCTTTCGGGAAGCGGCCGACACGAGAACCCAAATCCCGTTGTGCAATATTTATATCTCCCAGCCGCTGGAACAATACAATATGGGGAATTTCGGCGCTGCGGACAAGATCATAGATGCCGGGATCAGGGAAGGGCGAAGGCTCTATCCTCGGTTCAAACGGCTTGCCGACTCGCTGGATGCACTCTATGGTCCGCAGCCGTTCGTCCGGGACCGCCTGCCAGCCGCGCCCGCAATCAGGATCTCCTCTTATGAAGTGATCGGATTGAAACATACCAGCGAGGGATTTTTTATCCAGAGCATGAACCTCCTCACCGGTCACTACTATACCGCCGACAATCTCTCCAGGATGGTGCGCCGCGCTTTCGGCACCCGTTACTACGACCACATCACCTACACGCTGCAGCCCCTCCCCGACAGCACCAGCCGCATTGTCTTCCATGTGGAGGAAAACCCGCTGACATTCGCCAAGATCGGCCTGAATTACAACCAGTTCAGCGGGATCAGCGCCATCCTCAACCTGACAAGCCGGGATTTTTTCACGCCGACATCCAGGAGCCTGGTGACCGTCAACATCGGGCAAAATTTCAGGGCCCGGGCGGAACACCTGCAATACTTTGGACGCCGGGCCAATTTCGCCTTTACCCTGGGGACGCAATTCGACAATTTTCAAATCACCACCTACAACAGCCGTTACAAGGAGGCGGGCCTGTACAACCAAAGCTACTATCTGCTCGATGGCCGCTTCGGCTATTCCACTAACCGCGACCTTACCATTGGGCTTGGCACCCGTTTCGAGAACATGTCCTACGACCCATCCATCACGTCCAGCCTCGAATTCAAAGGCAACAACAATTTTGTCACGAGCTATTTCCTCGTCAGGACCAACCTGCTCGACCGGCCGGTCTATCCCCGGAGGGGCTTCCTCCTGCGGGCGGAAGCCGACAATGTCTTTACGCAAAACCCCAACGTAAGCATTTTCGGCTCGCAGACCGGCGGCACCGATACCAGCTTTTCGGAAATGCCGTATCAACGGCTGCTTTTCAACTATGACCAATACATCCCCCTTACCCACCGGTATACGATCCAGGCCCATCTGCAGGGCGGCCTGAACTTGCACTACAGCAATAGCGTGATGAATGAGTTCTCGATAGGAGGGCTGACCGAACAGTTCCACAACCAGATCACGTTCGCGGGACTTCGCGAGGGAACCTTCTATTCGTCCAGCGTCGCAGAGGGTATGCTGGCGCTGCGGTACCAGCCGTTCGACAATGTATTCCTCACCGGCAGGGCCAATGTGCTTTTCAACAATTTCATTACAAAAAGCGCCTTTTTCTCGACCCCGGACTTTCTCTCCGGCTATGCGCTGACCTTTACCTATATGTTTGCGCTGGGCCCGCTCGAGTTGAGCGCGATGTATTCCGACCAGTCGAGGTCGGTACTGGGGTATCTCAATATCGGGATCCCGTTCTGATGGCGTCCAGGACAACACGATGCGATAGTTAACATAGCAAAAAAGCTTAAACTCCGATCTTTTTATCGATAATAGCCAAAATTTCCTTTTCCATCTCGATCGCCTTGTGCACGGTAGCCCGGCCTCGTTCCAGGATCGCCTCCACATACTCCTTGTCCTCATACCCATTGGCATTGATCCGTACATTCAGGAACGCCCCCAGCACCGCCGCCCGCGCGCACAGCGCCCCTACCCCGGCATCTGAGACCGAATTCGGATTCCCTTCCAGCGCCATCGCCCGGATTCCCTCAAAACTGGCAAGCGCTACGTCCATCACCCGCAGGGGCACCTCGATCGCCACCTTTGTCGCCCGTTGTATGGCCAACAATCGCGCCGCTTTCTCGGCATCGGTTCCTTTCGACATTCCGAACGCTGCCATGATCCCGTTGAAGGCGCGGGTATCGGCGTCGACCAGCCGCAACAGTTCATCTTTATATCGCTGTCCTTTGTCCGCCCAATCGCTGAATGCCTTCCAGCGCGTATCCCACCCCTTCTTATGCGCCGATAAATTGGCCACCATCGAACCAAGAGCCGCGCCAAGCGCACCGACATACGCCGCAATGGACCCGCCGCCTGGCGCGGGACTTTCGCTGGCTGTCTCATCGGCAAACCCGTCGAGCGTCATCCCCACCAGCTTGCTTTCGCCGGGCTCGCGCAATAAATACTCGATGATCCGCTCCTCCGGCTTGAACGGCCCCAACTCGTCCAGCCCCATCGACAGGATCGCGATCCGGATAAGTTCTTTCTCGGAAACACCGGTGGACCGCTGTTGCTTTTCCAAAAAATACCGCCCCGCATCCAGCATGGCCTGCAGCGGAATCAATCCCACCAGTTCGCTGCCCGTCACCCGGATCCCCCTTGCCCCGGCCGCCCGGCAGACTTCGTCAAATGCAATATGGACTGGCGTTACGCCGATATTCGTCAGATTCATTGAAATCTGCGCAATACCATACTCCTCAATAAACCAGCCGATCGCCTTGACGGATTTCAGCGTCCCCGGAACCACGACCGCCTTGTCCCCCTCATTGGTCGTCCGACCTGCCTCCCTGACGTCAAAGGCGATCGCATTCGCGCGGCGCGTCGAGGTCGTATTGAGGTTCACGTTATATGCCACCAGGAAATCCCGCGCCCCGATGACAGTACCGCCACGCCGGGCATCGAACTCCGCCGGACCGAAGTCGGGCAGCCATTCCGGTAGTTTAATCTTCTTGAAAAAGCCCTCATACTCACCCGCCCGGATAACCGAAAGATTGTGCCGGCTTTTGTTCATCTGGGCCGCTTCATATAAATAGACGGGGATCTGCAATTCATTTCCCACCCGCTCTGCCAGCCGCAGCGCCCACAGCGCCGTCTCCTCCATACTGATTCCCGCGACCGGGATCAGCGGACAAACGTCCGTCGCACCCATCCGGGGATGCTCCCCCCGGTGCGTTCGCATATCGATCAGCTCTCCCGCCTTGCGGATCGCCAGGAATGCCGCGTCCACGACGGCTTCAGGCGGCCCGACGAATGTAACGACCGTCCGGTTGGTAGCCTTTCCCGGATCAACGTTCAGCAGCCGAACGCCCGCGACGCTTTCTATTTGTTGGGTGATCTGCCTGATGATGTCTGGATTGCGCCCTTCACTGAAATTGGGGACGCATTCGATAATGGGTGACATAGCCTGCAATGTACATTTTTATTTTACTCATCGGCCTTTTCAGGTTCCCGTCTCCTCGGCCGGATAAAGTCGAGCGGGTTGTTTCGAAAGTACCGCCACAGGATGCCGAGGAACTCCGGGTACTCCCGGAGCCGGACGCCCCGGGATCGCGCCGCGACGACAAAAGCGAGTGAAAAGCTCACCACGAAATTGAAGAAGCCGATGCCCAGGACACCGGCCAGCACCTCGGCCAGGTACCCCGCCGGAACATTCCGCCACCCCAGTCCATACACCGCCAGCGACACGTTCCCGGCGGCGATCGTAATATGCCGGATATCGAATCTGGTTCCGCTGATCTCTCCGATCGTCCCAGCCATTCCCAGAAAGAAGCCAAGGCTGATATTCCCGACCAGCGCGCCCGCATGACCCTCGACATAACCGGCGAGGCGCCGGAGTTTTTTCCCGGGCATCGATAGCCGGAGGATGGGGTGGGTCTGCAACCGCTCGCTGATCTGGCCGTAGCGGATCTTGTTCTGCACGTAGCCGGCGATGATGCCGCTCAGGAAAAGAAAGACACCCGTATTGCAGGCATACAGCAAAGACAGGCTTTGCCAGGGATGCTGTTGACGAAGCAACTGGACCGCCTCCTCTCCCGCAACCAGTTTCGCACCCGTAAGCTTGTCATAGGCCCACGCGAGTAGCGCCGCGCCGGGGAAGACCACCGCGAGATTGCCGGCGAAGGACGCGATCTGGCTGCGCGAGACCTTGGCGACGGTTACGGCAAGGTTGTACAGATTGGGCTGGTGGGTGGATTTTTTCGTGTCGAGCGAACTCGCTACGGCGCTTGCGGTAAAAGCAGGCTGTTTGGTGGCCAGGGTAGTGTGTGTCTCTTCGATCAACACGAACCCAAGGCTGTAATTGAGGCTGTAGGCGACGCCATGCCAGAGGATCGCCATCGGGACCCGGATGAGGAGGTGTTTGATGACCACCGTCAGGCAGATCCAGGCGCCGCCGCCCATCGCGCTGCCGATCATGCCGCGGTATTCCGCCCAGGTGGAGGTAATGTACTTGCTCCCCTTTGCGCCCTTGTGCTCGGCGATCTGATAGGCGAGATAGCCCAGGGATTGAGACATGAATTCGAGAATACTGTTCTTGCGGTTCTCGTTCCGGACGAGCATCCGGAAGATGCCGACGAATTTCGCCGTGTCGAACGATTGTTCGCGGTCAAGCAGGTCCAGCAGGATCGACATCCGCTCCATCCGGTTGGCCAGCAGCAAAAGCATATAGGTCTGGTGCAGACTGGCGCCCCGGAGTCCGTGGTTACTGCGGATGTACTCGATACAGGCGTAGCACCGTTCCAGCATGTACCCGATATTGCCGTGCCGGGTCACCGTCCTGTCTTCCGGATCCCCCGCCGTCGCCACGCCGCCCCGGATCCCCGCCGCCGCCGCACCGCCCCGAACCCCCGCCGTCGTCGCACCTTCCCGGTCCCCCGCCCTCGTCCCGTCCGCTGCACTCCCCATTCCGGTCCCCGCCATCCTGGTATCTCCACCCTCCTCTCCGCCCTTCGCCGTCCTGCTCTCGCCATCTCCCTCCGTCGCCCTCATCAGTCGGATGACCGCATAGTTCTGCAGGACAAAAGGGTTGCTCTCGCGGTCCCCTTGCTGCAGATAGTGCAATACTTCCTTTTCCAGCCCCAGCTGCGCCACCTGGAAAGAAATGGTCTTCAGGGCATCCATGAGCTGGTCCAGTATCCCCTGGTCGTCGATATGCAGGGAGAGTCCCAAACTTTCAAAAAAGGCGCCCCACGCCGGCAGTGGAATGTCTTCGACCCAGCGGTAGTCGTGGTTTCGGAAAAATACGCGGTTGAGGACGTAGAGGAAGTCGTGCTGGTCCTGCAGCGGTGGCAACAGCTTGTGCCGGAGACGGCCGAACAGCTCCTGCCAGAAACCCCGGGCCAGCGGGATGCCGCTTTCCATGAATGCCGCCGAAAGATCGGTGTGAATGAGTTGGGAAAGGATGGCGTTTTGCAAATTGGCGAGC
>DATNBP010000207.1:0-11731 GCA_035572015.1 Puia sp. | reverse complement strand
CTTTGTATTTGCCTTTCCGGCCGGGGTAATTAGTCTTGCCATGTGCAAAGATAGGGCAGCGGGTAAGTTCGCGCCAAATTTTTCCCCCTGTGCAGTGTTCAAAACCAGTATAAGAATAATACTAAAATTAAATCATTGATTTTTAGGCTTTTAATTTGGGCATTATTCCAGGTAGTCAAAACGGTACTATGCACTTGACAGAGCGTGCAAATCGTTCATGCAGCCAGCCGATATTGTTTACCGGGTAAAGCCAGGACTATTCCCTGCAATTCCAGCTTGAGGAGGGCCATAGCGACGGCTGAGCTGTTCAGCTTCGTCTGGCGGGATAATTCATCAATTGATAGTTTTTCTTTTTCCCGCAACAGGGAAAATACCGTCTTTTCATTTTCGGATAGGCCTTTGGGCTCTTCGGTTGGAAACAGCGAGCCTTGTTGCATGGTTTCATTTGCGGAAGAGTCCCAGCCCATTTCCGTTATTAATTGAGATGCATTGAGCAGCATTTGAGCGCGGCGCTGCTGAATCAATTGATTACAGCCCCTGCTTGTTTTATCACTGATCCGGCCCGGAACTGCGAATATCTTCTTCTTATAAGCGAATGCTTTTTTTGCGGTAAGCATGCTTCCGCCATTGGTGTCGGTCTCCATCACGATGACTGCGTCGCTCATTCCGGCCACAATCCGGTTGCGAAGGACAAAATTATAAGAAGCCGGCTCCGTATCCATACCAAAGTTCGTCAGCAGGCCGCCCTGATGTTTTATCATTTCAGCAGCGACATGCTTATGCTGGGGCGGATACAACCGGTCCAGACCATGGGCCAGCACCGCAACGGTCGGTAAAGAATGATCGAGCGCAGCTTTGTGTGCTGCGACATCGATGCCAAAAGCAAGTCCGCTTATGATAAGTGGGCCGCAAACTTCCAGGTCCCTTATTAATCGGGCGATCGCCTGCTTTCCATATTCGGAAGGAGTCCTTGTTCCCACCACGGATAGGATACGGGGGGCATTCAGCTCTGCCTTCCCTTTATAGAACAGCAGGATCGGCGCATCTTTACAATGCAAAAGGCGTTGAGGATAGTCCTGGTCGGTGAAAAAAAGGCTTCGGATACTATACCTTTCCATAAAAGCCAGTTCGCTTTCCATGCCTGCCCAGTTGTCAAAGCGTGCGATGGCTTTAGCTCGTATTTGTCCGACACCACTGAGGTCGGCCAATGCGGTCTCGTTTGCCTGAAAAATGGCTTTTGCATCCCCGAACCGGCCCAGCAATTTCTTCGCATAGACGGGGCCGATACCAGGGACGCGGGAAAGGGCAAGACGGTAGAGGAGATCGTTATCCGGCATCCGTAAATGTACGAAGACTAAAAAAATTAGCAAAACATTCTTTCGCCTTTATGCTACCTGATAATTGAACTGTCGGGTGAACGGCCGGAGGCCGTTAGTTTCCGACGACAGTAAGTTCTGTTCTTCTGTTGCGGGCGCGCCCTTCCGGAGTAGCATTATCGGCGACGGGCTGGGTATCCCCGAAACCCTTAAACGTCAAACGACTGGCGGCAACACCTTTGGCGATCAAATAGTTGGTGACTGCTTTTGCCCTTTTTTCGGATAAGGCCCGGTTATCGGCCGTCTTCCCTGAATTATCGGTATGACCGCTGATCTGGATCCGCAGGCTGGGATTGTCTTTCATCAATTGAACCACCTCATTGAGCTCGGGTTCCGATTCTGGTTTGATGTCATAGCGGTTGGTCTCGAAAAAGATATTCTTCAGGACGATGGCGGCATTGGTTTCGATGGGCTGCAATCCGATGTCGATATGATAGGCGCTGTCTTCGGGCGCCTTATTCGTGCTGTCGCCGGGTGCATTGTTCAGCGCAAAGTTCTCCGAATAGAACAGATAGCCGCGCCGTCTGACGTCAAAGGCATAATTCTTTCCTTTCGGAAGCGTCGTCAGGTAATTTCCTGTCTCGTCCGTCTGCAGGCTGCTGATCACCCTACGCGTGGACAGATCGGTGAGGATCACGCTGGAAGGCAGTCCTTTGCCGGTCTTGCGATCGAAGACACGTCCTTTTACCCAAAGCGTTTGCGCCGGCCGGAGGTCTTCGCGCATAATGTAGGAATAGAGATCCATGCCTCCCCGGCTGTCGGACCTGTCGCTGGCATAGTAGGCCGTCTTGCCATCCGATGCGATGACCAGGCTGCCTTCGTCGTCGATCGTATTGATCGGATAACCCAGGTTTTCCGGTTTGCTCCAATTCCCGTCCGCCATTTTCCGGGTGACGAAGAGGTCGTTATTCCCGTAACCGGGATGCCCGGTGGAATTGAAATAAAGGGTTTGATTATCGACATGGATAAATGGAGTGGACTCGTCTCCGACGGTATTGATCACCGGTCCGAGGTTTTCGGCCGCGCTCCAATGGCCGTTGAGCAGATGGTGGCTCACATAAAGATCGCTGCCGCCGTACCCGCCCGGTCTGTTGCTGGAAAAATACAGGTCCTTTCTGTCGGGTGAGATCGATGCGCCGGTTTCGCGGAACTCGGTATTGATGCTGTCTCCCAGGTTCTCCGGCGTACTCCATCCATCGGGAGTACGATAAGAGATATAAAGATCGCAGCCGCCGAAACCCTCGGCGGAATTGCAGATGTCCAGGATCATCCACTGACCGTCGATCGATACGGTTTGCGCGCCCTCGTTCTCATTGGTATTGATGTTGCCGGGGAGCCCACGGGCCTTGCTCCATCCGCCGCCCGGAAGACGGTAGGCCTCGAAGAGGTCTTCGTTGGTATGATGGACCCTTCTCGTAAAAAACAAGGTGTCGCCGTCCAGGCTGATGCTCGGGTAATATTCGGAATCGCCGGTGTTGACGCTGTCGCCCAGGTTCTCCGGCTCGAATTTATAACCTGCGGAGGGATGTGAAGCCGCATACCCGATCGCAAAACGATAGCATCGCTGACGGTATTCTCCCGCCTTCCTGCTGGTCTCGTTGAGGTTGGGGATGGTAAGGAACCGGCCGATAGCCTCCAGCGCCTTTTCAAAATTTCCCGTACCGGCCAGGTCGATCGAGTAGGGAAGGTTATAATCCAGGAAGAAACCGCTGTCGATGACCATGGCCTTTTCATAGTTGTCGACGGCCGCACGGTAGTTCTTCATTTCCGCGTACATGCCGGCCATGGAAAGATAGGCTTCCTCATACCGAGGATCAACCTTTATAGCCCGTTCCAACGTGGAGATGCCTCCTTTGAGATCGTCGTCCTGCGCCTGTGACAAGGCCTTGTTGTACAGTGCTACCGCTTTTTTATTCACCTTGTCCGGGTCGTATTGGGCCTGCGAAGGGAAAAAGGCCAGCAAGCCAAGGAAAAAAAATAGGATATCCTGGATTTTAAGAGGGCATTTCATACCCGGAAATTACTGAATTTCCGGCACCGGTGGAAGGGGGCGGGGAGCAGGGCACCGGCGGAAGCCAGCGGGTCAGGGGAGATAGTACCGTCCAGAGGGGCGGGGATCAGGCACCTGGAACCGTCCGACGGGATGGGGATCGGGGCATGGAACTGTTCAGGGGCGGGAAAGCTATGGCACATGGATATATTTATGCAATTGAAGCGAGAATTCCCATTTCGGATGGGTCTTGATGTAATCGATGATCAATGGTGTGACCACCTGCGAACGGCCCCATTCCGGTTGGAGGAAGAGACGGCAGTCCGGGCCGGTCAGGGCGGCCCATTGTTCGGCCCAGGCGAAGTCCGAGGTGTTGAAGATGACGATCTTCAATTCGCTCGCCAGCGCTGCAATGCCGGGCAGCGGCGCCTTGAATTTTTTCGGTGAGAGGCAGATCCAATCCCAACGGCCCGTCAGCGGCCAGGCGCCGGAGGTTTCGATATGCGTGGCGAAACCTGCACTTTTCAGGGCTTCGGTAAGTTCGGAACAGTCGTGCATCAGCGGCTCTCCCCCCGTAACGACGACGATCCTTCCCGGCTGGGCGGCAGCCTGGGCTACCAGCTCGTCGACAGAGCGCCGGGGATGTTTGCCCGCGTCCCAGCTGTCCCTGACATCACACCAGACGCAACCAACGTCGCAACCGGCCAGCCGTATAAAAAAAGCAGCCTTCCCCTGGTGAAAACCTTCTCCCTGGAGCGTATAGAAAGATTCCATAACCGGCAGGCCGGCGGCTGTATCAGGCGTTACCATTTCTTTCTTTGCAGGCGTTGTATGTGTTCTTCATCAGGGCGGCAATGGTCATCGGCCCTACGCCACCCGGCACCGGCGTTATAAAGCTGCAATGCGGCGCGACCTCATCGAATTTGACGTCTCCCTTCAGCGCAAACCCGCTTTTTTTATTGGCATCGGGAACCCTGGTGATACCCACGTCGATGACGATAGTGTCCTTTTTAACCATGGAAGCGGTCACAAATTCCGGCCGGCCCAGCGCGGCCACGATGATATCGGCCTGCTGACATACTTCCGCCAAATTGCGTGTCCTCGAATGACAGAGCGTTACTGTGCAATTGCCCGGATTGGTATTGGCGCTCAGTAGGATGCTCATGGGCCTTCCCACAATATTGCTTCGCCCCACCACAACCGCATGCATTCCTGCCGTATTTATTTTATAATGTTCCAGCAAAAGCAGGATGCCGTGCGGCGTTGCGGAAACAAAAGCCTGCTGTCCCAGCACCAGTTTTCCGACATTTTCCGGGTGAAACCCGTCCACGTCTTTGGACGGATGGACCGCGGTGATGATCTTTTCATCGGAGATATGCCCGGGTAGCGGCAATTGCACCAGTATACCGTCCACATCCATGTCGTTGTTCAGCTCGTCGATGACGCCAAGCAGCCGGTTCTCACAGATACTGTCTTCCAGCCGGATAAGCGTCGACCGGTAACCGATCTCGGCGCAAGCTTTGACCTTTGCCCCCACATAGGTCTCGCTGGCGCCATTGTTGCCTACCAGCACCGCGGCCAGATGCGGCACCTTTCTCCCTTCTGTAATCGATTGTGCTACCTTTAGTTTGAGCGAATCCCTGATGGCCTGGGAAGCCAGTCTACCGTCTAATAATTCCATCGCGCAAAGGTAGACCGTCTTTTAATTTTTTTCCGAAATGATTTTTTTTAATATGAATTTGTTAAATTCGTATTGAGTCAACATTAATCGTTAAAACGAGTCACAATGAGAAAATTATCTTCATCGGCCGTACTGCTCATCCATGCGCCGCATTCTCCCGATTGACTTTCCCGGCCTTTTTTGCGGCATTTCCATCGGTTTAAGTGTTTTAAGGTTTCCGGATGGAAAAATGTCTGGGCCCTGTTGCAGCAAATGTTAAAGTTTTTTTGTCCTCACCAATAACCAAACAGAGTCACATGAGAAAATTTCCATTAGCGATATATTATTTATCGGGATAGCTGCCTTTTTAAAATTTTCCCTCCAAAGCGGGGCCGACGGCCCCTCAATTCCTGTTGTAAAACAATTACTTGAAAAAAGACAGGGATGCCTGTCTTGCAATCTAAAACAGATCACATGAGAAAATGTCTGTCGCTGCTGACAGTGTTCCTACTGACTGCAGCATTGGCTTTTGGTCAAATCAAAACCATTTCCGGCAAGGTCGTCGACCAGCAAGGGCAACCGGTCCCTTTTGCCACGGTGAAGATCAAAGGAAGTAAATCCGGCTCGAGCGCGGATGCCGATGGGAATTTTTCCATCAAGGCAAAGGACGGGGATGTGCTCGTCATCACCGGTACCGGATTTAACGCAAGCGAGGCAACGGTTGCCGGCACCGGTCCGCTATCGATCAAAGTTACCCGTAAGGAGAACAGTCTTTCCGAAGTGGTGGTCACCGCACTTGGCGTGCAGAGACAGTCAAAAGAGCTGGGATACTCGACCGCGAAGATCAACACGGAAGAGTTGACACAGGCCAAAGTGACCAACATCGGCACCGGTCTGGCGGCAAAGGTTTCCGGTCTGCAGGTCAACCTCGTTAATAACGGCGTCCACCCGGATGTAAGGATCACCTTACGGGGCAACCGCTCGATCCTGGGTAATAACCAGGCCCTGCTGGTAGTAGACGATATCCAACTGCCTATCAGTTATTTGAACCAAATTAACCCGGATGATGTGCAGGATGTTTCGGTTCTGAAAGGCGCTTCGGCTTCTGCGCTGTATGGATCGGCCGCCTCCAACGGTGTCATCATCGTGACGACGAGAAGGGGTACCCGCGGCAGACCACAGATCAGGGTGACCAGCGATGTGCAGGTAGAATCCATTGCCTACACGCCCGATTTTCAAAATCAATTCGGACAGAACGGCGGCGAAACCGCTCCTGCCTACGCGGGTGTCGTCCATGTCGGTGACAACCCCTATATCTGGTATGTACCATACGAGAACCAGAACTACGGCCCGCGTTTCAATGGCCAGCGGGTCCCGCTTGGGCCTCCCATCCGTATTTTCGCTCCCGATGGCAGTTTCATCATCAAACAGGACTCCATCAATTATTCGGCCGACCCCAACGCCAAAAAAGGTTTCTTCAATAACGGCATCCAGTGGCAGAATGAAGTGTCGTATTCCACGGGTGACGACAAGAGCCGATTCTATGTTTCCTTCCAGGACGTAAATCACTCCGGTATCATTCCCAAGGACGTCAGTCGCAGAGACGCCGTCCGTCTAAACGGATCGAGGACGACCGGGATGCTCCAGATCGATTACAATCTCGGGTATACGATCACACATACCAACACCACGGCCGGGTCCGGCGTCCCGTTCTCCTGGGGTAATACCGGCTTTACAGGTGGCTACGCGGGCGGCGGTTCCTATTTCCAGAACAGGCCGCTGTACTGGACCATCATCAACCAGCCTGCCGACGTCAACCTGAGGAACTATAGGAATTGGCAGACCGATCCCTTTGCATCTCCCGACGGTTTTTATGATGCCTACTATGGTAATCCGTGGTGGCAGATCGATCAGACTCGACTCGATGAAAAGAGCAACGACCTCCTGGGCACCCTGCAGCTCGTCCTGAAGCCCACCCCCTGGCTCGATCTGCTGGAAAGAGGCGGTATCGCAAGGGACGAATATTCCAACAAATATACCCAGGCCGGCTATACGTTTGCCCCATGGGCGATCGCCGATACGCTTGGTTCGGGCAACATCCCATCCAGCGTTAAGCAGTTCTCCCCCTCCGAAGGGGACGGCATCAGCCTGAGCCAGCGTCTCACCGACGATTTCCTCGCAAGTTTCCATCGCGATATCGGCAAGATCAACGCCAAACTGATCGTCGGTACTTCGCTGATCGATAACCAGATCCGTTTGTTCAGCGGGTCCGCCAATGCGTTGGTGATCCCCGATTTCTACAACATCAGCAACAGATTGGGCCAGCCAACCGTCAGCGAATATGAAGAGCATACAAGGGTATTCGGCGTATTCGGCGACCTTTCCCTTGGCTTCAATAACTACCTGTTCCTACACGGTTCGTTGCGTAACGACTGGAACTCGCTGCTTTCCGCATCCAACAGGTCCTATCTCTATCCTGCGGTTGACCTCGCCTTCGTGTTTACCGACGCGATCAATTCGCTGCAGAACAATAAGGTCCTTAGCTTTGGCAAATTGCGGCTGGCGCATTCGAGAACAGCGCAGGTCTCTATCGGCGCTTACGCCCTGCAAAACACGTTTAATAATGGACCCGGGTTTCCGTTCGGCTCTACGGCCGGCTTTACACTTAATTCGTCATTTGCCAACCCGAACATCAAACCTGAGCTAAGCACGGATGATGAAATAGGACTGGACCTCGGTTTCCTGAACAACCGGATCAACTTCTCGGCGGCCGTATATAACACCACTACAAAAAACCAGACGATCCCCATTTCCATTTCTTCGACTACCGGCTATACATCGGCGTATGTCAACTCGGGCGTGATGAAGAACCAGGGTATCGAGCTGGATCTGAAATTTACTCCGGTGGTCAGTACCGCAAGCGGTTTCCGTTGGGACATCGGCGCCAACTTCGCCTATAACAAGAATACGGTCGAATCGCTGGGTTATGGTCTGTCGGACATTAGTATACCCAACGGCCAGGCACAAAATGCGGTTACTTTCTCATCGGACGCCGTCGTGGGATTGCCGTATGCGCAGGCCAAGACCAGCGACTGGAAACGCGACCCGCAGGGACATATCATCGTCAATGCTGAAACCGGTCTTCCAACGGCGGACTCCAAGCTGCATCTGTTTGGAACAACGGTGCCGCCCACCAAGATCGGTCTGAATACCACCATCAGCTACAAAGGCTTCGTGCTGCATGCCGTGGCTGACGGTCGTTTCGGCGCCGTCATCTTCAATGGCATCGGACCCAGCCTCGACTTTACGGGTGTTTCGGCTTATTCGACTTCTTCCGGCAGGCAACCTTTTATCATTCCCAATTCCGTCATTGATGAAGGGAATGGCAAATACACACCGAATACCAACGTGAATACAGGCAACCCCAACCAGGGGGCGCAGGCATTCTGGGCCGGGGTCTGGAATTCGGTCGGCAGCAACTATGTCAACAGCGCCGATTTCTGGAAACTGCGCGAGATAACGCTCAGCTACAACATCCCAAAGAAAACGGTCGATCGCCTGAAAGTGGTCAGCGCTATCAATATTGGCGTCCAGGCGAGGAACCTGATCACCTGGAGGGCGAAGGATAATGTCTGGTCGGATCCCGAGTTCAGCAATACCAGCGGCAACGCCAGCGGTAATACGGATATCAACCAGCTGCCGCCCACTAAGTTCATCGGAGGCAGTATTTCCATCACCTTCTAATATCGAGGCAACATCAGCTATTGATTAAAATTAAGCAATGATGAAAAAGCAATTCACCATATTTTCTACTGCTATCCTGGTCATTGGGCTGGGAGGATGCAGCAAGAACTATTTCGACATCAACAACAACCCGAATGCTGCCACCAATGCCAGCCCGCAGCTCGTGCTGTCCAATGCGCTGACGGTCACGGCGGCCAACCAGGAAATACCTTTCAATTTTCTCAATGCCTGGCTCGGCTATCTGGGGCAGAGCGGCAGCTATGCTACGGGTGCCGGCGATATCGCATCTTACAAACAGACCACCAATTTCGGGGACGGCCTGTGGCAGTCGAGGTATCATAACCTGTCGGATTACAATTACGTAGAACAATCCGGTAAAGCGCAGAACCTGCCTTTTTATGTGGCAACGGCGAAGATCATGAAGGCCTTTGTTTTTCAGCAATTGGTCGATATGTTCAACAATGTGCCTTATACGCAGGCGCTGCAGGGGACGAACATTATCACTCCGAAATACGATGACGCGCAGACTGTTTACAATGCGATCACGCTCCAACTCGATTCGGCCGTCGCGCTATTGCAGGGAGGGAATGTAGTAGGATCCTCCACCGCAGACGTTATGTTCCACGGAAATAATGCCTCCTGGGTCCAATTCGCCAATACGCTGAAACTGCGGATCCTGTTGCGGCAGTCGCAAGTGACTTCCAATGCCAGCTTTATTACGACCGAGATCGGCAAAATTAGCGGAGGGTTCCTTGCCAAGGATGCCGGAGTTAACCCCGGTTATGCCAACAACTCGGGTCAGCAGAACCCGCAGTGGGGTTTCTTCGTGACGCTGACCGGTCTGCCGACCTCGGGCGGCGGCGCCGACTTCTGGAAAGCTCAGCAATATTCCATCAACTGGCTGACGAATCACAACGACACCAACCGGTTGGCGCAAATCTATGCGCCGGGCAGCGGTGGATACGATGGCAGTGTACTCGGCGGTGTGACCAATCCCCCGGGTTCGCAGGCCGCTACTCCCGGACCAGGTATCCTGAAAAGCGTCAGCCAGCCCACAATTTTGATCAGTGCGGCCGAAAGCTACTTCCTACAGGCGGAAGCCCAGGTACGCGGGTGGCTGAGCGGAAGTCCTCAGACTTCTTACAATAACGGTGTCCAGGCTTCCTTCAACTATTTGGGTGCGGGCAGCAGCGCCAATTACGTAGCACAGAGCGATCCGCAGACCAACTTCGCGGATGCTGTCGGTACAAACGGTCAACTCGCGTGTATCATGCGGCAGGAATGGATCGCCAATAACCAGATCGATCCGTTCGAGACCTGGTGCAATTATCGCCGGCTTCATCTGCCAGCCGATCTGCCGTTGTCCATTTCGCCTTTCCTCGATCAGTCGCCTGCTTCTATTCCGGTCAGGTTATTGTATCCGACCAGCGAGTATAATACCAATAGCGCCAACGTCAGCTCACAGGGCACGATCGATTACCATGCGACCAAGGTCTTCTGGAATCAATAAACATTTGTGTTTAACTTTAAAAAAAGATACATGAAAAGAGTATATAAATATAAAGTTTTGACGACGGGAGCCGGTCTGTTCCTCATGGGTTTCCTGCTGAACTCCTGTGTCAAGAGTCGCAGCGGGGATACCGATTTCAGCGGATTGAAGCCGGTTGTACTGATACCCGAAGGCGGATTGAATGCATTCGGTGCCTCGGCATTGACGTTTCCGGGAGCTGACCCTTCAGACACGGCTTTTTTCCACGTCAACTATGCCGCGACGAATGTGGCTCCTGCCGACGAAACGATCACCCTTTCGGTTGACCAGGCTGCAATGCAGGCTTACAACACCACGAGTGCTGTTCAGTATTCTCTGTTCCCCGACAGCATCTATTCTTTCAAATCGACCACGGTCACGGTAAAGAAGGGGAATAATTACACCGATAATATTCCGGTGGTGGTTTTTCCCGACAAGATCGATCCGACCCAAAGCTATATGCTGCCGATCTCCATCAAAGGCGGCCCCGCCGGCTCCACTATCAGCGGCAATTTTGGAACGATCTATTATCACGTGATCGGCAACCCCATCGCGGGGACATACAACTGGAGATGGCGCAGGTGGAATGCCCCCGATAGTTCGGGCGCACCCAATAATGATGTTCAGGAGGGACCCATTGCGTTCTCGCCCGATGACCCGACCACGGTAGAAGTGCCCAGCGGTTATTTCGAAGGCGCCCGGTACGTTATAACGTTTACCAATAATGGGGGCGTATTGAGTAATTTCAGCGTTTCACTTAATCCCGATGACGTCAAGAGCCAATTCGTGCCGAATGGTATTTCTCTTACCAGCGGACCGACCATCATGGCGGCCGATCCGGTACATGGGTTCTATCAATTCACCTATACCGTTAGCTCGGGCGGTAATCCGAGGACTCTTATCGATACGTATAGCAAATGATCGGATGATACCGATAACGAAAAAGAGGCCGTTCGGCCTCTTTTTTATTTAACTGTTTGCATATAGGATCGTGCCGATCAGCAAGGACTCGTCGACGGGGCTGTCGGGATGATTGTCGAAATATTCCGATGCCTTACCCTTAACCGACGGCAACGCCTTCAGGATACTGTTCTTGCGCAGCGCGACGGCATGCACTACGCCATCCTTGATGATATAATAGGTGATCTGATCCTGGAAGGCGTCGTTAACTTCGCCCGTGGCCTGACTCATCATATCCCGGTGCTGGTCCGCCTTGACGAACCTGGTCCTGATCAACTTGAACAGCGAGTAGCCCTTATCGCTTTTTACGAGGACTTCGAAGAAATTGCCGGTGTTGGAAGGATCGTAGGCGCTTGCCGGGACAAAGCTGTGGACCTTATCCGTGTTCAGCGTAAAGGCGCCGATCCGGTCCTTATCGGCCAGCAGGACTACCGATGAATCCTTTGGTTTTATGAACAATTCCTGACGTACTT
>DATNBP010000206.1:0-3588 GCA_035572015.1 Puia sp. | reverse complement strand
TCGATCGAAAATGAATTCCGGCTGATCAGCAAGAACAAGGCCGATGACGAGGCCATCAAGGTCTTTGCAGAGAATCTGCGCCAATTGCTGCTGGCCTCGCCGCTGGGATCCAAGCGGGTCCTGGCGCTCGATCCCGGTTTCAGGACCGGTTGCAAGGTGGTCTGTCTCGACGCACAGGGCAATTTCCTGCACAACAGCACGATCTATCCTCATCCCCCGCAACAGGAGGTTGCAGCCAGTACGGCAGCGCTGCGCCAACTGGCAGACAAGTACGCGATCGAAGCGATCGCGGTCGGCAACGGAACCGCCGGCCGGGAAACCGAGCAGTTGGTCCGCGGTATCGACTTTGGCAGAAAGCTCGCCATCTTTATGGTGAATGAGAGCGGAGCGTCCATCTATTCCGCGTCGGAAGTAGCCCGCGAGGAGTTTCCGGACCAGGACGTGACCGTCCGCGGAGCGGTCAGCATCGGGCGGCGTTTGCTCGATCCGCTGAGCGAATTGGTGAAGATCGACCCGAAATCGATCGGCGTCGGGCAATACCAGCACGACGTCAACCCCACCAAGCTGAAAGATGAACTTGACCGGGTGGTCGAAAGCTGCGTGAACCATGTCGGGGTGGATGTCAACACGGCCAGCAAACATTTACTGATGTACGTTTCCGGGCTCAGCGCCACGCTGGCCAGGAACATCGTGGAATACCGCATGAACAACGGCGCATTCGGAAGCCGGGAGGAGCTCAGGAAGGTCAGCCTGATGGGCCCGAAGACATTCGAACAGTGCGCCGGGTTCCTCCGTATCCATGCCGCTGTAAACCCCCTTGACAACAGCGCGGTGCATCCGGAGAGCTATCATGTAGTGGAGACCATGGCGGCCGATCTCGGATGTTCCGTATCCGAGCTGATCTCACAGCCGGAGATCAGGAAGAGGGTCGTGCGCAAGAAATATGTGTCCGAAGCGGTGGGAGAGTTCACAATCAACGACATCCTGCAGGAGCTCGAAAAGCCGGGTCGCGACCCGAGGGAGACCATCGAGGAGTTCCATTTCGAGGAATCCATCAAGACCATGGAGGACCTGAAGCAGGGGATGACCATTCCGGGGATCGTGACGAATATCACCAATTTTGGCGTTTTTGTCGATATCGGCGTCAAGCAGGACGGGTTGGTGCATATTTCCCAGCTGAGCAACACCTACGTATCCGATCCGAGTTCGGTCGTCAAACTACAGCAAAAGGTGATGGTGACGGTCCTCGAGGTGGACATCGCGCGAAAGCGGATCTCGCTTTCGATGAAAGGGGCCGGCGGGACAAAAAGCGGTGGCCGGAAACAGGAACCGGGCAAAGGTATCAAGCCTGCAGCGGCGGCGAACGACTTCCAGGCCAAGCTGCAGGCCCTGAAACGAAAATTCAAATAGTTCCGGCATCCGCGCCCTTCCGGCGCTGCAGGTACAAATCCAGCAGTACGAGTCCCATCACCACGGTGATGAACATGAAGATCGTAACCGGCAAACTGCCGAAGAGCTTCCCATAGTCGATCTTGTCAAGGCCGATGTCGACGTTGAGCTTCTTTTCAGAGGATCCGGTCAGCGCGCTCCATTTGATCTGAACGAAAAGAAAAACCAGCAACCCGCCGATCAAACTCAGGAAGAAGGCGCCGATGCCGCGAATAATATTCTTGTTGATATAGTTCCTGGTCGCGGGCGCCACGTGGTGGCGGGCGATCTCTTCCATGACATTGCGGGTGAACCGCATGGAAGGCTCATCCAGCTCGACGCCCACCATCAGTTGGTGCATATTCAGCAACTCTTTGTATTTCCGCTGCCATTCCGCGTTTGCGGCAATCAGCGCTTCGACGGCGGTGCGCTCGGCCGGACTGCTGAGTCCGTCGATAAAGTCCCAAAGCCGGTCTTCCATGTGCTGTGCTGGTTCCATAATAATTTGTTTAATTCTCATATAATTCCCGTACGGCATAGCTAAAATGTTTTTCGATCTTCTCTTTCAGCCGGTTCCTCGCGCGGTGCAACTTTACTTTGACGGTATTGGGGTCCAGTCCCATGACCCGGCCGATCTCGTCCAACGATTGCTCTCCCTTGTAAAAGAGGGTAATGATCTGGCTGTCGTCCGGACTCAACATCCGGATAGCGGCATTGACCATGGCGTGTCTTGATTTATGCTCCACGGCGTTCGCGGTGAAACCCGATTCCCGACTCTCGAGCTGCAGCGCGGTTCGTTCATTATCCAGCGAGGTCGTATCCAGTTTCTTCTTCCGCAGGAAGGTGATACAACTCGTACGGACGATCGTATACAACCAGGTGCTGAATTTGGCGTCCCCCCGGAAGTCTGCCAGCGAGCGGTAAGCCTTGACAAATACATCCTGGCCGATCTCCTCGGCGTCCTCCCGGTTGTCGGTAAAACGCAAAACCAGGGTAAACACATAGGACTGATACCGTTGGACCAATTCGGCAAAAAGCCCCTGCTCGCCTGCCAGGACCTTTTTAATAATCTCTGTATCAGTAAGTTCTATGTGTCTCACCTTATATAAGACTTTGATTGGCTGGTGTAGGTTACAACCTGCCGTCTTCAAGGTACAAAATAATTCGGCCTGGTATTTTTTGGCAGTTGGCTGTAACCTGACGGGAAAAGCTGTGGTCATAGGGGGTGTACATAATCTTAAAACGATAAAAAATAAAAGTATGGAACCAGCTGTATTAGGAGTTGTTTGGCTGATGTTGATGACCTTGGCCATTTGCGCGGTGATATTCGGGATCAGGTATATGCGCAGCCGTGAGCTGCTCGCGATGGTGGAAAAAGGAATGGACCCGCATTTTAAGCCGGAAAAACCCCGCCCGGCCCCGTTCCGCAGCCTGAAATGGGGTTTATTGTTTGTGGGCGCCGGCCTTGGCTTGTTCGCGGCCTACCTCCTGGACAATACCGTGTTGTATCATGTCGGTCATTACGCGAATAAATATGCCGAGGGCAACTGGGAAGCAAACGGCAACAATGTGAGCATTTATTTCGCGCTGATCGCCATCGGGGGCGGCCTGGGACTCATCAGTTCTTACCGGATCGAGAAGAAGGAGTTGCTGGACAAGGAGGTCAAAGCCTAAACCTCAAACACGCCGCAACGGAGGCCGAATGTAGTAGCCGGTGCATCCTTCCGATGCGCCGGTTTCTTATTTGCCGACAACTTCCAGCGCCTTTGCAAAGGCGGAATCATAGCTGTTGCTGACCTCCACGTACCCCTCGGTGCCCCAGATCTGCCGGCCAAGCATCGCCTTAAGCCGGTGTTCCAGCACCGACCTGTCCTTTGCCGCCACCGTGCTCAGATCGACCGAGTCCCTGGTAGCATAGGCCGTCAGGGCCTTGTACAGGTCACCCTCGTCATGGAACCTGGCATTGAAATCGGCTGCGCCGGAGTAACCGCCGAATGCCGGCAAGTGTTGAATATAGTAGGTATAAATAAAGCGATCCAGCGTGTTCCGGACATAGAGCAAGGTGATGGCCCGCGAGAACGTGGTGGTATCGAAGCTGATAAAGATATCGGGGGTGATGCCGCCGCCGCCGTAGACAGGGCGTTTTTCCGGTCCGAGCGT
>DATNBP010000205.1:0-11827 GCA_035572015.1 Puia sp. | reverse complement strand
TCGTTTTGCGCCGTCGTGCCGATCTATGAAGCCCGCTGGAAAGCCAAGACAGCCGAACAGACTTATAACGATGTAAAGTACATCAAGGAAAAATGGGGCGCCGACGCTGTAGAGTTCCACGACAATAACTTTTTTGTTTCCGAAAAACGGGTGGTCGAGTTTGCCAAACTGATGCTTCCGGAAAAAATGAACTGGTGGGGAATGGCGCGGATCGACACCATGGATAAGTGGAAAGACGAATCCCTGGCCCTGATCCGTGATGCCGGTTGCAGGATCATCTTTTTCGGGGCGGAAAGCGGCAACGACCAGGTCTTGCAGCAACTGGACAAGGGTGGCACCCAAAGCGGAAGGCAGATCCTCCGTTTTGCGGAACGGTTGAAAAAATTCGACATCATCCCGGAATACTCCTTTGTGCTCGGCGTTCCCGCGGCTACGCCGGAAAAAGTCATGGGGCAAATCGATTTCGACATCCGGTTTATCAAGCGGGTAAAGGCGGTCAATCCGGCCACCGAGATCATCCTGTACACGTACAGCCCCGTACCGACCGAAGGATCGGAGTTGTACGATCAGGTCAAGGCCGCTGGCTTTGCCTACCCCAAGAAACTGGAAGACTGGATGACGCCGCAGTGGGAGAAGTTCGACCTGCGAAAAAATCCCCTGACGCCCTGGCTGCAACCCGAAATGATCGATAAGATCCGAAATTTCGAGACCGTGCTAAACGGCTATTTTCCAACTGTATCGGACATCCGGCTCAATGCGTTGAAGCGGAAGGCCATCAGGATAATGGCTGCCCTTCGATACCGGACGAGCTTATATCGATATCCGTATGAGATCAAGCTCCTCCACAGGGTTTGGCATTACCGGCAGCCTGAAATCCAGGGTTTCTAATTTTAGCTGCGGGGCATCCTTTCCCCTAAACGGGGCGTTTATTGTATCGGAAACTGATACTGCTAAAATCAGTGAGAAATGTACCTACCCGATTCCTCTATACTGACCAATATTCAAGTGCAGGGTCATTCCATGCTCAGGGAGGTTCTCTTCGAAAAGAAGTACATTGTCATCCGGAGCCTGGAAAACAGGCTTGCCACGGACGAAGAGCTCTCCAAATTACCGGAAATAGCCGCCGAGCATCCGCATTGGCGGGAATGGTCGGTCCGGAAGCGGTCGGCGGCCCGGCTGGTCCGGTATCTCGGCAACAGAAAAAGAACCCTTGACTTGCTCGACGTGGGCTGCGGAAACGGCTGGCTGACCCACCATCTCGCGGAAATTCCGGGAACACGGGTAACCGGCGTGGATATCAATTTTACCGAACTCCAACAAGCTGCCAGGGTATTCAGCAACGACCCGAACCTTCGTTTCATCCACGGCGACATCCGCTCGGGTATTCTCGGGGAACGGCAGTTCTGTTGCATTGTTTTTGCCGCGTCGATCGAGTATTTTCCGTCGCTGAAAAAGATCGTTCACTATGCCCTTTCCTACCTCAGGCCTGGAGGCGAGATCCATATTATCGACAGCCCGCTGTACCGGCCGGAGCGGATCGAAACGGCGAAACGGCAAAGCCAGGCCTATTTTGCCAGTTTTGGCTACCCGGAGATGGCGGAATATCACTACCATCACAGCCTCCTCGACCTGCGCTCGTTTCACCACGACCTGCTGCACAATCCTCATTCGGTCCGGAACCGGTTGCTGGGCGTAAACAATCCCCATCCCTGGGTCCGGATCAAAAACATCTGAACGCCGGATGAGCACTCCCTCCCTCTACCATACCTATCAACGTTACCGAACCCTGCAGACGGACAGGATAACGGCATTGCCGATCGTCATCCTGATGCCGCACAGCGCTTGTAATTGTCGGTGCGTCATGTGCGATATCTGGAAAGGGAACCGGCACCTCCGGCAATTGACCGAGGGAGATGTAGAAGGATTGCTGGAGAGCCTGCGGCGGCTCGGCACCCGGCAAGTATTGCTTTCCGGCGGCGAGGCCCTGCTGCATCCCAACTTTTTCCGGCTTTGCGCGATACTGAAGCGGGAGGATATCCGGGTCACCCTGTTGTCGACGGGGCTGGCGATCGGCCGTCATGCAGAGCAACTGACCAGATGGGTAAACGACATCATTGTGTCGTTGGACGGCGATGAGCAGGTCCACGATCAGATCAGGAATATCCCCGGTGCCTTTCAGAAAATGAAAGAAGGTGTTCAATTGCTGCATTACCATAAGGCGGGATACCGGGTCACAGGGCGGACGGTCATCCACCGGTTGAATTTCAGGCGGTGGCCCGCCATTTTGAGCGCCGCACTCGAGATCGGGCTCGACCAGATCAGTTTTTTACCTGCCGACGTCACCAGCGAGGCGTTTAACCGGGCCGAGCCCTGGGATGCACCCCGGCAACAACAGATCCTGCCGGCCGAAGACGAACTGGCCGAGCTCCAGGCAATGGCTGAAAGGGTGATCCGCGATCACGGTGCACTATTCAACACAGGATTTATCGCGGAGTCGCCGGACAAGTTGCGGAAGATCGGGCAATATTATACCGCTTCGTACGGTCAGACGCCGTTCCCCTATAAAAAATGCAACGCGCCATGGGTATCCGCGGTCGTAGAGGCCGACGGAACGGTAAGGCCTTGTTTTTTTCACGCGCCGCTGGGCAATATCAGGGAGCGGCCGCTCGATGAGATCCTCAATAGCCCCGTAGCCGTCGGGTTCCGGAAATCGCTCGACATGGAAACCAACGAAACCTGTCTCCGCTGCGTATGTTATCTCAATCTGTCACCACGCGCTAAATTGAACGGATGAAGGCCGCCGGATCGCAGCGATTCGTTCTCTTCGTATTGGCTGTCTATGGCGTTGTCAGCGCGGCAGGACTTTATCATCACGAACTCTTCCTCGACGAAGCGCATCATTTCCTCGTGTCGCGCGATAGCGGCTCGCTCGCAGACATGTACCGCAATCTCCGCTATGACGGCCATCCCAGGCTCTGGGGTGCATTGCTCTTCCTCGTGACACACTATGTAACGGTGTCGCCTGCCGGCATGCAGGTGCTGCAATGGCTGTTCGCCATGACCACGGCGTTCGTGTTGTTGCAATATGGTCCGTTCGACCGGTGGACAAAGCTGCTCATCCTGGCGGGCTATTATTTCATTTATGAGTTTGATGTGCTGAGCCGCGATTATGCGATAGGCATCTGGATGTTGTTCCTCTGCTGTCATTTGCTGCGGCGGGTGGAAAAGCATGCGGTGTGGATAGGTTGTATCGCTTTCCTGATGTGCAATGCCCATTTGTTCTTTGCCTTTGCCGCGGGTGCGATTTTGGTATACCTGCTTGCCGCCGGATTCTGGGTTGGGAGCGTGGTTCCCGGCGGCTCGTCAGGCAGCCGTCCCACTAAAGCCGGGCGGCGGTTACGTGCCCGGTATGCGGCGATGATGGTCCTCATCGTGCTTGGTCTGGCTGCGGCGCTGATCCAGGAGCAGACTCCGGCCGACGACGTCAATATGGCGGCCGTTCATCCCGCCGGGTGGCATACCTGGAAAAATGTGTCGTTCGCCATGAACGGTCTCGTGCAGGGATGGCTTCCCGTACCGCAGGTCAATGGCGGAAGGTTCTGGAATACCTGCTGGCTGACGGCGGGTCATCTCGGGCCGGTCCTTCCTGTCCTGCTCTTCGTGGCGCTATTTCTGTTCCCGGCTTGTCTGCTCGGCAAGCGATGGCCCGCACTTCTGTTTTATTATTGTTGCGTGGGACCGTTATTGGTGCTTCTCGATGTTACGCATATGGGCGCGAACCGGTATTTTGGGATGGTCTTTGTCTATTTCCTGGCGGCGGCGTGGCTGACTGCGGATGGGACAGGACTGGTGCTGACACGTCGGTCGCCTGCGGGGGACGGGCAGCTTGGGTGGGGAGCCGGTTGGCGATACTGCGGTCATCAATTGTGGTGGACAGCCTGGACCGGTATCCTGGTTGTCCAGGTCCTGGTGGGGGGATACGCTGTCGGCGAGGACTTCCGGCGTCCTTTTTCCCAATCGCGGAATGCGGCGGACTATTTATCGTCGCTGCGCTCTGCCGGCCTGACGGTCGTGGTCGACGGCTATACTGCCGGCCCCATGTTGTGCGCTTATCTCGGGCAAAAACTGTATTATCTTGATATCGGGGCGAAAGGGAGCTTTTGCGTGTGGAGGAGAGAATTTTTTCCGGCGCCGCGTCCTGGGATCGAGGCGATGCTTGACAGGCGGCCGGAACTCCGGCAGCTGGGGGATTTCATCCTCGTGTCCAACCGGGAGCTCGGAGCGGGCAAGGCGCCCGGATTGGCGGCAGGCTACCGGCTGATCCCGCTTAAGTCCTTTCAACACAGCATTGCCGGGGAGGACTACTTTATTTACCGGGTCGAACCGGCAGGCGATGCCGGGCATCCCCTGCCATAAAACCTACGTTATAACCATATGGACCGGATTCTTCTCAGCCACTCCTATTTCATGCGTTTTGACCCGAAACAATGGGCGACGGCGCAGCCTTATCCGCCGCTGGCTACGATAGGAGCGGCGGCATTATTGCGGGAGAAGGGTTTCCGGGTCTCGTTGTTCGACACCATGCTGGCGGGACATCCGGAGGAGCTGTTGCCGAAATTGGAGTCGGAGCGGCCGGATGTGTTTGTGCTGTACGATGACGGGTTCAATTATCTCACTAAAATGTGTCTGACGAACATGCGGGAAGCGGCCTTCCGGATGATCGGGCTCGCCCGGCAACGGGGGTGCAAGGTCATCGTCAGCAGTTCCGATTCGACTGATCGGTACACGCAATATCTGGGCAAAGGGGCGGACTTTGTGTTGCTTGGAGAGGGAGAGCAAACGTTGCTCGAGCTTGTCCGGGCGCTCCGGACGGGTGATGCGAAACCGGAAGGCATCCCCGGGCTCGCCTGGCTGCAGGATGGAACTCCGATGCGGTCCGCGGCGAGGAAGGTCATGAAGGACCTGGACAGCTTGCCCATGCCGGCCTGGGACCTTGTCGATATCGACAGCTACCGGCGGATCTGGATGCAACATCATGGCTATTTCTCGCTCAATATCAGCACGACCCGGGGTTGCCCCTTCAAATGCAACTGGTGCGCCAAACCGATCTATGGCAACCGCTATAACGCGCGATCGCCGCGGCATGTGGTGACCGAGATCACCATGCTCAAGGAGCGCTACGACTTCGACCACATCTGGATGTGCGACGATATCTTCGGACTTAAACCAGGCTGGGTGGAGGAATTCGCGGACATCATCGTGCGGGAGGGGTTGTCTTTTCACTTCAAGGTCCAGTCCAGGGCCGACCTGCTCGTGCAGGAAAATTACGTGGCGGCACTGGCAAAGGCGGGATGCAGGGATACATGGATGGGTGCGGAAAGCGGGTCGCAAAAGATCCTCGATGCGATGGACAAAGGCACGACGATTGAACAGATCGGACAGGCAACCCGTTTGCTGCGGGAGCATGGCATCCGCGCGTCCTTTTTCCTCCAATTCGGCTATCCGGGGGAAACCAAAGAAGATATCGGGCTGACGATCCGTATGATCAGGGAACTGATGCCGGACAATATCGGCATCTCCGTCTCGTACCCGTTGCCCGGGACGGTCTTTTACGAGCGGGTGAAGGCCGAGCTGAAGGAAAAGACGAACTGGACGGATTCGGACGAGTTGCAGCTGATGTTCCGGAATACTTATTCGCCGGCATTCTACAAACAATTGCATCGCTATGTGCACAAGACCTATCGGCGGCAGCTTGCGCTGCGGGAGATCGGGAAACTGTTCGGCCGGCCAGGCCGCTTGCGAAAAAAAGGTTGGCGAATGGCGGCGGCGTTGGGCTGGTATTTGACCGACGCGGCGATTGCCGGCTGGCGCCTCCGGCGGCTCGAACGGCTTCCCCTGGCATAAAACATTCAACATGCAAATGTCCGGACGGCTTAACGAAATACAGGTCGCGACAGCCTTCAGCAGGCAATCGCGGGGTTTCGACGACTATGATGCCGGCAACACGATCATCCGGTATAAACGGGGACGAGTGCGGGAACATGTGTTACGATATCTTCCCGCCACCGGTTCGATCCTCGAGCTCAATGCGGGTACGGGTACCGATGCGCTTTGGTTCGCCGGGAGGGGCTACCGGGTACATGCGACTGACATCGCCTCGGGGATGCAGGAGCGGCTGCAGGAAAAGATCGCCTTGGAAGGGATGGGCGATCGCGTTACGACGGAACTGTGTTCCTTTACTTCTCTGGCCGGGCTTAAAGAGCGCGGACCCTACGACCTCATCTTTTCCAATTTCGCGGGACTGAATTGCACCGGCGAACTGGGCGTCGTACTGCGTTCCCTGGGGCCGCTGCTCAAACCAGGCGGCCAGTTGACGATGGCCATTCTGCCGCCATTCTGCGCCTGGGAGACTTTGATGCTTTTCAAAGGCAAATTCAAAACCGCTTTCCGTCGCCCCTTCAGCGGCAAGCGGGGAGCGCCGTCGCAAGTGGAGGGTGTTGGGTTCCGGTGCTGGTATTATTCCCCATCGTTCGTAGTGCGGGAACTTGGTCACGCATACGAGTTGCTTGGCGTCGAAGGCTTGTGTACGCTGGTCCCGCCCTCCTATATAGAAGGTTTTGCGGAGAAGCACCCGGGCGCTTACCGCTTTCTGCGCGTGCAGGAAAATAAATGGAAGGGCAAATGGCCATGGCGGAATATCGGCGACTACTATATTATTTCCTTTCGGAAACGATAAGAAAAGCGGTCAGTGAAAGACGGCCCCCCAGCGTAGGGATATTTCCCTGATCTTTCGCTGGTAACGGACAAGGACTTTTTGCTGGAAGATTTCGGGGTTGGGGCGGGCGTAATGCTTGCTGCACTGGAGGGCCATTTTTAGCCCGCGCATATTGAGGTCGCCGCGTTCCTCTTTTTTCTTCCACCGGGATGCCGTCAGGTTTCTCAGGTAGTCGTCGAGCCGGTCGCCGAGGCGATTGTCGAGTAGCCTTTCGCAGGCCCGTTTCAGGATGTTGGAACGGGGCGTCTTTACGGATTGCCTGTTGCGATGGTGGTAGCGGGGATAAAAACGGGCAGTCCATTCGTTTGCCTTAAAAAAGCCGGTTACGCCGCTATTCCCGCTTGCCGGGATGAGGGTGAGCAGTTCGGTGGCCGTAAAGATGTTCTTTTCCCTGATCTCCATCGCTTCTTCATCGACATAGTAGTTCATACAATAGCGATGTTGGCGGCCCCGCAGATAGGTCAGCTTTTTAAAAAGGTGCATGAGGGTACGGGCGATCCATAGCCTGCCCGCGCTCGTGACGATGAAATAGTCGATATCCGCCCGGTCGTCGGCGCAGCGTTTTGACAGGGAGCCCGAGATAAAGACGCCGCGGACAAAAGGAAATTGAAAGAGCAGCGTGGCGCCTCTGGTTGCGATGGGAAGTAGCCGGTCGGCGTGCAGTCTTCCATTGTTTCGTCTTTCGGCGAGCGCCGGGTCGTTCTGCAAGCTGTAAAAATTACCACACCTGTACAGGCAGCCTTCCTCAGTCAGCGCTTCGATTTCCCCGGCGACGGACGATTCTTCGGCATCCGTGTCAAGGAAGAACAGGATATCTTCCAGCGAGAGCGGGTAGTTGAAAAAGTCGAAGTAAGCAATGACTTTTAATATGCTCGACCTTAGCTGCATATGAGAATGAACGCAGGATAGAAGAGATCAGTTGCTTGATTGAGGCAGGGGTCCGGCAGTGAAACGTTCCCTGGCCGAGCAACCTTTGCCGGTGCGGGGCCGTTTGCTATGGAATGAGCGGTAAATTGGAACCTGCACTCCAGGCGGTCGGGGAACGTTGGCTTTCGGTCGACCAGGAGCAGATGCGCGATTGGGCAGCTAAGGACAAACGAGCATACTTTTTGTTCAAACGGACTTTCGATTTCCTGATCGCCGTACTCGTAATAGCTGGTGTGCTCAGCTGGCTCCTGCCCTTGCTGGCCTTGCTGATCAAACTGGACTCCCGGGGTCCGGTCTTCTTTGTTCAAAAAAGAGTTGGCCGGAACGGCCGGTTGTTCCGCTGTCTTAAACTGCGATCGATGGTGATCAATGATCTGGCGGACGAGCGGCCTGCTGCCGGCGACGATCTTCGGATCACCAGGCTGGGCGATTGGCTTCGGCGCACGCACCTCGATGAGCTGCCGCAATTCTGGAACGTAGCGACGGGCGCGATGAGCCTCATCGGTCCCAGGCCCTATATGCCGTCGGATTGCCGCCGGTTCGCCAGCATGATCCCGGAAATCGACTTCCGGCATGCCGTGCGGCCGGGGATCACCGGGATCGCACAGGCAATGGGCCTTCATGGCGGCACTGCCAAGGATCGGCGAGTGATCGTTCAGCGGTATCAATGGGATGCCTATTATGTCCGCCACGCCGGATTCGGCCTGGATATTCGGATCCTCGGCAATACGATCGTCTTGTTGCTCGGCGGCCAGCGTACGCGGGGGCTGAGAAGAGTAAGATAGGCCGGTCGGCGCCGGGAAGGCTACGCGAACTGTTCCTTCCGGATGATGGCGTCGGCGAAGCGTTCCATTTCTTCCAATTGGGGACTGCATTGCAGCAAAAAGAAGTCGACCCCGGCTTCTTCAAATTCCCCGATCCGGTCTTCTACCTGCGCGGGCGTTCCCGTAAGGCCGCTGCGCAAGCCGCGGTTGGAGACCGAATAATCTTCCAGGGAAACTTTCTGTTCGAGTTGCGTTCCGGCCAGCCATTGCTGATAGTTGCCATAACCGGCGCTGCCGGGACGGACGTCCGTGATCCGGTCGATCTCCTTCCCGACCTCCTGCTCGGTATTCCGGATGATCGAATAGGCGGCGACCCCGTATTGCATCGGCGGAAGGCCCTTTTTTTCTCTTCGTTCTTTCATGTCGCGGATGCGATTGCCGATGGTCACGGGAGTATCGCCATGCATGACGTAGCCGTCGCAAGTCGTGGAGATGAGGTCCTTAGCTGCTTCGGATTCGCCACCCGCGTACAGCGGAGGACGGGGCCGCGAGAGGGGCTTCGGCTGCAGCGTATTATTTTCGACTTTGTAAAATTTCCCTTCATAATTAAATCCGTTCTCATTCCACACGCCGTTCAGGACGGTGAGCCATTCGGCGGTCCGGGCGTAGCGATCGTCATGTTGTTCGAACCCCACCCCATATTTGGTCGCCTCGTCGCGCCACCAGGAGGATACCACGTTGAGCGACAGCCTGCCGTTGCTGATATGATCGATGTTGGCCGCCTGCTTGGCGAGAAGGGCTGGGTTGTGAAACGTGGGCCGGACGGCGATCATCAGTTCCTGGCGCCGGGTAACCGCAGCAAGCGCGGCGGCCGTCGACCAGGCATCGAGCGAAGGTGCTTCGATTCCTTTGATGTCATTGAGGTTCAGCTCGGCGATCAGGCTTAGGTCATACCCGATCTCTTCGCTGCGGATAGCCAACTTCCGGACATAATCCCAGGTCGCTTCCATGTTTTCATCTTCGACGTTGCGAAGCCAGCCGCCAAAGACGGGCATCCAGTATCCGTATCTCATACCGTTGGTTAGATTAAGCGTGTTTCAAATGATGTTCGCTGCCCGGCGTCACCGCGGCGCCTCCGGCCCGTTTTTCCAGGTAGTCGACCAACCGTTTGTGCGGGTTGAACCCGATGACGTTAACCGCGTCGGCCACGAAGTTGGACAGGGCGTTGACATCATAATACAGCAGTTCCCCATCCCGGTCATCGATGATATATTCAATGCCGCCCACGTCGATCCCGGCCTCCTGGACAATGGTCTCGATCGACCTGATGACCTCCTCGGGCGGCATATACCCTTCGACCCTGAGCCCATTTTTTGGCGCCTCGATCGCGCAGGCGTTGCGGACAAGCTCCACTCCCGAGCTGGTTTGACAGATATCGGCCGGGCAGAGGTTGAAGGTCTCCCCGGTCAGGTAAACCCGGATGGCGTAAAGGTACTTGCCGCCGAGGGTTTCGACCCTGGTGATATAGCCGCCGCGTGCAGGGATGAATTCCTGCAGCAGCGCGGTATGGTCGACGCCAAAGTCCAGGTTTCCGGTGGCAACCGCCTCGCGAAGGTCCCGCAGCGTCTGGTATTTGGTGATGCCCGCGCCGCTGCCGCCGATGTTGGCCTTGACGACAACGGGAAAACGAAGCCCCGCAGCGGCGTCCGCCAACTTTGACGGGTGGTTCACGACGTGCGCCTTCGGGTATTTGATGCCGAGAGACTCCATGAGCAACAGCTGGAGCGCCTTCGACGTCTCGTAGGTAAAGCATTTGTAGCCATTCACCACGGGAATGTGATGAAATTCCAGGTATTTCAGGTAATTGAGCGTGTAGAAAATGCCCTGGGTGCCTCCGCGCAGGTACGCGGAAGGGCTCATCCGGTTGAAGAACAGGGAATAGTCCGGGGCGGGCGCTTCGATGGCGAACTGGTGAGCGTCCGGATTCAGTCGGTGGTATGGGATCCCCCGGTTGTTCAACTCTTCAAAAAGCGGCTTGAACCAGTCCGGATGTTCGTGATAAATGGCGAATGGCGACATCCGGCAAATATACGTCAAACGCCGGGCGGGCTGGGTTTTTTTGATGGCCGTGGGCTTACTGCGGCGAAAGTTAGTGTGATGGCTTACCTTCAGGCATGCAAAAACTTGAGGCAATTTGTTTTTTTCTGTTATTGTCCCTGGAAGCCGCGGCACAGGCGCCGCTGTATTCGGAATGCCAGGGTTGCTGGAGCGCGGATTCGTTGGGAAATCACCGGGTGGCTGTGCGGTACCGGGGTGTTGAGGGAGGGGTCGCCCACGTGATCATTTCCTGGCGGCGCCGGGATACTCAGCCGGAAAGCAAACGCATCATCGTACAGGATTCGGCGACGGAAGCGCGGGTGATGAATGTGGCGCTCCGGTCAATCACGCGCGAGACCGGGGATATCCTGTTCGAGCCTGTCTCGGGGAAGGGAACGTATTACGTCTATTATATGCCGTACCATAACGAAGGTCGCAGCAATTACCCGAAAGTGGTGTACTGGCGGCAGGATACGACGGCTTCCGCGGGCTGGATGCAGCGGGTCGGGCGGGAAGCGGCGGGGGACCGGGCTGCGGCGCGGTCTTATGCGGGGGGCGGAACCGGGAAGGAACGGGGAGATTGGCCGGTCAATACGATCGTGACAGGGTTTCAGGCGATCGACACGTTCAACAGTTTCTATCCGATGGAGGTGACCGCCACGGCGCGTGAGACGGCTGTGTTGGTTGGGCGCTATGAGGGCGCTCCCTTCCTTGTATTCCCCGAGGACCGGCGATACCCGATCCGGATGCGGCGGGACCTGCCGTTCCGGTGGATACAGACGGGGCCGGGGAGGTCGCTGGAGGGCGCTGCGGATCAGGGTGAATTTTATGCCTATCAATTGGGGATATACGCATTGAGGCCGTTGCACGAAGTCGAGGTTACGTTCCGGCCGCTGGTGCGCGCGGGCGGGGCGACGATCCCCGTTAGCGCAATGACCTGTCTCAATACCGGCGGCGTAGACTACGAAGGAAAGCCCTTTGTGAGGACGGTGGCGGTGCCCAAGGGCGACGTGCAGCCGCTATGGTGCATCATTCATGTTCCTGTGGCGGGCGCGGGAACTTACACGGGGACCGTCCAGGTAAAGGCCGGCGGCCTTAGCCGGTCGATCCCGATCCGGCTGGAGGTGAGCGGCAAGTTGTCCGTCGACGGCGGTGTCGGCCATCCGGCAAAAATGACTCGGCTCCAGTGGTTGAATTCGACACTGGCGCAGGAGAACACGGTGATAGCGCCCTATACGCCACTGGAAATCGTCGGCGACACCCT
>DATNBP010000204.1:0-4192 GCA_035572015.1 Puia sp. | reverse complement strand
GCTGTTTGCTGAATGGTACAACGCTGCTCAGGACCGGGAGGTGATCGTTCCCGCTGATTTTGTGGGCGGTGAAAACGAGCATCGGGACCGCATCCTTCGTCAGATCCGCCGCCATTTGGCCCGCGACGAACGCAAAAGGATTCCCAGGTGGGTGCCGGCCATAGCCGCGGCAATATTTATCCTCGCCGCATCCGGCCTGATATTGTGGAATTTTGCCCGTAACTCACGCCCGGCGCAACTGCGGGCGAATGTCGCGCCGGCAAGTCCGATCCGGCCGGTTGCCGACAAGGCCACGCTGACTGAGGGAGATGGATCCGTCATTGACCTGGAGGCGGCGAGCGATGGCCAGACAGCTGCGGATGGGAAGGCCATCGTCGATAAGAAGGCTGCGGAACTCGTGTATAAAGCGGAAAACACCATTGGCGCAAAAGCGGTAGCGTCCGCGGTGGTCTACAATACCCTCACCACGCCCCGCGGCGGTTTGTATAGCATTATACTGCCGGATGGGACCCGGGCCTGGTTGAACGCTTCCTCTTCGCTGCGGTACCCAACGACTTTTTATGGACCCGACCGCGATGTGAGTTTGACAGGGGAGGCCTATTTTGAGGTCGCGCCAAACCCGTCCCAACCCTTCAAAGTGGTAGCTGGCGGCACCACGATCGATGTGCTCGGAACACACTTCGACGTGATGGCCTATGATGATGAGCCGGTGGTCGCAACGACCCTTCTCGAAGGATCGGTCAAAGTATTGTCGGGTCCGCAGCAAATGCGGCTGGCGCCCGGCGAACAGTCCAGGCTTCAGAAGACCGATCGACGGCTGTATTCGGCGCAGGTCGATGTCGATGAGGCGATCGCGTGGAAGAATGGGGTTTTCCGTTTCACCAGCGAGGATATCCATTCAGTCATGCGGAAGCTGGCCCGCTGGTACGACGTCGAGGTAAAATATGAGGGAGAGGTCGACCAGCACTTTACCGGGGCCGTGCCCCGGGATGCGGACATTTCTGCGCTCCTGAAGACAATGGAACTGACGAATGCTGTCAGGTTCCGGGTAGAAGGGCGAACGGTAACGGTAACACCTTAACTTAAAATATACAATTCAATGCAATGAGAATGAGAAAAACAACTTCTACATAAGATCCGTCAAAATAGGACCGTCCGCCTAAAAAAAACCGAGAATGTTGGTAGCACTCCCGGTGAAGGTTTTGGGGGACGAGGCGCCACTGCGAAATGACTGCTTCAGACAAACCCAAAACATTACGAAAGTATGCAATTAGTTGCGTTTATCAAAACCCTACTGTCCGCCTTAAAACGGATCGTATTTAACAGGTATTTCTTGGCTTCGAAACTGGGAACACTGCTTTTGCTCACCACCAGCCTGCAGGTGAGCGCCATCGCTTACAGTCAAAAGATCACGCTTTCCGTGCAAAATGCACCGCTGGGAACGGTTCTGAAGGAAATTGGTAAGCAATCGGGCTATCTTTTCTTTTTTTCAGATGAAATGCTCCAGAAAGCAAAGCCGGTCACGTTGGAGATCCGCAGTGACGATATCGCCGACGCCCTTGACCGTTGCTTTCAGGATCAGCCGCTCACGTACGCGATCAGCAACAAGACGATCATCGTGCAGATGCGGGCGCTGGCCGTCGCTCCGGTCCCGCCGCCCCCGGCCATAATCCATGGGCAGGTCGTCGATACGACAGGAAATCCGCTGGTCGGGGCATCCGTGTTCAACAGAAGGACAAGGCGCGGGACGTATACCGACAGGGAAGGACGGTTTAGCCTGCTCGCCAGCCCGGGCGATGTGCTCGAGATCACGATGGTAGGATATGCCGATCGCCATATCCGTGCATCCGGCGATAACACACCCGTTTCCATTACGCTGAGCGCTGCCGCTTCCAGCCTCACCGAATCGGTGATCATCGGATATGGTTCCGTGCAGAAACGCGACCTGACCGGCTCTGTGGCCGTAGTAACATCCAAACAAATCGAAGATGTTCCTTTTGTCAGCCTGGACAATGCCCTCGCGGGCAAGGTTCCCGGAGTCGAGATCACCAAGTCGGATGGTACCCCCGGCGGCACCGCCCGCATCCGGATCCGGGGCACCTCCTCCGTCCTTGGTGGCAATACCCCTTTATACGTGATAGACGGTGTTCCCGTGGAAACCACCCCCAATTATATTAATCCCGGCTTTGATCTGACGAGTCCGATGGCGAACTCGCTCAACGCCGGTGAATCAGGGATCTCGGCAGGGATGTCATCAGGATTCACCAACGGGCTTAACAGCCTCAGCGGTCTGAACGTCGACGATATCGAATCGATCACTATCCTCAAGGACGCTTCGTCAACGGCGATCTATGGTTCGAAAGCGGCCAATGGCGTTGTACTCATCACGACCAAACGCGGCAAAAAGGACATGAAACCGCAAATCAACCTCAGCTACTACGGCACGGGTACCACCCCGATCAACCCCCGGCTGCTGAACAAGGACCAATTTGAGGCGCTGTTTACCGAAGCCGCCCAAAACGACGCCACCTACCGGACCGCAGCCGGCAGGTCCTTGCCGGGTAACGTAACCGGCCCATTGGACAACCCGTCGGCTTTTTTTGGTGCCGGTAATACGAATTGGCTTAAGACCGTCACGCGGAATACCTTTTCCGACAATGCGATGCTGTCCGTTCAGGGCGGCAGCTCAGCGTCGAAATACTATACTTCTGTATCCTACACCCATATTCCGGGCGTCGTGCTTGGCTCGGACTACCAACGAGTCTCGGGAAAGGTCAATTTTGAAAACGAGATCGGATCCCATTTCCGGTTTATCACCAATCTCGATATGGGGTACACCAATCAGAACATCACTAACGGAGCTTACGGCGAGGCGCTGACCGCCCGCCCCGACTATACGCCGTACGATGCATCTGGCAATTTCACCAGTTTTGCGCCCGTCGGCGCCAGCTACCTGGGTTTTCAGAATCCGCTGGCCCTGACCACCGCTCTCAATAATGCGAAAACGTTGACGCTCCTGGGTTCGCTCTCGGCCCAATACGATTTCACAAAGGCGCTCTCATTCAAAAGCACGCTTTCGTTGAATATGCAGCAGTATAACCAGCGGAATTATACACCGAGCTATGTTCAGATCGGCAGTTTTGACGGAAACGTCAACTCCAACGGCGGGATCGGCAGCAACTCAAATAGTAACTTCAACGACTGGTTCTTCGAAAATACCCTAACCTATATCAAACGGTTCAACGAGAAACACAGCATCGACCTGCTGGCCGGCACCTCCTACGAAACTACCAAGCTCAGCATGTTCAGCGCTACGGGCGCCGGCTTTCCGAATGACAACATCCTGAACAGCCTTTCGTCTGCCGGCACTCCGGTTCTCGTCCGGGGTGACGACCCTGCCAGACCGCAGAGTTACCTGCTGTCTTACTACCTGCGGGCCAACTATGCGTTCATGGACAAATACCTGGCGACCTTCACCGGTCGTGCAGACGGTTCGTCCAAATTCGGACCGCAGGATAAATTTGGATACTTCCCCTCCGGCGCCCTCGGCTGGCGGCTCTCCAGGGAAAAATTCCTGCAGGACGTGAATTGGATGGATGATCTGAAGATCCGGGCCAGCTATGGTCTCACCGGAAACCAGAATATTGGCGACCAGATGTACCGCACCCTGTATACGCCGTATACCTACCGCGGAAATAACGCCCTTGTCCCTACCCAACTGGGCAATTCGGCAATCAAATGGGAAACGACCGCTGAATCCAACGTCGGGATCGACTTCTCTTTCTTCAAAGGTCGCCTCCAGGGCACCGCCGATTACTATGACAAGCATACCAACAATGCGCTGTTAAGCCTTCCGGTCGCACCAAGTACCTCCTACGCACAATTGCTCCAAAATGTGGTGAGCCTGAAGAACTCGGGCTATGAAATCGCGCTTAATGGAGTTCTGGTAAGAACACGAGATTTCAAATGGGCAGCCAGTGTCAATATTACATGGAACAGGTCGCTCGTCACAAAGATCGATAAGAATGCGTCGCTCACTCAACTCGGTGATGTTAGCGGCCTCGAATATGGCAACACTACCCTTGTCCAGGGTCAGCCGCTGGGCCTGATCACCGGCATGGACGTAACCGGCATCATCAGGACCCAAAAACAGTTGGACGACTACAAGGCCAAACTCGGCCCCATGGGTGTT
>DATNBP010000203.1:0-18404 GCA_035572015.1 Puia sp. | reverse complement strand
TGGTTGGGACACCGTCCGTCACAAGGACTACCTTGTTGAAACCGTGCGGCGGTTTCAGGATGCGGGTATCCGGGTATCCCTTTTTGTCGACCCGGTCATCGCAATGGTGGAAGGAGCAGCTGAAACAGGGACCGATCGGGTAGAGCTGTATACGGAGGCTTATGCCCGCGAATTCCCTTCCGATCCTGAAAAAGCCATCGCGCCTTATCGCGCCGCGGCGGTGCGGGCTTCCGATCTGGGGCTCGGCCTGAACGCCGGACACGACCTCGACCTGCAGAACCTGGGGTATTTTGCCAAACAGATCCCCGCGCTGGCGGAGGTTTCGATCGGCCATGCATTGATCTGCGACGCCCTGTACCTGGGGTTAGAGAACAGCATTCAGCTGTACCGCCGTCAATTGCAATGAATCGCGCGACCGCGGGAAGCGGCAGGGATCAACTGCCGGGGTCAAAGGATATTGAGGCGGCTCTCCAGCCCGTCCTTGTGGCCCTTCCCGATGGGAATCTGGTTTCCAAGAATGTAGATGGTGTTGCCCCGAATATCGTCGATCTTGGCGAGGTTAACGATGTAGGACCGGTGGACCTTGAGAAAGGTCTGACCGTTCAATTTTTCCTCCATATTCTTCAGGGTGCTGTAAGTCACGTAGCTTTTCGAAGGTGTGACAAACTTCACATAATCGCGCATGCTCTCCAGGAACAGGATGTCGTCGATCCTGATCTTGGTCAGCTTATCGTCGGCTTTGATGAAAAGAAAGCCGGTCTCTGCGGGCGCGGTCGCCACCGGAGGCTGCCCCTGAGCCACATCGGCGGTTTGTTGCTGAAGCTTTCCTATCGCTTCCAGGAATCTTTTGTAGGTGAACGGCTTTTTCAGGTAGTCGTTCACGTGATACTGGAATGCGTTGAATGCATATTCTGTTTTGGATGTCGTAAGGATGATCATGGGGGAGTAGGTGAGCCGGTCGAGCAGGTCAAAGCCGTTTGCGCCGGGCATCTCGACATCGAGAAAGAGCAAGTCCACGCGCTCCCGGTCTAGAAATTCAAGCGCATCCGTCACGTTAAGGAAATGGCCCCTGACTTCTACGAGGTCACTTTTTTCGCAGAACTTGCGGAGGAAGTCCGCCGCGATCTGGATGTCTTCTACTATAATGCATGAAAGTTTCATGATGCCGCTGAATCCTGTTAAACTGACTTTAATCGCTTTCGCCGTTGAATATCCTAAGCCGTGCGTATTCCTTCTCTATCACATGCTGGGCCTTTTCTTTCCTTTGAATAAGAAGGATATAGTCCAGGCGTAATTCTTCCGGACTATTAACGGAACATTTGTTCTCGAATTGTTGACACTGTTCCTGAAGATCCGTAAAACCGACATAACCGAAGAGCGTTTTGCAGGTATGGACGCTGGTTCCCAGGTTGGGAAGATTCCTGGTATGGTAAGCCGACTCTACCCGTTCCCAATATACGGGAAGGTCTTTGAGGAAGTCTTCGAAGACGGCTTCCGCGTATTTTGTATCGCCCTCGAAAAGCTCTTCGAGGAAGGAAGAGTTTAGGTTTTCGTCGAAGACGAATGGGGGCCGGATTTTCTGCATTGTTGCAATTTTTTTGTTTGCTATGCGTTAAGGTCTTATAAGTGTAGTCATCGACCAAGCTAACCTTATCCAGACGGGAAAAAGTCCCATTTTATTGTATAAAAAATCCATATTGTCATGAAAAATTTCAGACCCCTGATCCTCTTATTCGTAACGATCGGGACGGTGGCGGCCTCTACTGCTTCGGCGCAGTGCCAGGTCAACTGCAGCTTGTTGCAGGTCAACAACTCAACCGCCGCCACCCATGCCAGCAATATGAATTATTGGTTCGGCGTCATGGAGCTGCCATTCCTCTTCATCGCGGTACTTTTCGCGTTCCTGACGGCCTATGCCCTGAAAGGCGGAAGGTTCGGAAAGGGGATGACGTTTATGGCCTGGGGCTTTCTGGTCATGGCTATCGGTCATCTGCACATGCAGATCGAGCACTACTATGGGATCAACCTGCTGAAATCGCTGTTGGGGAGTATGACGGGGTCGATCGCATGGTTCCTCGCGCTGATCCTCACCTGGGCGTTGTCCGGGATGGGCTTCTACTCTATTTACAAGGCCAGCAAAGGCGCATAAACGGCCTCAGGACAGATGCTCAAGAATTTCCTCAAAGGAATGGGCAGAGCGGCCGTCGTCAGCAGGACTGAAGATCAATCCGCTCTTTATCACGCGCTGTTCGAATTCCTCATCGGTTGTATTTCGGCCCCCGCCAATGCACAGCAGTTGATCCAACTGGGATACAAGGCGGCGAAGAAGGATCAGGAAGACGTCTTCCACTCCTACCTGCTTTTCGAAAAATACCTGACCTCCTTCGAACTTTCCGAAAAATACACGCGGAGATCCCTGCGGGAAAATGTGCGGCACCGGTTTCCGGTGTTGCTGCAGGATGAGTCCATCTTCAACATCCTTTTTGTTTCGGACACCGAACAAAAGAATACACTGGCGCTGCAATTCCTGCGGTCGTTCCTCGAGACCCTGAGGGAAAAGTTCGGGCGCGCCGGGGACGGGTATTTCGAGAAAAAAATGCGGGAGCTGGACATTGTCGAGGCGCAGGACGAGGACCCGGAGATCTTCAGGAAGCTCCAGTTCCTGAGCTTCGAGGTCTTTCAATTTGTCGGGAGTAATTATGGCGACTCGCTCGCAGGCAAGATATTCGAGAAAAACTACGAGACCTTCTCCGCGCGGTACAAGGAACTGGAAATGTTCCCGCATATGCTTACGCTGATCCCTAAGGAAATAGTAGACCGGGAGCATCTCGGGATCTTTTCGCAGGCGCAGATCGAACAGATCTTCCTGGAAAAGCTCGCGGAATCCGAGCGGCTCAATATCGCGCTGGACCAGAAGATCCGGGAGAACGACGTCACTCAAAAGCTGCTCCGGAAGAATGAACTCATGCTGGGGAGCGTCATTTCCTCGGCGCTGGACGCCATCGTGATCACCAACCAGGATGGCCAGATCATCCACTGGAACAAAGCGGCCACGGAAATATTCGGGTATACCGAAGACGAGGTCAGGGGCAGGACATTGATGGAAACCATCATCCCGCCCGCTGCAAGGCGACCCGACGGCACCGGATTCGAGCTTTTTCTCGACCCGGAAGATTTTCATATTCTCAACCAGCGGCTCGAGCTGACGGGAGTACGCAAGAGCGGGATCGAGTTCCCTATGGAGCTGGCGGTCACCGCCATCCACAACGAGCAGGAGTTCTATTACAATGCGTTCATCCGGGATATTTCGAACCGCAAGCAACGGGAGCGGGAGCTGGTACACATGAAAGAGCGGGCCGAGCAGGCGGCGAAGGCCAAGTCACAGTTCCTGAGCGTCATGAGTCATGAACTGCGGACGCCGCTCAATGCAGTGATCGGCATTACGCACCTCCTGATGCTGAACCAGCCCCGCGAAGACCAGCAGGAGGATTTGCGGACGCTCCAGTTCTCGGCGGAAAGCTTGCTGCACATCATCAATGATATCCTTGACTTCACGAAGCTGGACTCCGGGAAGATCGAACTTTCCGCCATTGATTTCAACCTGAGGGAACTTGCGCAAAGCCTCTACCAATCGTTCAGTTACAAGGCCAAAGAAAAGGGGATCGTTTTCGATGTGGAATTCGATCAACGCATCCCGTTTTTCGTCCGCGGGGACAATTTCAGACTGTCACAGGTGTTGAACAATCTGATCAGCAACGCCATAAAATTCACACAGGTCGGATCCGTGAAGCTTAAGGTCGAGATGACCGAAGACCGCGGCAGTTTCTTTTCCGCCCAGTTCTCGGTAACCGATACCGGCATCGGGATCGCGCCGGACAAGCAGGAAAAGATCTTCGAGCAGTTCACCCAGGCCGACAGCGATACGACCCGGTTATATGGCGGAACCGGCCTGGGGCTTTCCATCTCCGTCAGGCTGGTGGAGCTGATGGGAAGCACGATCCTGGTCGAGAGTACGCCCGGGAAAGGATCCACTTTTCACTTCAGCGTAGTCCTGCAGCGGGGAGAATCCGGAGATTCCGCCGCCGCGGGGCCGGCTCCGAAAGTGGTCCCCAAGACCAACGAACAGTTCAGGAACAAGCGGATATTGCTGGCGGAAGACAACCTGTTTAACGCCAACATTGCCCGACGTTTCATCACAGGATGGGGAGGCGAGATAGATCTCGTGGTGGACGGGCGGCAGGCGCTCGAATTCGTCGCCAGGCAAAAATATGACCTGATCCTGATGGACGTCCAGATGCCGTTGCTCGACGGATTCGCATGTACCAGGAAGATCAGGAAGCATTTCAAAGACATCCCGATCATCGCGGTGACGGCCTCCCCGAAGAACGAGATCCTTGCCGAGATCATGGACTGCGGCATGAACGACTTCGTCAGCAAACCGTTCAAACCTAACGAGCTCCGGGCAAAGATCCTGGAGTACCTGTAAATCATTTTCTACCCCTCGAAGACAGGTAATGGTGCCACAGCAGCATGGTGGCGACGGTGCGGTGAGGCCTCCAATGGCCGGCGATCCGCAAGATATCTTCCCGGGACGTGTCCTTCGGGATATGTTTGATTTCCTTCAGCGCGTTGACGGCCGCCAGGTCGCCTGCCGGAAAGATATCCGTGCGCCGGAGCACGAAGATGAGGTATACATCAGCGGTCCAGTTGCCGATCCCCTTCAGCGCCGTAAGCGCTGTCCGCACTCCTTCGTCGGGCAGGGAAGGCATCAGTTGCAGATCGGTTTCCCTCTTCGTGACGGATTCCGCCAGATAGCGGATATAAGCGATCTTCTGCCGGCTGCAGTAACAGGCTTTCAACTCCTCGTCGGAAAGCAGCAGGACCCCTTCCGGAGTAACTTCCCCCAGCCTTTCCCTAAGCTTGTTCAAAGCCGCGAGGGCGGATGCCAGCGAAACCTGTTGCTCCAGGATGAAGTGGACGAGGGTTTCAAACGTATTGGGCCGATTCCACATCGGCGGGTAGCCGTATCTGAGCACGATGGCGGCGAGATCGGCGTCCGCGGCAGCGAGTTCGTCACAGCGCTCCCGAAAGCTGTCGGAAGAAAATGTATCGGGCATTCCCACGATGCGGCTTTGACGATAAAACTACAATATTCCGGCGGATCGGTAAATTCGCTGCATGAATCGGGAGGACATTACGATCAGGACCGGGATCCGCCCCGGCGATCTGGGGTATGTCATGTACCGGCACGGGGCGTTGTACAGCCGCGAGTACGGATACGGGCAGGCGTTCGAAATGTATGTCGCGGAGGGCCTTTTGGAATTTTACCGGAATTATGATGGGGATTTGGACCGGGCATGGATCTGCGAACACGATGACAGGATGGTAGGCTTCCTGCTGCTGATGCACCGGGAGGCCGGAGTGGCACAGCTCCGGTATTTCTATCTCGAACCGGAATACCGCGGGATCGGGTTGGGCAGGAAACTGATGCGGTTGTTCATGGAATTCCTCAACAGCCGGGGTTACAGGAGCGCATATTTGTGGACGACCCACGAACTGGCTGCTGCTGCGGCGCTCTACACCGATCAGGGTTTCCGTTTGACGGCTGAGAAGCCGTCAACGGCATTCGGAAAGTCTTTGAAGGAGCAACGATACGAGTGGGTAGGTGGCGTCCAGGATGGTTGGAATGACGTTTAAAATTTTCTTAAAGGTAAAGGTTATAAACCCATAACAGAAGTTTTGTTACATTTGGATCGCCTATGCCGTTCTGCAGAAATTTCACTTATTGGATCGACAAGCGCAACTGGAAATACTATTTCCTGATGGTCGCGCTGGAGATGGGGGGCTGAGGCCTTCAGGCCGCGGCTCGCCGCGTTTGCGGGATGTCCCGCGAATCGTCTTTTTTTTCGATACTTAAAATTTCCAATCATGCCGCATTACTATTCCCTGGGAACGGTTCCCCACAAGCGCCATACGCAATTTCGCAGGGAGAACGGGTCCCTATATTCAGAGCAACTCTTTTCCACCGAAGGATTTTCGAACGACTATTCGTTGTTGTATCATTGCCACCCGCCCACGGAGATCATCCGTACGGACGAGCCTTACGACGTCCAACCGAGGATCGCGGAGGAGCGGATGCTGAAGCACCGAAGTTTCGAGGGATTCAATATCCGGCCGGAGGCGGATTATCTGCAAAGCCGCAAGCCTGTGCTTGTCAACAGCGACTGCCATATCGTGCTGGCGGCGCCGGAACGCGGAATGGAGGATTACTTCTTCAAGAATGCCGATGCGGACGAGTTGCTGTTCGTCCATCGCGGAAGCGGCGTGCTGGAGACGATGTACGGGGAATTGCCGTTCGGATACGGGGATTACCTGGTCATACCGAGGGGTACGATCTACCGGCTCAAACTGGACGGCACGGACAACCGTCTTTTTATCGTCGAGTCTTTCAGCCCCATCCGATACCCCAAAAAATACCTTAGCCCGTACGGGCAACTGCTGGAGCATTCTCCCTATTGCGAACGCGATATCCGGGGGCCCGGGTCACTGACTACGCATGATGAGGAGGGTGATTTCCTGATCCGAACCAGGAAGAAGGGAAGGGTATACGGAATTCACTATGCGCATCACCCGTTCGACGTCGTCGGCTGGGACGGTTGCTGTTATCCGTATGCGTTCAGCATTCACGATTTCGAGCCGATAACGGGGCGGGTCCATCAGCCGCCGCCGGTCCACCAGACTTTCGAAGGACACAATTTCGTCGTCTGTTCCTTTTGCCCCAGGCTGTTCGATTATCATCCCCTCGCGATACCCGCCCCCTACAATCACAGCAATATCGACAGTGATGAGGTCCTTTACTATGTCGACGGCGATTTCATGAGCCGCAAGAATGTGACGAAAGGCATGATCACCCTGCATCCCGGCGGGATCCCGCACGGGCCGCATCCCGGCGCGGTGGCGCGGAGTATCGGCGCGAAAGAGACGAAGGAGCTGGCGGTGATGGTGGACACCTTCCACCCGCTGATGCTGACGGTTGAGGCGCTGGAGATCGAAAATCCCGGCTATACGATGAGTTGGGCGGAATAGGCCGGCAAAGTCGGATTTGCCGTATATTCGGGCAAACCCCGACAGACATGAAATTTTCCCCCGGTCATTTTCTTTTCCTTGCCGCCGCTATATTCCTGTGCGCCTGCCAGACGAAAAAATCGGCCGACCTGCTGCTGCTCCACGGAAATATCTATACCGTCGACAGCGCATTCGGCAGGGCGGAGGCGATGGCCGTCAGGGACGGCAAGATCCTCGCGATTGGAAAGGATGCGGATATCGCGGACAATTATTCCGCAGCCGACACCCTCGATCTCGGCGGCAGGACCGTATTTCCCGGGTTTATCGACGCGCACAGCCACTTCGTAGAGTACGGTAATTCGCTGTTTACGGATTCGCTCTATGGTAGCGCGAGTTTTGAAGAAGTGGTCAGTCGCGTGAAAAGCTTCTCCGCCGCACATCCCGGCCTCCGGTGGATCATCGGCAGGGGATGGGACCAGAACAAATTCCCCGGCAAGGCTTTTCCGGACAACAGCGCACTGAACCGATCGTTCCCATCGACGCCGGTGGCGCTTGTCCGGGTAGACGGACACGCGATGATCGCCAATGCCCGGGCCCTGGAGCTGGCGGGTATCCACCCGGGCGACAGCATGGAGGGCGGTCTTGCGGAGACCAGGAACGGAAAACTAACGGGCATCCTGATCGACAATGCGCAACGGCGGGTCTATAACGTCATACCCGCCGTCACGCCGGCCGAATTTCGCGAACAGGTGGATGCCGCGCAGCAACGCTGTTTTGCGCAGGGGCTGACGACACTGACGGAGCCCGGTATTGGCCGCCGGGAGATCGAAATGCTTGATTCGCTCCAAAAGTCGGGCTTGCTTAAAATGCGGATCTATGTCATGGTCCGCGACAACAGGGCCGACCTCGACTACTACATCCCCAGGGGTCCATACAAGACCCGCCTGCTGTATGTGAAAGGCGTAAAAGCGTATGCGGACGGTGCGCTGGGAAGCCGGGGCGCCTGCCTGCTCCAGCCATACAGCGACAAGCCGGGGTGGTATGGGTTCCTGCGCAGCCCCGTAGCGCATTTCGATTCGCTTGCGGCACGGCTTGCGGGCACGGATTGGCAGCTGTGTACGCACGCAATCGGCGATTCCGGGAACCGGATGATCCTGACGGTTTACAATAAGTATCTCAAGGGACAAAATGATAAGCGCTGGCGGGTCGAGCATGCCCAGATCGTCGACGATTCCGACTTCGACCTGTTCCGCAAAGGGTCGATCATCCCATCCGTCCAACCCACCCATGCCACGAGCGATATGTATTGGGCCGGCGAGCGGCTGGGTCCGCAGCGCATGAAAGGCGCCTACGCGTTCAGGCGGCTGCTGGCGGAAAATGGATGGCTGCCCCTCGGAACAGATTTTCCCGTGGAGGATATCAGCCCGTTCAAGACCTTCCTGGCGGCCGTTTTCCGGGTTGACGACAAAGGATTTCCGGCGGGCGGGTTTCAGCCCGAAAACGCCCTGACGCGGAAGGATGCGATCCGGGGAATGACCATCTGGGCCGCGAAGGCGGATTGCCTGGAGAAGGAGACCGGCAGTCTCGAGCCGGGAAAACAGGCTGATTTCGTGATCCTGGACGCGGATCTGATGACAGCGAACCCCAGAGAAGTGCTGCAGACCCAGGTGATCGCCACCTATTCGGGCGGAAAGCCGGTCTACACCCGGTAGACCGAAAATCCGGGAAATTTTAAATCGTTGCGATTCAGCTCCAAATTTTGTAAATTGGGGAAATCAAAAAAACGATTCCATATGATCCAGTTTCATGACTTAAGGATGGGAGATCTAGTACTGGTGGAGTATAACGGCCTGCGGTTGGAGGGTGAGATTATCGGGTTGAACGGGGACGAAAAGGAAGTCGACGTCCGGACGACGGCCCAGGACTTCTGGTACAGTCCGGAAGACCTCTACGGGATTGCGCTCGATGAGGCGCAACTGCTGCAGCTTGGATTCGAGCGGCAGGAGATGCCCGACGGCAAGATAAAGTACCTGAGAGGACCGTTCCGGATCCTGCTTTCTCAAAAAGGGAATTTTTCCGATTTCGAGATATGGTATCGTGAGGATCGCCGACATATTATGAGGGAATTAGCTGTGCACGAGCTTCAGAATCATTATCATCAGATGACAAAGGTGGATCTTTCCAGGCCGTCGGCCCTGGCTTCGCATTAGGACGGCAAGACCATTTTCCGGTTAGGGTCATGAAAACCAGCGTTCCCGGCAGGGATATCGTTATCCTGTCCGGCAGGATATATTTTTGATGTAATCCAAATTCTTCCTATCTTTGCGCTCCCAAAAACTGTATGGCGAAACAAGCACTCATCAAACAAGATGGTATCATTCTGGAAGCTTTGTCCAATGCGATGTTCAAGGTCAAGCTGGAAAACGGTCACGAAATATTGGCCACCATCTCGGGGAAAATGAGGATGAATTATATACGGATCTTGCCGGGAGACAAAGTAGGGGTGGAAATGAGCCCATACGATCTGACGCGCGGGAGAATTATATTCAGGTATAAATAAACAACAATGAAAGTACGTGCATCCATCAAAAAGCGCAGTGCCGATTGCAAGATCGTGAGGAGAAAGGGAAAGCTGTATGTCATCAACAAGAAGAATCCCCGTTTCAAGCAGCGTCAGGGTTAACCAGGGCTGTCCAATGGATCGAGAATAACAACAGAAAAATCAGAATATGGCTCGTATTGCCGGTGTAGACTTACCAAAAAATAAAAGAGGAGAAATCGGACTGACCTATATCTATGGTATCGGCCGCTCTTCCGCCCAGTACATTCTCAGCACCGCTGGCATTGACTTCGATAAGAAGGTAAATCAGTGGAATGACGACGAATTGAATTCCATCCGGAATATCATCACCAATGAGTTCAAGGTCGAAGGCGCTTTGCGTTCCGAAGTCCAGATGAATATCAAGCGGCTGCTGGATATCGCCTGTTACCGCGGGCTCCGGCACAGAAAGGGCTTACCGGTCCGTGGCCAGCGCACTCGTACCAATAGCCGGACGCGGAAAGGCAAGCGGAAGACGGTGGCAGGCAAGAAGAAAGTTGCCAAGAAATAATTGAAAGGCCGGCAGCTGCGTTGGCGGCGGTTGGCCCGTGCAGTATATGCACAGGGGCGGACAAGGGTCCGCAACGATTCGGACCGGCCGCGGATGCGGGTGCAGGCGGAGGGTCGATCCGGTCCCGGAAACGGGATGAACATTAAAATGCGAACGGCGGGACAGAACCGCGGACGCAGGAACAAAAGTAAAGACTACCTCATTTAAAGCGTATGGCAAAAGCACAGGCGAGCAGCGCAAAGACGGCTGCCAAAAAAAGGATCGTCAAGGTGGACAACTATGGGGATGCCCATATCACCGCCAGTTTCAACAACATCATCATCAGTCTCACCAACAAGAACGGCCAGGTAATTTCCTGGAGCAGCGCGGGCAAGATGGGGTTCAAGGGTTCCAAAAAGAACACCCCTTACGCAGCCCAGATGGCTTCTTCCGATGCCGCCAAAACGGCGCTGGATGCCGGTCTGAAAAAAGTGGACGTGTACGTGAAAGGTCCTGGTTCCGGGCGGGAAAGCGCGATCCGCGCCCTTTCCAACAACGGGATCGAGGTCGTGATGATCAAGGACGTGACGCCGCTTCCGCACAACGGTTGCCGCCCGCCCAAGAAGCGGAGGGTTTAGCGGTGAACGTACGGTGTACAGACAAGCGGTGTTGTACAGGTGAACGGTACGGCGTATCGATGGATGAGTCGAGAAATAACAACTATAAAGCCGGGTAAGCTTCAATTTTAAGATTTTTAGATAAGCTTTCTCCGGGAACTTAAAAATCTAACAATTACGTTATGGCACGTTACACGGGTCCCAAGACCAGAATTTCCCGCATTTTCGGCGAGCCCATTTTGGGGAATGGCAAGTATTTGACGAAGAGCAGCAATCCTCCCGGCCAACATGGCGGCACCAAGAAGCGCAAGGCGCCGGGCGAGTATGCGCTGCAGTTGAAGGAAAAGCAAAAAGCCAAGTACACATACGGCGTATTGGAACGTCAGTTCCGCAAGACTTTCGAGGAAGCGGTCCGCCGGAAGGGCGTTACCGGTGAAAACCTGATCAAGCTGCTGGAAAGCAGACTTGACAATACGGTTTTCCGCCTGGGCATCGCTCCCTCGCGGCCTGCCGCCCGCCAACTGGTGGCCCACAAACACGTCACCGTGAACGGCGAAGTCGTGAACGTGCCGTCGTTCCAACTGCGGCCGGGGGATATCGTGAGCCTGAAGGAAAGCACCCGGGGAAACACCGGTCTCACCGGACAGATCCGGGGGAAAAATGCGAAGTTCAACTGGCTGGATTGGTCGGAAGCCGAGTTCAAGGGCACCTTTATCGCCTATCCGGAGCGGGAGAGTGTTCCGGAGAACATTAAAGAGCAGTTGATTGTTGAGTTGTATTCCAAATAAAGACGAGGGCCGGGAACCGGCTGCCGTCGTTGAAAAAGTTAAATCGTAAATTTAAATATGGCCATTTTAAATTTCCAGAAACCAGACAAGATCATCCTCCAAAAGGCGACCGACTTTGAAGCGCAATTCGAGTTTCGTCCTTTAGAGCCGGGATACGGGGTCACCATCGGCAACGCTTTGCGCAGAGTGTTGCTGAGCTCGCTCGAAGGATATGCGATCATCGGGGTCAAGATCGAAGGGGCAGACCATGAATTTGCCACCTTGAAGGGTGTTACGGAAGACGTGGTTGAAATCATTCTCAACCTGAAGCAGGTACGCTTCAAGAAGAAGGTCGAGCATGAAGTAGGCCAGGAAAAGATCACCCTGAGCCTGAAAAACCGGACCGAATTTACCGCCGGGACCCTGGGCGAGCAGACGCCCAGCTTCGAGGTGATGAACCCCGGGCTGCTGATCTGTACGCTGGATAATTCGGCCAAGCTGGATATCGAGATCACGATTGGAAAAGGCCGGGGTTATGTGCCTGCCGAAGATAACAAGCCGAAGGATGCGCCTTTTGGCTATATCCCGACCGATGCGATCTTTACACCGATCAAGAATGTCAAGTACTCTATCGAGAATACCCGCGTGGAACAGCGCACGGACTTCGAAAAGCTGATCATGGAGGTCTCTACCGACGGAACGATCCACCCGGAAGAGGCTGTAAAACAGGCGTCCCGCATCCTGATCCAGCATCTGATGATCATCACGGACGAGAATATCACCTTCGATAACAAGGAAGAAAAGAAGGAAGACCTCGTCGACGAGCAGACGCTTCAGCTTCGCAAGATCCTGAAGACGCCGCTGGAGGACCTCGATCTTTCCGTTCGGGCCTTCAATTGCCTGAAAGCCGCCAAGATCAACAGCCTGAGCGAGTTGGTGACCTACGAGCAGGAGGACCTGATGAAATTCCGCAATTTCGGGCAGAAGTCGCTCGCTGAGATCGAGCAGGTGCTGGGTGAAAGAGGCCTGCACTTCGGTATGGATCTCGGCAAGCTGAAGGTGGACGACGAATAAGCCGAATGGTTTTGCCGGCCGCGATGAGCGGGCGGCTTTTTTTAATATACAGCCTTGCAATTCCTGACACGGTGCAAGGTTTAAATCAAACAGTCATGCGTCACGGAGACAAAATTAAAAATCTCGGCAGGACCGCCGCGCATCGCGGAGCCCTGCTGAGCAACCTGGCCAGCCAACTGATCGAGCATAAGAAGATCGTTACGACGTTGGCGAAAGCAAAGGCGCTCAGAACATATGTGGAGCCCCTGATCACCAAATCGAAGGATAATACAACGCATCAGCGCCGGGTAGTGTTCAGCTACCTGCAGGATAAGGAAGCGGTCAACGAATTGTTCTCAGCCGTCGCTGAGAAGGTAGCCGGCCGGCCGGGCGGATATACCCGGATCATCAAGCTGGGCGCCCGGGTCGGGGATAATGCGGAGACCGCGTTGATCGAACTGGTCGACTTCAACGAGATCTACGGCAAAGGAAAGGGCGAAGCGAAGGAAGCAGGCGGCAAGCGGACGCGCCGTGCGGGCGGCCGGAAAAAAGCCGGCGGAGCTGAGGGAACCGAGGCGGCTGCGACAAAGCCGTCACCGAAGGCCGGAGCCGCGGGCGAAGCAGGAAAGAAAGGTGAAGAAAAGGCGCCGGAGTAGGCCCAGGGCTTATGCAGGCAGCCGAAAAGCATAGAGAAGGCCGGGCTTTGTAAAAAGTCCGGCCTTTTTCTTTTAATATTTGTAATTTCGCGAAATTTTTCATCCTACATGTCTTCAATCTCGACCCCAACGTCCGCGATCCTGCTGCTCGAGGACGGTACTGTGCACCATGGCAAGGCTTTTGGAAAAAAAGGTACAACTTCCGGAGAAATCTGTTTCAATACCGGGATGACCGGATACCAGGAAGTATTTACCGATCCCAGCTATTACGGGCAGGTGCTGATCATGAACAGCGTGCATATCGGCAATTACGGCGTGCGTGAGGCAGACACGGAGTCGGCGGGCGTCAAGATCCGGGGATTGATCGGGCGGAATCTCGAAGAGCAGTTCTCCCGGCTCATGGCGAAAGGGAGCCTGGACGAATACATGCGGGCAAATCATATCGTTTGTATCGAGGAGGTGGATACGAGGGCGCTGGTTGCGCATGTCCGGGTAAAAGGGGCGATGAATTGCGTGATCTCTTCGGAGATTACGGACCTTGCGGAATTGCGTCGGATCCTTGAGGCTACCCCCTGCATGGATGGGCTGGAGCTGGCCTCGGCGGTGAGCACACCAAAGGAATACGAGCTGGGGGACCCCGCATCCCCGGTCAGGATCGCGGTGCTGGATTACGGGGTGAAACAACATATCCTGCAATGTATGGTGGAACGGGGCGCTTTTGTCAGGGTATTCCCGGCAAAGACCCCCTTGTCACGGCTCCGGGAGTTCAGGCCAAGCGGATACTTCCTCTCGAATGGCCCCGGCGATCCGGCTCCGATGGATTATGCGATCCCCGTGGTTAAAGAGATCCTGAACGAGAAGAAGCCATTATTCGGGATTTGCCTGGGGCACCAACTGCTCGCTCTTGCGAACGATATTCCGACATTCAAAATGCACCATGGTCACCGCGGGCTCAACCATCCGGTCAAGAACCTTGTAACCGGGCGTTGCGAGATCACCACCCAGAACCATGGCTTCGGGGTTGATCCGAAGGCGGTCCGGAAGGCGACGAATATCGAGATCACCCACGTGAACCTGAATGACGAGTCGATCGAGGGGATCAGGCTGAAGGACCGGCCGGCTTTCTCGGTGCAATACCATCCCGAGGCGACGCCGGGGCCGCATGACAGCAGGTATTTGTTTGACGACTTTATACAACTGATCAAAAACAACCCGTAACGATTCCCATGCGTATCGCCATCATCAACGGTCCGAATCTTAATTTACTGGGAACCCGGGAGCCCGAGGTGTATGGCAGCGAGACGTTCGGGCAATATTACGAGTCGCTGCGAAAGAAATATCCGTCGGTGGAATTCAGCTATTTTCAGAGCAATGTGGAAGGCGAGCTGATCGACGAGCTGCAGCGGGTGGGATTCAGTTCGGACGGGATCCTCTTTAACCCGGGCGGCTATACGCATACGTCCGTGGCGATCGGCGACGCGATTGCCGCCATCCCGGCGCCTGTCATCGAAGTGCATATCAGCAATGTGCAGGCCCGGGAGGAATTCCGGCGGCTATCCCATGTGTCCGGCAAGGCAAAAGGGACCATTGCGGGGCTCGGTTTGAAAGGATATGAGTTAGGTTTGTGTTATTTCCTTTGACAGGCTAGAGAAAGACCTGCATCATCAGTGCAAAGCCGGTGTCCTGCCGGGGTTCGTCATCCTTTCGAATGATGTTCAATCCGGCACGCGACCAAAGTTTGAATACTTCCCCTTTCTTGTGTGATAAAATCTCGTGTTCGATGACGGGGTACATGGCACCCCTTGCGATCCAGCCTAAATCCCCGCTGGCATTCGTGCCGAGTCCATAGGTCCTGGCCATTTCCTCAAAGGTTGCCGAGCCGTTTCTGAGCTTTTTCATGATGACATTTCCCAACGAATCGGCGAAGCGATACCGGAACACGGCTGTATCGATAAAGATCTGGCTGATATGGTAGAACTCATTCGGGGCTTTGCTCAGGATCTGGACCAGGAAACGGCCGTTCCTCGGCCCGTACGGGCCATACACCCGCTTCTCTTTTCCGTGGTAGGCGAGGCTGTCGGCAAGTCCGCCGAAATGCCGTGTTTGGGTCACTGTGACCGTGTCCAGCCTGAACTTTTTTCTGAGGACCTCCTTCGTATACAACAGGGGATTTGGAGATTTCTCCAACGCTTCCTTCATTTCGCGGATCGTGGTGGGCGCCGGTGTCTGGCCAGCGGCCGTAAGGCTCAGGAGAAGGAAAAGGCCAAGGCATATTTTCATGTCAATCAGTTAAGTATGCAAATATAAGGGTTCCGGTCCCAGGGATTTGATCGAGGTGTCCGGATCGCGCCACCATAATTTGGAACGATTTTCGTTATCTTAGGGGGTGCGTTAAAAGGTTTCCTATGCGGCAAATGATCGTACTTTTTATGGTGCTGGCAGCCCTGCAAGGGCCGAGTGCCTATTCCCAACTGAAAGACTATACCATCGGGCCGCGGGGCGATACGTTGAACGGGGTCGATCAGCAGAACCGGCGGCAGGGAAAGTGGGTGAACCATGTGGACGAGCTGCGTGGAGAACCCGGCTACGAAGAACAGGGGGTTTATAAGGACAACCGCAAAGAGGGGACCTGGAAGATCTTCAGCCTGCAGGGCGATCTTATCGGCGTTGAGTACTATAAATGGGGTAATAAGAACGGCGTCTGCCAGTATTTTGGCGTCAATGGCACCCTTCTTCGCGAGGAAAGCTGGATCGCGCTGAACCCCAACAAGTTGTACGACACTCTTGCGATCGAGGACGTCGATCATCCGGATACCTATAAGACGGTTATCGTAAAAAACGAGGGAGCGGCGATCAGGGACGGAATTTGGAAATTCTACGACCCTATGTCGGGCGCTGTCGCCAGGACCGAAACCTATGAAGTGGGCAAGCTCAAAAGGTCCCAGGTCACCCGGCCCGCCGGCCTGGACTCGACCCAGGCGGTCGCCAAGCCAAAAGAAGTACTTGAATTCGAGAAGAGAGCCTCCAAGAAAAAGATCAAGGTACAGGATGGCAGTGTCTACCAGTAGGGTTGGTTCGGTATAAAATACGAATAACTTTATGGTTCGGTGAAATGTACGGAATTGGAATAAATTCGTATATTTAGGCGAATATAAGTCATGCCTCCAGACCGGTCGCTTCATGCCGTCCTTACGGCCGATATTGTCAATTCCACGGGTCTCGGGTCCCGAATGGAAAGCTTGCTGCAACAGGAACTGCAGCTAGCATTGTCCCCCTACGCCGTCGAGTTCTATCGCGGAGACAGCTTTCAGGCGTACCTGGACCGACCCGAAGGCGCACTCCGCATCGCGTTGCTGTGCCGCGCCTTGGCCATCAGCCTTCCAGAACGGAGCGGGACGGAAAAAGACATGCCGGATGAAAGCATGGCGGTCAGCGATATCCGGATCAGCATCGGACTGGGAACCGTTCAACTACCCGTCAAGGCGCCCGGCACGGCAAAAGGAGAGGCATTCCTGTTGTCCGGCCGCGGTCTCGACGATATCCAGCGCACCGAGAGGCGGCTGGCCATACTGTGCGGTCACGCCGTAGCGAATATCGGGCTCGAGGCCATGGCCTATCACCTCGACGCGATCTTCCGGACCATGACGGCCAAGCAGGCGGCTGCGATCTGCTGGCTATTGAGAGGGGCTACCCAGCAAGAGGTGACCGGGCAACTGAACAAATCGAAAAGTACGGTCTCGCAGCTGGTATCGGCGGGCAATTGGGCGGAGATCGAAAAGATCCTGCAACAGTTTGACATGCTTATCAAAGAACTCTCATGATACCAGGATCCGTTTGGCTGACCAAATTACTGATCGCCCATTTGCTGACCGATTTTGTCTTTCAGCCGGCCGGTTGGATCGAGGAGCGGCGACGGAAGCATTATGCTTCGGCAAAATTGGGATGGCATGTGTCGCTCACGGCTGTCCTGGCATTTCTGTTCATCGGCCGGAGCTATTGGCCGGTGGCGTTGGTCATCGGGGTTACGCATTGGCTCGCGGATGTCTGGAAATCTTATCAACCGGATCAATTCCGATATTTTCTCACGGATCAATTCCTGCACCTCCTGGTCATTGCAGGTTGCTGGTGGTTCAGCTTTCCTGATCATGAAGCGCTGTATGCCTTCTGCCGGCAATGGAGCGCCGACACACACCACTGGGTCATCGTCGCAGCATTCCTCTTCGTCACCCAGCCCTCAGGCGTCCTTATCGGTCAGCTGACCGGCCGGTGGAGCAGGAAGATCGATGATGACGACAGGAGCCTTGCACATGCCGGCAAATGGATCGGGATCGCCGAAAGGATCATTGTGCTGATCCTGGTGCTGGAAAACCAGTATTCGGCCATCGGCCTGCTCATCACCGCTAAGGGTATTATCCGGTTCAGCGAAAAAGACCGCCAGGAAATCAAAACGGAGTACCTGGTTATCGGCACCTTGCTGAGCATCGCGGTCGCGATCGTCACCGGGCTGGTGGTGAAGGGTCTGAGCTGATCCCGATAAATTTTGTAAATTGGCGGATGCCAGATCCTTGTCGCCAAAATCCAAAAGTCTTTTACGCTGTTCTGTTTTGCCTATCGTTCAGTATCCCATGTTTCTCGCAGGATTCCACCCGTTCCTCGGAGGACCCCACCCGCGTCGTCGCCCAAAAGATCAAAGTATATCTGGTCGGCACCTTTCATTTCGACGGAGCAGCCGGCGATGTCTACCAGTCCGCCAGAGAGGACATGAAGACGCCGGAGAACCAGCGGCAACTGGACGACCTTGCGAGGCGGCTGGCCAAGGCGGCGCCGGACAAGATCTTTGTGGAATGGACGCCCGATCGCCAGGGATATGTGGATACCACCTACCAGCTATATCTCAGGAACCAGTTCGATTTGGGAAACGGCGAGGTCTATCAGGTCGGGTACAGGCTGGGGAAAATGCTTGGACTGCAGCGGATATACTGCGCCGACGCGGCGGGCTGGTCGGACTACGATTCGCTGGCAGCCTATGCTGCGCAGCATCACCAGACAAGCGTTCTGAGCGATCTGAACAATCCGCGGGACAGTATCGCGCGACAGATCTCGGGTCGGATCGGTTCGATATACGCTTACTACCGGGCACCCGCGGTGCATACCCTG
>DATNBP010000202.1:0-8243 GCA_035572015.1 Puia sp. | reverse complement strand
AGGTGTCTGGACTTCCGATTCGGCGTATGCCAGGCCCTTGCTGATCTCGTATGCCGCGACTTCCCCGATGCGCTCCAGGTTGCGGCGGAACCTCATTCGATCCTGCTGCACCTCCTGGTCCCGGATCTCGCCGATCCAGTCGCAGAGCAGGGAATATTTCTCGGATAGATTCACGACCATGACGACGTCATTTCGGGGACAAACCTACGCCAAATATTTCAAACCTGCCGGTGCGGTACGACGGTTTTGAGGCTAATTTTGCGCCCATGGTTTACAAAGTCATCGGACTCATGAGCGGGAGCTCTGTCGACGGGCTGGACATCGCCTGCGTGCATTTGCAGGAGCGGGCTTCCACTGCCGCCGCGGTGCCGCGAACCTGGGAATTTCAACTGGAGCATACCGAATGCCGGCCCTACCCCGCGGAGTGGCGGGAGCGACTGGCGGGAGCGACGCGGCTGTCGGCCCAGGAATACCTGGTCCTGCACGCGGAGTATGGCCGCTATCTCGGCGAGCAGGTGCTGGCCTTCGTTGCCGCCCACGGACTGGAATACCAGGTCCAGCTGATCGCAAGCCACGGCCATACGACTTTTCATTCACCGGCGCGGCGGATGACAGCGCAGCTGGGCGATGGGGCGGCGATTGCGGCGGCGGCGCGGATCAACGTCGTGAGCGACTTGCGCGCGATGGATGTGGCGTTGGGCGGGCAGGGCGCACCGATCGTGCCCATCGGCGAAAAACTCTTATGGCCTGAGTTCGGGCTGTTCCTTAACCTCGGGGGAATCGCGAATATCTCGCGGCAGGAGGGACATGTGGCCTTCGATGTGGCCCCCGCGAACCGGGTATTGAACGAGCTGGCAGGTGACGCCGGTCTTGCCTTCGACCGGGACGGGGAGCTTGCGGCTTCGGGCCACGTCGACACGGCGCTGCTCGCGCGCCTCAACGCGTTGCCCTATTACGGTGAGGGATGGCCGAAGTCGCTTGGGAATGAATTCGGGCTGGAAACGGTGCTGCCGGTCGTACGGGCCGCGGCCCTGTGCACGGCCGATGCGCTGCGGACCTATGTGGAGCACGTGGTGGTGCAGGTGGAAGCGGCGGTGGAGGGGCTGGGCGCGGCCGGCCGGATGCTGGCGACCGGTGGAGGCGCACACAACAAATTCCTGGTCGCTCGTCTGCGGGAGCGGCTGGTGGCGGATGGGGTCGAAGTGGTGGTGCCGGAGACCGCGATCGTCGACTTCAAGGAGGCGTTGGTGATGGCGCTGATCGGGGTGCTTCGGTGGCGCGAAGAGAATAATGTGCTCGCGTCCGTGACCGGGGCGAGCCGCAATAGCATTGGGGGCGCGGTCTGGATCGGCCAGGAGGTGTAGTGGTCGCGGGCTTTTTTTGGGACAAATTTTCCGGCGACGGGAAGAAGGGACCCGCGAGTTGCCGGGAAAATTCATTGACAATCAGAACTTTATATTTCGGCCCAAAAATTGTTAACAAATACTTAAACCGGGTCAAATTCCCACGTTCCGGTATCCGAAAAAAGCCTCCCGTCCAGTTTCCGAAGAAAGCCTCGCGTCCAGTTTCCAAGAAAGCCTCCCTACCCTCCAGGTCCTGCGCTAAAACCTCTCGTGCACCTTTAAAAATTGGACCTCATGAAACAATTTCACGCGCTGGTTTACCTTCTTTTTGGTTTCCTCCCCATTCTCGCGTCCGCACAGGACCTCACTTCGAACGATCACGACACGAACCGTCAAAATGCCATTGCTTCCGCCGAGCCGATCCACAGCAACGACATTGTCGGCGAAACCGCGGCGATGCGGGCTACCGACTGGTCAAAGGAAGAAGACCTCGTCCAGGGGTCCATCAGCAAAGGCAAGCTTTCGCGGATGAAGAACGTCACTAATGCGCTGGTGGATTTTCTTCGGGACTCCTGCATCGGGTCCGGTGTCTTCAATCCCAGTTGGCATGGCGTATATTTCTCGGGCAAGAAGAGCCCGGGTGTGCAAATGAAGTTTGGTGTGGACTGCCATTTTTCCGAACAGAATGCCGATCTCAGTATCACGGCTAACGATATGTCCCCGCTGCTCGATCAGATGGTCGTCAACGGTCAGCACTACCTGACGGTGCTTGTGCCCACCGCGGGAGACAGCGGCACGTTGTATTACGAGAGCGCGGGGAATGAAAGGACCGCTTCGTCGAAAATGTGGCTCGTCACTACCGGCAAGGCGCTGCCTTATATTCCCGTGACGCGCAAGGAATATCTGACCGAAGCCAGCGCTGAACTTACGGCGATGGTCAACAGCATCATTGCCGGTTGGAAGCTGAAGGTCCCGGTGCGGCCCGCGGCGGTGCAGGAAGCGGAGAAGAATGCGGCCATCGGCCAGTTGAAGGCGATGTATTCCGGGGCGGAGCTGGATGTGCGGTTAAGAATGTTTGGGGACAATTATAAGACCGATGAGCAATATCAAAGTGAGAATATCGGGCGCGAGACCGCCGGTTTTGTGGCGACGATCCAGCTCATGGACAGCCTCATGAAACATCTTCCGGCTGCATCGCTCGCGAAACCGGCCGTGGTGTCGGTGGCTGCCGCCGATTTCCAGGGATTCGAGGACGGCCCCGGCTGCTATATGCTCGCACGGCCCAACCCTGTCTATTTCAACAATTCGCTGAGCCAGGACAGGCCGCAGCTTTTCCTCGTGACCTGGCATTACGATCCGTCGGTTTTGTCGGGGACGGTGCTGGACAAGGAGATCAGCGAGGGGATGAACGGGCAGGCGCTGCAGGACATACTTAGCAAGTAAGAGAGGTTTTTTGAATAGGTAACGGAACCGCCTTCGGGCGGTTTTTTTATGGGGAGACATGGACATGCACCTGCGCGCCTTGTGGCGGGTTTCGGCCACTGACCTTAAAGCCCCAGCACCGATCTCAGCTTCACATACCCGGCTTTGCTCACCGGCACCTGCGCGCCGGAGGAAAGGATGCACAGATGGCTGTCCTTTTCGTACGGATCGATACGCGTCACCTGCTGGATATTGATGATGTAAGAACGGTGAGTGCGTACGAAGCGCGATGGGTCGAGGACTTTTTCGAAATAGCCCATCGTGCGGTTCTTCAGAAAGGCGCCGTTGTGGGTGTGCACCTTGACGTAGTCGTCGGCCGCTTCGAGATAGTGGATGTCCTCGACGGGAATGATCTTGATTTTGCCCGCCGTCTTGACAACGACGCGTTGCGTCTGGGCCGGGGTTTCTGCTGCCGTATCGAGGAGGGATTGCTGCGGGGACGGTGCAGGGCCTTCTTCCGCGTCATGGAAGGATGATTCGGCATGCTGGTCCAGCCATTTACGGAGCGCCCGGTCGAAACGCTCCTTGCTGAACGGTTTCAGCAGGTAATCCACCGCATGGGTCTCAAACGCCTTGATCGCAAATTCGTCAAACGCGGTCGTAAAGATCACTGCCGGCGGATTTTCGACAAGTTCGAGCATCTCGAAGCCGTTGATCTTCGGCATCTGGATGTCGAGGAAGATCAGGTCTGGATGGAACTGCTGGATCGCCTTGAGGCCTTCGAAGCCGTCATTGCACTCCTGCAAGACCTGGATCCCGGGATAGGAGAGCAAATACTCGCGGACGATGGTCCTGGCCAGGGGTTCGTCGTCGATGAGGACGGCGGTGACGGGATGGGCGGAGGGAGATACTGTCATTATGGAAGGTTGAGTGGCGTTTTTGATGAGTCGGCGGAGGGTGCGCCGGGCGCGGAAGGAGGGGCGGCGATATTGGGCGCGGCGATATTGGGCGCGGCGCCGGTCGCGGTCGCGGGCGCAGCGCCGGGCAGGTTGGTCGGTATCCTGACGGTCGTGATAAAATGATTGCCGTCGACATGGGTCTCCAGGAGGTCGGGCCGGGCGAAGAGCAGGTAGAGCCGCCGCTGGATGGAGGTCAGCCCGAAGCCGGTCCCTTTCTTGGGTCGCGAGGTCTCGGGGTCGAAGGGATTGATCACGTCGATGCGTACATAATTGTTGTCGAGGCGGGCACGGATCGAAATGGTGACGCCTTCGGTCGTATCGTACAACCCGAATTTGATGGCGTTTTCTACGATGGGTTGAAGGAGCATCGAGGGAAGCCGGTATTCGAGGCATTCGGGGGCGTAGTCCAGCTCCGTGCTCAGCCGGTGGCCGAACCGGACCTTTTCGATCTCGAGGTACAGCTCGAGATATTGCAGCTCCTCGGCGAGGGGGATCCATTGCTGGTCCTCTTTCCGCAGGTTGCCGCGGAGAAAATCGGAAAGCTGCTGGATCATCTTGCGCGCCTGCTCGGGACGGCTGACGATCAGGGCGCTGATGGAGTTGAGGCTATTGAACAGGAAGTGCGGTGCGAGCTGCTGCCGAAGTTTGAACAGTTCCGCCTCCTTGGCGAGGCGCTCGGCGTCGTTGCGGCGCTGCCGGTTCTCCTGCTCCTCCTCGGAAGAATACCAAAGTACGCTGAGGATGCACATGCAGCCGATCTGCAAGAAGGTAATATCGAATCGCACCGCCCAGGAGCGTGAGAAAAAGGCCGCATAATCGACGAGGTCGTCGTGACCGTGCAGCAGCGGGACGAGGACGGCCTTCGAGACGCCCGTGATGATGCCACTGAACGTAAGACTGATGAGCAGGATATACCAGTAGCGCTCACGTTTTGGCAGATAATACTGCATCCCGTTGCCTATGGCGGCGCAGACGAGGGCCGTTATCACGTTGCACACCGAACTGTCCGAAAGTGCGTCCGTCGTCGTGAGGCCAAACCCGATCAGCACACTGGTCTGCAGCACGCCCCATATCGCCCACCAGGAGACGAAGATCGTCAGCAGTTTGCCCGAAGAAAACGGAGATTTGGCCATCGAGTTGATAAAGTTAAGTGAGCTGGGGCGATTTGCCGGGCCGCGGATTAAAGCAGCTCGAGCATTTTGTGGGTCCCGGCCTCGCGGATATGATCTGCGCGGCGGTTGGCGAGATCGATGTAGGCTTCGGGTTCGTCGGTCTCCTGGATCCGCGAATACATTTCCGCCCCGTCGAGCAGGCCGCTTAGCCGGTATAGCTCCGCCACGTTGATGAATTTCCACTGCACCAGTTGCTGCTCATGGTTGTAAAACCGGTCCTGTTCCCTTTCGCCCAGCCGGAAGGCCTTCGTAAATGCTTCGTCTTCGTCTTGCGCGGCGATCAGCCTGAGCTGCTCGTCGAACTGCGGGGTATGATTGCCTTCGCCGCAGATGATCTGAAAAATGATCTTTGACAGGTACCAGTTCATATTTTTTCAGGAATTAAGGTGTATTTGTCAATAGTTGCGCAATTCGATCCCGCCCATCAGCGATGTTCCATCGATGAGCAGGACCTTGTCCGGGTTATGGGATGCGGGCTGCTGCCGTTTGTCTTCAAAACCGGCGAAGATCGCGGTGACTTCACTGCGGACCTCCCAGCTCGAGGGGACGATGATCTTTGTAGCGCCAAAGATCTGGACGACATCGAGTTTCACGGTTCCGGTGAAATCGGCCTGTGTGAGGTCGAGCTCAGTGCCGCCCATGATGGTGACGACATCGCCGCCCTTGAAATTCTTTGAAACGATCTTTTTGTGGATACCCCCAAAGAAAGTGGTGGTGTCGATATAGTCTTCGGAGGCATAGCCTGAATTGAAGCGGCCGGTCGGGCCGGTGTATGGATTGCCGGTTGATCCGGTTGAGCCTGTAGTTCCGGCGTTCTGATCGCCGGAGGCCGCGTCTGCGTTGGGTCCGGCGCCCCCGGGAACTCCGGTACCTGCGGGGCCGGCCGCGCTCGCAGGGCCGCCCGCGCCCGTTGCCGTTCCGCCTGGCGCGTTGGGGTCGGCAGCAGGGTTGGGACTCACGGGGATCGTAGCATCGGCCCCCGTCCGCCAACCGTAGCGATGCCGCCGCCATTCGTGTTTCCAGTCATTTCCCCATTTTTGTTTCCACTCCTGCTTCCACGCCTTGTCCCGCATCCGGAAGTCGTCCTTCCAGTGGTATCTTCCATGGTTGGGGTTGAGAATAAAGATGATTCCCACCAATATCACGATCCCGGGGAAAATATAACGGTGCAGGTCGATTTGGGGATAATAGTCCTGGAACTGGAAAGCCACGCCAACCAGGATGAGGATCAGCCAGAGACCACCCCGGAAGCCGTGGCGGAACCCCACAAAAAGACCCAGTGCAATCAGAAACGCATGCCAGTTGAACAGCCAGTCCGGTAGGGGAAATCCCATCTGATCCAGGACGAGTACCGCCCCCACACCGACCAGGAATAACCCGGCCCAGGTGCGGCCCGGACGCCTTGGATTTATATTACGTTCGTCCATTGAATTACAATTTTTCTCAAATCTAGTTCGTTCCGCGGCACCGGTCAAGGGGTGATCGCCGGCGGGCGGCCCGGGAGCGGTAAAGGGGGGTATTTTCTCGGTAAAGGTTTCCCACTATCCCGATAAGTATTTGAACGGCTTGTAACAAAGGTCGAGCGGTTAACGTCTCGCAAGAGAGTTGGCTAATTTAAAGTCAGGTTTGATATTACATATTTTTAAATATAAACGCTGTTTCCATGCTTCGCAACTGGCTGCTTACCGCAATACGCGGCTTTGGAAGGAACAAACTCTCTACCTTCATCAATATTCTCGGTCTGACGGTAGGCCTTTCGAGCTGCCTGGTGATCGCCCTTTTCATCCGGCACGAGTTGAGTTATGACGATTTCGAGGTCAAAGGACCTCGGATCGTGCGGCTGATCATGCAATATCGCTTTGGCGGCGGCGGGGACATGCAGGCCGGCAATTTCACGTCCACCCACGTCGCCCCCACTTTCCAGCAGGTATTCCCCGAGGTAGAATCGGGCGTCCGGATGGGGGACCGGGAGGAGATCGTGCAATACCAGGAAAAACTCTTCAAGGAACAGCGATTTATGTTCGCGGACTCAAGCTTCTTTCTGGCGTTCAGCATGCCTCTCGTCGAGGGCGATCCCAGGTCCGCGCTTTCCGGTCCTCACAAGCTGGTGATGACCCGGTCGGCGGCGCGCCGGTATTTCGGGAACGCGGATCCAGTCGGCAAGATCGTCCGGGTCGGCACGGACAGCAGTAACTACGAAGTAACGGGGCTGATGGCCGACTGTCCTTCCAATTCGCAGATCAAATTCGATCTGCTGGCGTCTTTCTCTTCGTTGTACGACAACGATAACCCCACCTACTGGGATGCCAACTACACCACTTTTCTGCTGCTGAAAGACAAAAATGACATCGCGCCGCTTCAGGCGAAAGTGACGGCCTTTATGAAAAAGGAAATGCAGGGCAAGGGCGCGGAGGTCAATTTTCTGCTGGAGCCTTTTATGAGCATACACCTCCATTCTCCGTACCCGGGGTTCGAACCCGGCACCAGCATCGTTTACATCTATGTCCTTGCCTCCGTCGCATTGCTGATCCTCGTGATCGCGGGAGCGACCTATATCAACCTCAGTACGGCGCGGAGCGTCGACCGGGCCCGCGAGGTCGGCGTGCGGAAGGTGATCGGCGCGGGAAAGGGGCAATTGTTCTGGCAATTCATCGGTGAGTCGCTGTTGCTTTGTCTTGTCGCGGTCATCCTCAGCCTTGGCGTGGTGTTGCTGGTGTTGCCGGCCTTCAACCGGCTGGCCGACCGGCAATTGCCATGGCAAATGGTCCTCTCGCCCCTGTTCCTGCTGGTTTCGCTGGGGATCGGGCTGGTTGTCGGTCTCCTCGCAGGGAGTTATCCGGCGCTCGTGCTATCGAGGTTCCATCCGGTGAAGGTGCTGAAGGGGGCGTTTAAGAATACGCGAAGCGGCCAGGGCTTGCGGCAGTCGCTGATCGTTTTCCAATTCGCCATTTCGATCTTCCTGATCGTCGCGACCTTTATCATGGGGCAGCAGTTGAGTTATATCAGGCACCGGGACCTGGGGTTCGACCGGGACCATGTGGTGGAGCTGCCCATGGACTACTCGTTGCAGTCGAAGATCGACTACATCAAGACGGAGTTTACGCGGAACCCCGACGTACTGACCGTTACCGAATGCAGCTCTTCGCCCGTCGCGATCCATGGCGGTTACAATATGCGCAATACGCTCATGAGCGACGACCAGCAACTGGCGGTATTTGGCGATCCCGTCGACGCGGACTTTATTGCTACGACGGGACTGAAGCTGGTCGCGGGCGAGGGCATTTCGAAGCAGGATATGATCGACGCGAATCCCGCCGACACCGCGACGAAACCCAGATTCGCGTTCG
>DATNBP010000201.1:0-19256 GCA_035572015.1 Puia sp. | reverse complement strand
TCATTTTGCACGAAACGTGTGGCCAGATTGGCCAGCAGGTCTTTGTTATCTCCAGCCGTTTTTCGCCATTCGGCGATTTTCGCCAGCAGGGCAGGAGGGAGGTCGAAGCGGTAGTGATTGAACGTCGCCAGCCCCCAATCGGCAACCGCTTGCCAGTCCTTATATTCGGTGACACAGACATAGGGCGTCGCGTCATACCAGGACGGTGCCTCGGCGCCGTCATCGTCGTTGACCAGTGGAGGATTATCCCAGTGATAGATCAAGTTCCCGTTGGTCATTTGCTCCGCAGGGACTGGCGCATGGTTGCGCGCAACGAACCGGAGCGGCCGTCCGGGACTGCTGATGATGGTCCGGAAATAATTGCAGATGGCCGTCGGCCGGGTGAAATATTGGCGAGCCGCATATTTGCTACCAAACACGGGATTGAAACCGATCACCGACCACGCAATGTCGATGCGGTCGCCTTTTCGGACGTCCGGGAGCGTAAGATAGGCCCGTTTCAAGCCGGTATATTCATAGTCGCCGGCATCGGCTTCCTCCTGCACCACTTTGATCCGGGAGGGTTGCAACTGGTCCAGCGCGGCGCCATCGCGGAGGATGGTGATCCGGTGGAAGACCACCCGCTGGTATTGGGGTGAAAAGGTAACCGATACTTCGGACCCTTCCTGGACGCCGGAAGCGTTGACAATATGGCGGATGAAATGCGTATATTCAGTTTCGAGCGGGAGATTGGTCTGGCGGTCCTGCAGATCGTAGTAGAAGCCGTTGCTGATATCGGCGGGCAAAGGCTGACGGGTTTGGTCGGGGTGTACCGGCAGCAGCCAGGCGGGTGAGGCACCGATGCGGGCGGCAGGATCGGAAAGGGCGTGCAGGGTCAGGCACGACAATAGGATAGTGGATAATGCGATGCGCATGCAGGGGTTATTAGCTCAGGTAAAATAATAAAAAAAGGGCCAGGATAGAAATCCAGCCCCGTTTTTAAATCCAATATCCTATGAAAAACCGAAGTGTATAAGGCAATGGGCGTGCCGGAAGGCAAGACCATCCGCGAAAAGGTTGAAATCTTCTCTTAATCATCTGAATCACAAAAAGTTACAACGAAAGCCCAGGGTGACGCGAACGGCCTCGTCAATGCCGCATCCCTGAATTCCGTCCCAGCGCCGGAAATTTTTTCCCACGGTTGGAACGCGGCTTTGTGATTGGCGGCAAAATTGCTGTTTTGTAGTGTTGGGCGCATGTCGATGGGGAAACGTCCAGGTAGAATTTGAACCCCCTGGGAAACCGATGACCGGGAATTGTCGTTAATTATTTTCTATTGATTTCATAACTAAATGAGGGCTGTTCTATGGGAACGAGGATGTTGGCGGGCTTGGGGGTTGCCATTCTTCTGACCGGATCCCGGCTTGCCGCCCAGGAGGTCACGTTCTGTGAACCTTACAGCGATCGTTTCACGATCGATGAGGACCTGATGGGTAAGATCGGTAGTTATTATTGGGTGGAGATGGTCAGCAGGCAGCGACCTTCGCGGCATTCGGCGGGGCCTTCCGAGGAACGATCGTTCGTGATCTACAACAGCCGGATGAAGCCGGTCAACGAGATCAGTCATTTTTCCTGCCCGGGGACGGAGTTGAAGGAATATTTCGTTACCAATTCGGACCGATTCGACCAGGTGTATCTGTCGGAGAACAGTGCGCGGCAGGTGGATGTCTGGGTTCAGCGCTACGCGCCCGACGGGACGCCGGATGGGAATGGCCGAAAAGTGGCCAACATGCCCTTCTTCGAGCCGGGCAACAGTTTCCTGCTGGTCCGGTCGGAGGACCGGAACCTCACGCTGCTCCTGGGTTTTGAATTCGTCCCGGGCGGCGCGCCAAAGATCCACGCGATGCTGTTCAACACAAACTGGGGGATCATTTCCTCGATGGTCTACAACCACCCCTTCCTCACACAGCCGATGATCCAGGACGACTATAGCGGGTACCCGCTGGAAGACTTCGACCAGGGGACCGTCAAGCTGGCCAACAACGGCGACTGGCTCATGGTGTCGCCTTCGCGGACCAACAGCAACTATCTGCTGTCTCATTTTACCGGTACGGATACTGGTTACCGGTATGAGGAGATCTGGCTGCCCAAGATCGCGGTGACGGAAGACATCAGCCTGGCGATCGACAACCAGCGTGACGAAGCGTATGCAGGCGTGCTGTCCGATTTTCACTATGCCCCGTTGAAGAACGTGCGGATCGTGCATTATTCGATGGTCCATAAGCAGTTTGACTTCGATACTTCGTTTCGCATGACGACCCTGGGCGGCGGCCGGGTGCGGAACAACAATCTCGTGAAGGAGAATTTTCTCGCGGTTCCGGGCGGGGGATTCCTGCTGCTGAAAGAATATGGGCGGAACTTCGAAGAGCCGATCGACGATATGTCAATCGACGACGGCTGGGACCCGGCGCTCATGTTTGCCGAAAGCAATATCCCCGATCCCGACGACGGGCCCTCCGCCGGCCGGCATGTGAAAGTTCCGGCACCGCATTATGGGTATGCGCGGTATTCGGCGCCGATGAATATCCCCTATCATGACCGGGGCGATCTGAGCCTCTACTATTTCCCGTCGATGCGGGGCGACAGTACCTGGAGCGGGATGATCAGCGAAGAACAGATCACCGAGATGAACTCGCCCAACCTGTCCTATATGATCGTTCCGTTTGGGGATAAGTTGTTTTGTCTGTATAATAGTTTTGTGCGTAACGACCAGCTGTATGCGGCGTCGACGGTACTCAATCACAAGGGACAACTCGTGACGGATCAGGGTGTTCTGTTCTGGGGGCTCAAGACGCCGCTGGACTTCCAGCGCTCGCGCCAGGTCTCGAAGGACCAGGTGGTGGTGCCGTACCAGCGGCTGGGCAAACCAGGGTTTGTCGTGGTGGATCTGACGGCGCCGTAAGGGGGTGGGGGGCTATTTCGCCGGCCCGCTGATCGACAGCAATTCCTTCAAATAATCTCCCCAGATCGTCGGGTTGGAATGAGTGCCGTGGCCGGACGTCTTTTCGGACCAGGGAATGAGGATATATTTTCCTTTCGGCACCCTGGCTATTTCCTTTTCCATGATGCCTAGTTCGGGTGGGTTCACTTCGTCGTCGGCCGAATTGATGGCGAAGAGCGGCGCCTTTATCTTTTCGAGGTGGGGCGAGGGGTCGTAGTCGCGGGAGGCGTCGAAGGCGTAGATGAAATCGTTCGGGTCCTGCCGTTTCAGGAAGCCGGCGATGGCGCGATCCAGTGATTGATCGGCGGCGTCGCGGGTCGGCGCGCGTTTCCGGATCTGCCAGGGACTACTGGTCATAAAGAAGAGGGAGGCATAGGCGCCCCGCATTCCCGCCTCGGGGACGCTGGTATATTCGCCGTTCTTCCAGGCCGGGTCCGATTCGATCGCCTCGATCGCCATTTTGCGCATCATCCGGTTGCGGCCGGCGATCTGGACCGGCAGGCTGGCTAGCGGCATGAGGGCGTCCATGAAATCCGGGTAGGTATACCCCCATACCCAACTGTGCATGGCGCCCATCGAGGTGCCCATGACCAGCCTGAGATGGTTCACGCCTAGGTGCTCTGTGAGCAGGCGGTATTGGGCGAGCACCATATCGTCATACGTATAGTGCGGGAAACGCATGTGGAGTCCGTCGCTCGGCTTGCTCGAGTGACCGTGGCCGATGCCGTCGGGCAGGATGATAAAGTATTTTGATGCGTCGAGCAACTGGCCGGGTCCGAAGAGTTGGCCCGCGAAATAGGCGCCCATAAAATTTTCACCGCTGCCGGTCGTGCCGTGCATGATCAGGACCGCATTGGTCACTTTCCCAGTCTTGTCCCTTTGCGGCTGCCCGAGGGTAATATAGTGTATGTTCAGCACGGGGAGCGTGGTTTCGCCGCTTTGAAACGGAAAGTTGCTAATTTTGAAATCACCCTCGGTCTGGTTCGGGTATTTCGGCTGAGCGGCGGGTTTGGCAGATTGGGGGGCTGCGGCGGGTTGGCTCGTTTGGGCTTCGGTGCAGGTGATCGCACTCAGGATCACGACGACCAGGAGGGAAGCGATTTTTCGCATGACGTACTGTGTTGTTCCGCGGTGAATGTATCAAAGTATGCGGCTTGAAACAACACTACGCAAAAAGTGAGTATTCGGATGGCGGTCGAGGGCGGCTCCAAAGGGCGAAAGAGGCGTATCTTAAGTCATCAAATCGATTGCATATGAGATTGCCAATGACACCGGCCTTCGTCCTGGCCGCGCTATGCCTGCTGACCGCGTGCGGGCAACCCACCGGGACCGGGTCCGCTTTGACCGATTATTTCACCAGGCAGGATTCGGGCGTTCAGACCGGTAACATCAGGATGGTAGAGATCAGCACGCCCAGGGGCAAATTCCATGTCTGGACGAAGCGGTTCGGCTATAACCCGCGGATCAAGGTCCTCCTGCTACATGGGGGACCGGGTGGAACGCATGAATTCTTCGAGTCGTTCGAGAACTTTCTGCCGCAGGAAGGGATCGAGTTCATTTATTACGATCAGCTGGAGTCGGGGAATAGCGATCATCCCAACGACAGCAGCCTGTGGACGCCGGAGCATTTCGTCGAAGAGGTGGAGCAGGTGCGGCAGGCGCTCGGACTGAACAAGGACAATTTTTATTTGCTGGGCCACTCCTGGGGCGGCATCCTGGCGATGGAATACGCGCTGAAATACCAGGACAACCTGAAAGGGCTGGTCATTTCCAATATGATGGCGAGCATGCCCGAATATGAGAAATACAATGGGGTGCTGCGGTCAAAAATGCGGAAGTCGCTGGTCGATTCGCTGGAGGCGTATGAGGCGCGGGGACAATATGAAGACCCGGTCTACGAAAACCTCATGATCAACGAGTACTATAACCAGCACCTCTGCCGCGTGGTGCCGTGGCCGGAGCCGGTCGTGCGGGGCTTTAGCCATCTCAGCAAGGGTATCTACGTCAGTATGCAGGGGCCGAGCGAATTCAAGACCGGCGGCCGGCTGATCAAATGGGACCGGTCGAAGGACCTGGCAAGGATCAAGGTGCCCACGCTCATGATCGGCGGTGAGTTCGATACGATGGACCCGAAATATATGGAGTGGATGAGCAAGCAGGTGCAGCACGGGTCATACCTGTATTGCCCCGAGGGCAGCCATTGCGACATGTGGGACGACCAGCAACATTATTTTCCGGGACTGATAAAATTTTTGAAAGATGTGGACGCGGGCAAGTAAAATTTTGATGGCTTGCATCGTTTTGGCCGCGGGAGCCCGCGCCCAGCAAACGGAGAAGCCGCCGCTGCATGGCAGCCATTGGATGGCCGTAACGGGTAAGCCACTCGCCGCGGAGGCTGGCGCCCAAATATTTCAGCAGGGCGGGAACGCCATCGATGCGGCCTGCGCCATGCTCGGCGCGGTTTGCACCATGCATGACGTGCTGACCTGGGGTGGGGAGACCCAGGCGCTTATCTACAATCCGAAAACCGGGAAGGTGATCGCCATCAACGCGCTCGGTTGGGCGCCGACGGGAGCCACGCCTGCTTTCTTCAGGAGCAAGGGATATAATTTCCCGCCGGAGTACGGACCGCTGGCAGCCGTAACACCGGGGACGCCGGGCGGCCTTTGCTATATGCTGGCGGAGTATGGCACGATGAGCCTGAAACAGGTGCTTGCTCCCGCGATGGAGATGGCCAAAGGCTATGCCATCGAGGCACAGACCGCCAACGACTTCGAACGGAACAAACGACGCCTCGAACAATGGCCGTACAGCAAAGCGATCTTTCTCCCGCATGCCGGCGAGAAGCGCGAAGCGCCCGAGGCAGGGGAGATCTTTGTGCAACAGGATCTATATAACACCTTGTCGAAGATGGTGGAAGCCGAGCAGGATGCGCTGAAGCATCACAAGACGCGCAAGGAAGCCATCTACGCTGCGATGGACAGGTTCTATAAAGGCGATATCGCCCGTGAGTTCGTGCGGGGTTGCCAGGAGCAGGGCGGTCTGATCACGATGGACGACCTCGCCCAGTGGAAGCCGGTCGAGGAAGAGCCGCTCCACACGGATTACAAAGGCGTCGAGGTATACAAACTTCAGCAATGGACACAGGGCCCCGCCATGCTGCAGGCCCTGAATATCCTGGAGAATTTCAATCTCCGGGACATGGGCTACAACAGCGCGCGGTATATCAACACGGTGTACCAGGCGATGAGCCTGGCGTTCGCGGACAGGGACTTTTATTACGGTGATCCTTATGCGAATACCGGCCAGCCGATGAAGGGTCTGTTGAGCAAGGACTATGCCAGGGCGAGGGCCGCGCTGATCCTGCCCGACCATAACGATCCGGCGATGGGCCCCGGGGACCCCTATCCGTACGAGGGCAGGACCAACCCCTTTACAGCGCTTTTGAAGCAGCGGGCTGCCATGATTGCATCGGGCGGCGCACCGGGAAGGGCCATGCCGTCTGCAAGCGGGTCGATGAATAGCGGGGTGGGGCCCCTCGCGGGGGATCTGGTGAAGGCTTCGACAACGGGCCGTCCGCAGGCGAACGATATGGCCTTCGATCATACGCCGCCGGGGGTGATGAACGAGGCGCTCTATCACGATAGATTGTGGCGGGGCACGACGAGTATCGAGGCGGCGGATCAGGAAGGCTGGGTGATCTCGGTGACACCCAGCGGCGGCTGGCCTCCCGCGGTGGTGGCCGGACATACCGGTGTCGGGATGAGCCAGCGGATGCAAAGCTTTGTGCTGGATTCGATCCTCGACCCCTTCAATGTCGTTGCGCCGCACAAGCGGCCGCGGGTAACGCTGACGCCGACGCTGGCGTTGAAAGGGGGGAAGCCGTTCTTGTGTTTCAGCGTCCAGGGCGGGGACACGCAGGACCAGAACCTGCTGCAATTCTTTCTCGATGTGGTCGAGTTCGGGATGACGCCGCAGCAGGCGGCTGAGGCACCGAATATCAATACGGACCAGTTATGGCTGTCGCTGGGCGGTGAACGCCTGGAAGACAGACGGCCGAGGCCGGGGAGGATATTGTTGGGTAGCGTGACGCCGCCGTATGTGTGGGGGGAGCTGAGGAAGATGGGCTACATCACAACGTTTGGGGAACGGACGAGCGGACCGATCAATGCGATCATGCTGGACGCGAAACACGGGACGTTCTGGGGCGGGAGCAGCAATAACGGGGAGGATTATGGGATCGGGTGGTGACGGGCGCTCAACCCGCCTTATACGGCCCGGGGAAATTCTTTCTGAACTCGAGATAGTCGGGGATCGAAACCGCCCGGACGTACGGATTGCCGGGGTGATTTTTGATGTATTCCTGGTGATAATCCTCCGCGGGATAGAAGACCTTGAAGGGCTGGACCTCGGTGACGATCTTGCCGGAGAACTTGTGTTGCGAGGTGAGCGCCGCGATCTCGTCATCGATGATCTTTTTTTCCGCGGGCGTGCGATAGAAAATGATCGACCGGTACTGGGTGCCGACATCATTGCCCTGGCGGTTCAGCTCGGTCGGGTCGAGGCTGGCGAAGAAGGCTTTGACCAGGGTGGCGAAGGAGATTTTCGCGGGGTCATAGTATACCTGCACCGTTTCCGCGTGGCCGGTCGTCCCGGTGCAGACGTCCTCGTAGCTCGGCCTGGGGGCCGTGCCGCCCGCGAAGCCCGATACGGCATCGCGCACGCCGGCAAGGCTTTGGAAAACGATCTCCGCATGCCAGAAGCAGCCCTCGGCAAAATCGGCAACTTGTTCGTGGGGGGAAGGCGGCCCGGGGATTTTGTCCGGGATCTGCAGGGTTGACTGGGTCTGCCCGCAGGCAGCGAGAAAGAAAATGGCGCAAAAGGTGAAAAGGGCGTGTTTCATATTGGAATTGCGTGGCTTTTGACTGAAGAATGCAGGTTCGTGTTGCCGGGGACGCGGAATTGCATGCCGGCGGGAACGCGGCGGGTGCTGCGCTGCGTTAGGGTTTAGACCTCGTGGGCGGCGTACCGCCTGCGGGCACAAAGATAAGGGCGGCGGAGTTCATGCAATATCTTTTGCCGGTTGGCGCGGGCCCGTCGTCAAAAACATGCCCCAGGTGCGAGCCGGTTTTGGAATCGACGACCTCCCACCGGGTCATCCCGTCGCTTTGATCGAGGACGAGCCGGACGGCGTCCGGGTTGATAGGCGCGAAAAAGCTGGGCCACCCGGTATGGCTGTCAAACTTTGTGTCCGAGCTAAACACAGGCTGCAGCGAAGCGGCCGAATAATAGGTCCCTTTTTGATAAAAATGATCGTATTTGCCAGTAAAGGCCCGTTCTGTCCCGGCCTCCCGCAAAATATAGTATTGATCCGGCGTGAGCCGCGCCTTCCATTGGGCGTCCGTGAATGTCTCCTGGTATTTGGTGTGGGGCGAAGCAACCGGGGGATCGGGATATTTGACGTTCCTGGATTGGGCCGTCGCGGGGGTCGCCGCAGGGATGGTAAAGGCAAAGAGCAAAATGGCTGCGATAAAGCTGGAATATTTCATGAAAGTTCTTTTTAACACTACATAAACGACAGATCGGGCTCCGCGGTTTGGATCGGACGTAGATTAACTATATCTTGACAGTCGAAACGCACTGTTTATGAAACAAACCATTAGACCATTTGTTGCACTGGTCTTGTGTTGCTGCGCCATGCAGCCCCTGTACGCCCAGCACGACAGCACCCACCTCGACCTGGGCTATCTCACTTTAAATAAAGCATTTACGCAGCAGATCACGATCCGGGGCGCCGACCTTGAAAAAATGCCCTTTTCGGACCTGAGCACCGCGATCGCGGCCTGGGCGTACGGAGCGTATTCCAAACCCGGTATCCTGCAATATGTAGTGGACGGCAACCCGGTGACGGACGTCAATGCCTATAGCATCCACGATATCGAGGAGGTGGTGATCGTTGAAAATGCCGCGGCTACGATCGGGACCGCGCCGGGGCAGGGGGAACTGGTGTTGATCCGGACAAAACGCGGGAGGGGGCCGGGAGGTTTTTGCGCCTCGGCGCAGACAGGTGTCGTCGGTGCGACGGGATCGGAGTATACCACGACCACGGCTTTGTTCCACAATTACTACGTGAGCGGCTATCGCAACCTGGGCAAAGTTAGTTTTGGCGGTTCTGCAAATTTTATCAGGGACGTGCAGCCTTATGCGAACGGCGATCAAACTGTCGTGACACCGCCGGGTAACGATCGTTGGCGGTTGAACGGCTATCTCGACTGGAGGCCTGACGACCAGAACCGGATCGCGCTGACCATGAATTACACCCCCCAGACGCAAAAGGAGAATCTGGACAGCACGGCGCAAGGCGGTTCCGAATTCGACCAGGTGGAGGCGCACCAGCATTTCGTCCTGCCGCATCTGGAATGGGAAGGACATTGGGCGAAAGGCCTGATCAACGATCTCCAGGGCACCTATTTACACTCCAATTTTTCGCAAAGCAGCCTTTCGGTCGTATCGCAACAACCCAATTCCGGGTCTTTGTATTTTTCAGTCGCCACCAAGAATTATCATCTCTGGTTCCGGGACCGGCTCAGCTATGCGGCAACCGCCGGCAACTGGGTGATCAGGCCGGAACTCAATGTGTCGTACGAGCATTATTCGGACCAGCAAAGAGTGTTCGAATTCTACAATGGCGGCGCTGCCCAAGTCGAATCGCTGATCAAGAACAGTGTTTTCCTGGTTACGCCGGAGTTGGACATAAACTATGGGCAAGCGCTCGATATCGTTGCGGGTGCGATGACGCATCCCGGTGGGAAGATGTCGCTGACGAACAACGGCCGGGAGGTCTACCCGTTCGGTTCGGTCACGCTGGATCTGCTCCGGCTGGGACGTGATGCCGCCGCGGGGGCGGATGCGGCGGGGTCGGATGCCGCGGGGTCGGATGCGGCAGGATCGGCTGCGGCGGGGTCGGCTGCTTCGGTGGGATCGGGAACGCGGGGCATAGGGACCGGCGGTGCAAGTCTCAAACTCTTTGTGTCTGCAGCAAGCAGGGCGGAGCCGTCGAATGAGAGCTATATGCTGGCGGGTCTTGAGTATCCGCAGCCCTTTCTGTCTTTGAGTCCGATCTTTACGGGCTCCTCCGGCGGACTGCCGCCGGCACCTGGCGGAAACCTGGCGCCGCCGAATTATTGGATCTGGGAAGCAGGAGCCACCTACGTTGGGTGGCATGGCAGATTCCAGGCCAGCTACACCTTTGAGCGGCGGATCGCCACCGCCAACGGATTAATATATTCAGGGAGCGGGCAACCGGATTACGTTTTGCCGACATGGACGGCGACGCTCCATCATGCGGATATCCGGGTGAAGGTTATAGACGCCGGGCCCGTAAGATGGCAAGTGGGGCTCAACCTGACCATGCTGCGCAGCAAGATGGACCCGGCCGACTCCTTCACGTGGTATTCCGATGCCGGAGACATCGCGCCGGATCCGTGGTCGGTTACCGGCGGTTGGGTAAACCGGTTGCAGGTAAAGGATTTTACCGCGGGGTTGGACCTGCTGTATCATACCGGCGTAATGACTCAGTCCGGCGGGATCTATGGAAGGCACACCGTCATTTACATACCTCATCTCTATGCGGGCTACCGGTTCCATTTGCCGCAAAACCGATCGCTGGAGGTATTCGCGGCGCTTGCCGGTTTCGGTTCAAAGGATGCAGTATATGGGGACGGGCCGATGTCGGACGGGCGGCAGTTCTATACGATCGGGGCTAATTTCTGTTTATAGACTAGCTTTTTGAAGACCATTTGAACCAGCGGATCCCGGCATATGCAAAGACGACGGTGTACCCGAGCGTCAGGAGGAGCGCGATCGTGCTGTCGTGGCTCCAGTGCGCGGGGACCATAGCGTCGGAGACGATGGTCTTCACGGTGCCATAGGGCGTATAGGGAGTGGCTTCGTCGAAATACTTTCCCAGCATCCCCAGTTCGCCGAACATGCCGACCATGATAAATGCGATATAGACCAGGCGGCTCGTGGCGGTGACCGTTTCGGCATTCTTGATCCTGCCGACGATCGCCTGACCCAGTGCCAGGTAAATGGCGCCGCCGGCAACCGAAGCAAGCAGCCCGGCAATATAGCCCAACGGGGTGAGGACGATGTGATCGTATTGGTATCCGACAACCATCACGATAGCGGTCATGATGACGATCATGACGAGTTGGACGGCAAGCCGGCTTCCCATGATCGTCCAGTTCGCCGCCGGAGCTACCCGGAGCCGTTGGAAGATCTCTTTTTCCCGGTCCTTGGCGACCGAATTGGTATAGCCCATGAGACCGATGGCATTCAGGCCAAGGGTGGCCGCGTTGGAAAGCACAAACGCGCCGCCAACCTTATCAATCAGCGCTTTCCACGACATCACGATGACGACGGGCAGCAGGACGACCATGACGGACGCGCGGCGGTTGCGCCATTGCGTGGTAAGGTCTGCCTTGAAGAGGGAAAGAAAGACCTTGCCCGGGGAAGGCAGCACGCGGGGTGCGGGCAGATCGAGGGCGGAAAGCGTCATGGCGGGGGAAGCGGCGGTCGTAGACATATGTTTGAACATTTTTAGGGATCGTTTGAATAAAGCGGAGTCGGGTCCGGTATCAGGCGCGCACCTCATCACCCGTCAGGCCGATGAAGACGTCCTCCAATGTTATTTTGCCTTTTCTCGATGCGGCGATCACTTCGGGACGCTCGCGGTTGTCGTCGATGATCGCCTGCGGCGTATCGGTCGTGAGGATACGGCCGTGGTCAATGATGGCGATCCGGTCGCAAACCGATTCGGCCTCCTCCATCGAATGAGTGGTGAGAAGGATGCCGTGGCCTTTGTCGCGCATCGCTTCCATCCTCTTCCATAACTGGCGCCGGGACTGCGGGTCGAGACCCGTCGTCGGCTCGTCCATCATGACGAGCTGCGGGTTGTGAATGGTGGCGATCACCAGGGAGACGCGCTGCTGCTGGCCGCCGGAGAGCTGGCCAAAGCGCTTGGCGATATGGTCTTCGAGTTTGATGTCACGCAGGATGGCCTGCAGTTTTTCGGGGGTCATGCCTACGCCGTATAAGCCGGCATAGAGGGTGATGATCTCGCCGACCGTCAGCTCGGGCTGGAAGCTGGTGGCCTGCAACTGGACCCCCATACAGGCTCGGGCATACAACGGCTGGCGGCGGATGTCGTAGCCCGCGACGCGGATCGAGCCCGAGGTCGCCTTGATGAGGCCTTCGGCCGCGCTGAGGGTGCTCGTTTTTCCGGCGCCGTTCGGACCCAGGAGGCCAAATATCTCCCCGGGGCGGACTTCGAACGAGACTTTCTTTACGGCGGGGAATTTACCGTAAAAGATGTCCAGGTTCTCCACCTGGAGCACAGGATTGTCGGTTGAAGTGTTCATGCGCGCTAAGGTAGCCAGTTATGCGTGGCCGGACAATAGGCGGGCGGCAAATTTATCGATAAGTTCGGTGAGCGGCGGCGGAGAGGCGGCGAACGGCGGCGTGGCGGGGGCAAAAAATTTGGGCTGTGGTTTCCCACAGCCCGGTTTTAAGAAGGTATGATTGTAACAATTGGTTTAATGACCCGTCACTACGGTTGTCTCGGTGATGACCTTATTGACCTGGAAATGGCGGACGACGTCAGAGTTGCCATTGCGGATAACGAAGGTCGGGTTGATGTCCGTGTCGGTGTTCTGGAAGAAGACCGTCTTGGAAAAATGTACATCGCTGAACCGCTGGTGATAGACGACGTCGCCGTTATCGTTCTTGATGATGAGCCAGAACTGGTTGCCCGTCGGGTTTTCGTAGTCGACCTTGAAGACGACTGCGTCTTGCTTCACACCCTGGAAGGTAACGGAGACCTGGGGGTTGTCAAGCGAGGGGGCCTTTTTTGCGCCGCCTTCGTTTGCCATCGTGGTAAGTGGGGAGGCAAAGAAGAAAAGGGCTGCGGAGAAGGCAACTGCGATTACTTTTACTGCGTGGTTTTTCGTGTTGGTGTTCATAATATTCTTAATTTTTGCTTTGCGTTTAAAAATGATCAGGGATGGCAGCGATGTTGTGGCGAAGCAATTCGGCGGCAGGCAAATCTGATGGCGGAGCGTCCCTGGCAGGATGACGCTACAAAAATATAACCAACAAAAAGCACGGGCAAGCTCAGTTTGGCGGGTCCGCATTATCGCAAATACCACGAAAGCGGATCGATAAAACTGATAACCAAATAGATATACGGCAACCCCAAATGATAACCAAACACAAAAATTGATTGCTCATGAAACGTATTCTTATTATTCTCTTAACATTAGCGATCTCCACGGCGCTGGTGTCCGCGCAGGAAACGCCGTTATGGATGCGGTATCCGGCTATCTCCCCCGACGGGCAGACGATATTGTTCAGCTACCAGGGGGACATTTATTCGGTGCCGTCGAAGGGTGGAACGGCGGTCCCGCTGACCATCAGCGAGTCTTACGAATTCTCGCCGGTATGGTCGCATGACGGAAAGTCGATTGCTTTTGCATCGGACAGGTACGGCAATTTCGACGTGTTCGTGATGCCGGCGGGCGGCGGAGCATCAAAGCGGCTCACCTATTTTTCAGGACGGGAAGTCCCCACTGGTTTTACGGGCGACGATCAGCACGTGCTGTTCACGGCCTTTCGGCAGGACCTCGTAACGAACGCTCAATTCCCGGGCGAGTTGCCCGAATTGTACAGCGTACCGGTCCGGGGCGGCCGTGTCGGGCAGGTGCTCGCGATCCCGACGCCGGGGGCGAAAGAGAACGCGGCAGGAGACAAACTGATATTCGAAGATCAAAAGGGATATGAGAATGAATGGCGGAAGCATCACACTTCGGCCATCACCCGGGATATCTGGTTGTATGACCTTCGCGCGAAGAAGTTCCGCCAGTTGACGAGCTACAAGGGGGAGGATCGCAGCCCCGTGATCGCGCCGAACGATCGGGACTATTATTACCTGAGTGAACAGGACGGGACGATGAATGTCTATCGCGGCAGCCTCGAGGCCCCTGACAAGCCGGCGCAGCTCACGCATTTTTCCCGCAACCCGGTCAGGTTCCTCACCGTCGCCAATGACAACACGTTGTGTTACGGGTATGACGGCGAGATCTATACGCAGCGGCCGGACGGTCAGCCGCAGAAGGTTGCGATCCGGATCGCCGAGGACGGCCGCGATGCGATCGAGAAGGTGCTGCCCGTGAACGGCGGTGTGACGGAGATGAAGCTCAGCCCCAACGGGAAGGAGATCGCCATTGTGTTCCGGGGGGAGATCTTTGTGACCTCGGTCGATGGCGGGATCACCAAACGCGTCACCAACACCCCCTGGCAGGAGCGGAGCGTCGGCTGGAGCCCGGATGGGCGGACCCTGGTCTATGCCGCTGAAAAAGACAAGAACTGGAATATCTATACGATGAGCATCAGCCGGAAGGAGGAACCCTATTTTTATGCGAGCACGGTATTGAAGGAGGAGACCGTGGTGGCGACCCCGGCAGAGGAATTCCAGCCCTCGTTTTCGCCGGACGGGAAAGAGATAGCCTATCTCGAAGACCGGACGACGCTGAAGGTGATCAATCTGGCCAGTAAGAGATCCAGGGTCGTGCTGCCGGCGGACAAAAATTATTCCTATGCGGATGGAGACCAATATTATCAATGGTCGCCGGACAGTAAGTGGTTCCTCGTGCAATTCGGGCCGCCCGAACGCGTGATGACTCCCGAGGTGGGCCTTGTCGCCGCGGACGGAAGATCGGCCGTCGTCAACCTTACGCTTAGCGGTTATGATGACGTGGCCCCCAAATGGTCGATGGACGGTAAGATGATGATCTGGGGTTCGGACCGTGAGGGTACCCGCCAGCAGGCCGGCAACGCGGTGACGGCGGATGTGTTTGGTATGTTCTTTACCAAGGACGCTTTCGACCGGTTCAAACTGTCCAAAGAGGATCTGGCGCTGGTAAAGGAAGCGGAGGCCAAAGAGAAGGAAGAAGCGGATAAGAAAAAAGGCGGCAAGGACACGGCGAAGGCCAAAAAGGATTCCACGGTCAAGGAGATCGCGATCGACCGGGATCACCTGACCGATCGGAAACTTCGCCTCACCACCCACACGTCGGATGCCTCGGACTGGCTGTTGTCGAAAGACGGAGAGAAATTATACTATCTGACGCGCTTCGAGAAGGGCTACGATCTCTGGATGACGGAGACCAGGACGCGGGAGACCAAACTTTTTGCCAGGCTGGGCGCCCGCAACGCGAGCATGGAAATGTCAGCAGACGGGAAATCGATCTTTGTGCTGTCGGAGGGCCGGATCACCAAGGTGGATGCGGAAAGCGGCAAGACCGGGCCGGTGGGGATCAGCGGGGAAATGGTGTTGGATGAAGCGGGTGAGAAGGCGTATATCTTCGACCATGCCTGGCGCCAGATCAAGGAGAAGTTCTACGTCGTCGATCTCAACCATGTGGATTGGGACTATTATTACAAAGTCTATCGGAAATTCCTGCCGTATATCAACAATGACTATGATTTTGCGGAGATGTTGAGCGAAATGCTCGGCGAGCTGAATGTGAGCCACACGGGGTCCGGTTACTTAGGATCCGCCACGGCCACGAGCGACAGAACCGCTTCGTTGGGGATTTACTATGATTACGGATACAAGGGGCCGGGACTGAAGATCGCGGAGGTCATCGCGGGCGGTCCCCTTGACAAGCACTCCGAAAAGATCCATCCGGGCGTCATTCTCGAAAAGATCGACGGGATGGCCGTCACGGACACGGTCGACCATTACAAATACCTGAACCGCAAAGCCGACAAGCTGGTCCTGTTGTCGATGTACGACCCCGCCACCGGCTCGAGGTGGGAAGAGACCACGAAGCCCGTCTCGCAAAACGAGGAGGACGAGCTTCAATACAAGCGCTGGGTGGAGGCCCGGCGAAAGGAAACCGATTCGCTGTCGGGCGGCAAGATCGGCTATGTGCATGTACGGTCCATGAACGATGAAAGCATGCGCGTCGTCTTCGAGGAAGCGCTGGGGAGGAATATCGGGAAGGAAGCGCTGGTGGTGGACACCCGGTTCAACGGCGGCGGCAACATCCACGAGCAACTGTCCGATTTCCTGAGCGGAAAAAAGTATTTCGATGTGATCCCCCACGGGCAATATGTCGGTTATGAGCCGGCGGACAAATGGATCAAGCCCTCGATCGTACTGATCGGAGAGGGCGACTATTCCGATGCGCATCTTTTCCCCGCGGCCTACAAACTGAAGAATATCGGGAAGACGCTGGGGATGCCGGTACCGGGAACGGGCACTTTTGTGTGGTGGGAGCTGCAGATCGATCCTAAACTCTATTACGGCAATCCGATGGGCGGGTGGAGAACACCGGAGGGGTATTTTGAGGAAGGACATCAGCTCGAGCCGGATATCCGGGTCAGGAACGAGCCCGACGTTCTGGCAAAAGGCCGGGACCAGCAGCTCGAGGCGGCGGTCGAAGCGTTGATGAAAAAGGATTAGGAAGCGGCCCACGGGACGGTTGAGCGAATGTACTAGGAAGCGGCGAGCTGGCGGGCGCCATTGATCGTCTGGCCCCAGGTCTCCATCATGCGGATCAGTTCGTCGAGGTGGACCGGCTTGCTGAGGAAGTCGTTCATGCCCTCGGTTATACAGTCGTCGCGGTCCTGCCGTGTCGTGTTGGCGGTCATGGCGATGATGACAGGCTGTTTGCCCCTGCCGCGGCGGATACGGCGGGTAGCTTCGAGACCGTCCATTTCCGGCATCTGGATATCCATGAAGATCAGGTCGAAGGGCTCCTTCTGCATCTGGTCGAGTACTTCCTTTCCGTTTTCGGCCACGCCGCAGGAATACCCCATTTTGTCAAGGATGAGGACGGCGAGCTGCCGGTTGATCGGGTTGTCTTCGGCCAGCAGGATCCGGAGCGGGTATTTTTCCGCCAGCCTGGGAAGGGTTTCGGCGGTAGACGGCACGGCTTTCTGCGGAGCCGGCTTCGCGAGCACCGTAAAGCTAAACTGCGACCCCGCGCCCGGCGTGCTGCTCACGCTGATCCGGCCATGCAGGAGGTGGACCAGCCTGTCGGATAGGATCAGCCCAAGCCCGGTGCTGCCGATCGGGCGGCTGGCCGGATCGGTCCGTGAAAAGAATACCCGTAGTTGCTCCAGGTGCCCGGCGTCGATGCCGGCGCCGGTGTCCGCCACTTCAAAGGCGAGACCGATCTGTTCTCCCTTTGTCGCGAGCCTGCGCTGGTCCGCGCGGGACACGCGGATCGTGACCTGGCCCTGCTGGGTGAACTTGACCGCGTTCCCGATCAGGTTGATGAGGATCTGCCGAAGCCGGCCGAGGTCGATGATGACCCGGCAAGGAACATCGTTCGACATGTCGAGTTGCAGGACGATACCGGCTTTGGCCGCGCGCGCGGTGAATTGTTCCATGACCTCGTCCAGTAAGGTCCGGAGATCGGCCACTTTTTCATCCAGCGTGATCTTCCCGGTTTCGAGCGCGGTGAAGTCGAGGATATTGTTGATGACCGTCAGCAGCGTGTCGCCGCAAGCGCGAATATTGTCTACATACCCGGTTTGTTCCTTATTCAGAGAGGTTTGGGCGAGCAGGGAGGCCATGCCAAGGAGCCCGTTCATGGGCGTGCGGATCTCGTGGCTCATATTGGTCAGGAACAGATCTTTCGTGTGGAGTGCCTGTTCGGCCTGGCGCGTGCGGTGCTCGACCTGCTGCTCAAGCTGTCTGATACGCAATTGGCATCGCCGGATGAGACGAACGGTAAAATAGATCAGCCCCCCTGCGGTCAGGAGTATGATTATCAACGACAAGGCATGCTGGGGTAAGGATAGCATCGGCTTGGGTTTCAGAGCTTAACGAATTACTATCGATTTATTTTCAGGTCCTTCTGTAAACGGTTGCATTGAACTTGTATTTTATACCCATTGACCTTAATTTTTATGCGTAGGGGTTTTCTTCTACTTTCCGGGATGCCGGCCAGGGCGCGGACCCTACCCCCGCGGAGCGTTCGGATGGCTCGAAAAGGCATTGTTATAGATTAGTTATAAGCGAAATACAGATTTAACTATGGCCTGTCTTATGCGTCTATAAGGTATATAGTACGATCATTAAACTCTCAATTATGAAACCGATATTCATTCTGTTAGTTTCGCTTGGCCTTGCCTGCGGCGCCTCGGCCCAGCGAGGTTCCATCGGTCACGGTTATGTGGGCGGCGGGTTTCACGGCGGGTACCACAGCTATTCCTATCACCCGCACTACTATGCGCCAAGAGTATACTATTCGCCGGGGTTTTATGGCGGATGGGGTTGGGGCCTGGGCTTCGGCCTCGATTATGGATATGGTTGGGGGGTCCCCGGGTGGTACGGACCCTGGTATTATCCGACCGCATATCCGCCCTACTACTATGGCCGCGGCCCGATGCCGCTTGCCCTGGACGAAGAAATCCGCGGGATCAGGAGCGACTACAAAGCGCAGATCAAGGATGTTAAACATGACAAAGCCCTGACGCATAGTGAAAAGAAGCAAAAGATCAATGAGCTGGAGCAGAAACGCGATGCAGCGGTCACGCAGGCAAGGCATGACTTCTACAATGCACAAATGCGGAACAGATATGGCGAGCCCCGGAAAAACGACCAGAACGGCACGCAGCAGGCCAAGCCGGCTCCGGGTAGTTCCTCGTCGGATGATATGGATCATCCGGAATACCAGAGCAGTGGCAAATAGCCTTCGGGACCAAGCCCGTTGTTTTACAATTCAATGACTATTTGAATCCAGCCCCGCCGTCCGGCGGGGCTCTTTGTTGGGCGAGACGCTTCCTTGATCAATGGGTGTCTTTTGTTTGTCTATGGCGCCCGGTAGCCGCGGCGATCTCACCGAAAAGCAGCCCGCTGCCGCCGCCGTAATGCTGAAGGACGGGGACGCCGGGCCGGCGGATGGCGAATTCCTCCCGCAGGGAGGCCTCGGTAGCCGCGTCGATGCCGTTGGTCAGGAGCACGAGGCCGATGTCGCTGTCGGCGAAGAGTGAGCGCGCCTGGTCCGCGTCGGTAGTTCCGACCGCATGGTAAGCTTTTGAAGCGTGGGTATTGAGCAGCCGGAGGACCACCTGGAGGATTTTGGGGTCCCTGCCGATGACCAGGATCCGGAGCGGGGAAGACTCGGGGTTGGTAAATGCCATAACCGTCTGTATCTTTCCGCAAAGTTATACCAATGCAGAATGCCTTTAACGACAAAAT